>JANQRD010000112.1 GCA_028284725.1 Allomuricauda sp. | reverse complement strand
GAGAAATCATCAACCTGCCTATAGTAGTAATAACGTATTCTAGGGTCTATTTGGCCGTATTGATTTGCCATCAAATCCATAAAATAGTTGGCAGCTATGAAATCTGCACTTGGTCCAGCACCACCATAGTTTTTCTCAAAAAATGGGTGTCTACTGTCAGGTGCCGAAAGTGAAGTTCCATATTGGAATTGCCAATCATCAGCTGAGTCCGTAATCAAATTACCACCTGCAATCAACGCATTGATTGTAGCCGTTGACGCAGCAGCATTGAAGCTTGTTTCATTGGCCAATCGGGTTTGTAAATAGAGTTTTAACCGAAGTGTGCTGGCTACTTTTAACCATTGCGTCTCCAGAGCACTGCCTGTTACCCCAGGAAAGAAAAGATCTGCCGCGGGAAGGCTCAATTCATCCCGATTTAGATTGGCAATGGCATCCAGCAACAATTGATCCACTGCTTCATACACAGCTACTTGGGAATCCAATACAGGGTTTACAAGTCCGTCCGATCCTTGAATCGCTTCTGAATAAGGAACATCCCCAAAAAAGTCAACCAAAGTCATCATTAAATAAGCTTCGATGATCTGGCCAATGGCGACGTGTGTAAATTGACCTGCTTCCTCTGCCAACGGAGTCATACCTCGTATATCGGCAAGTGTTTCAGAATATGCGTCATTCCAAACACGATTGAAATCAGCAGGTTCGTTAAGTTCTCTATACGAAGGGCCAAAACCGTGTAACATACGAACTGGCTCCATTCCAAATTCACTCATTCCATCAAATCCACTTCCCTCAATACCTGAATGAAAATTAGCTACTCCAAACTGAATGGCATTTAGGAATAGATTGGTATCAGGTTGGTCAGGGCTTAGAAAATTTGGACTTTCCTCTACCCCAAGTTCAACGGATTCACATCCGATTGCGGTAAATATCAAGGCCAAAGCTGTAAGTAAACCACTGACTTTGTTAAATATTTTTTTCATGATATTTTGTTTTTCTTTTTCTTTTAATTAGAACGTCGCCTTAACGGTGAAACCATAACGTCTGGTCGAGGGACCAGTAATGAAGTCTATACCTTGGCCATTACCTACACCTGTACTTGAAGCGTTGGTATCATATCTTAGATCACTATCGAAGTTGAGCGCCTTGTACCACAGGTTCAAGCCAGAAAGCGTGAAAGAAAGACTACCAAATGGCGTTTTGTCCAAAAACTTTCTAGGCAAAGCATATCCTAGTGAAACTTCCTGTAGTCTTATGGTAGATCCATCAAAGATGTTGAGCTCATTGATGCCTCCTGCAAAATAGGTGTCGAATCCTAAGTTGGTCGCTGTAATGGCCACATTGTTTGGTTGTCCAGCTTGGTTAACACCAGGCAAGATGTAGTTACACTCCCTACAAATAACCTCATCAGCATCAACAACACCACGACCAATAAGCGCCGCTGCCGTTGTTGAGTAAATATCTCCACCGTGTCGGTACTGAATATTTGCCGAAAGGGTAAGATTCTTATAAGAAAATGAAGGTATTAATGTAGTAGTCCAATCTGGATTTGGATCACCAATTTCCGTAAGTTCAGGATCTGTTAGATATTGACCATCATCACCTACAACCAACTCGCCATTGTCGTTTCTTAGGATTGTAGAGCCCAAAAGTGTACCGAATGGCCTACCTTCTATTGCATAGTTTGCTGCTTCTCCAACAACTGCAAAAGTAAGCAGGATGTTGTCAGTATCATCTGCCAAATCGGTGACGGTAGTTTCATTTGCAGTGAAGTTACCTGCTAGGTTAAACCCAAAGCTTCCGTCAACTGGCTTGATAATGTTGATATCGTAATCGACCTCTACACCTGTTGACTTGATTTCTCCAATATTCACCAGTCGGCTGGTAAATCCAGTAGCATCATCCAATGCTTGGTTGGTAATCAAATCAGTAGTTGTTTTCTCATAAAGACTCACGTTCAAGTTTAGTGCATTGAATAGTCTTGTATCAATACCCACTTCAAATTCTTCAACTCTTTCAGGTCGCAGATCGCGGTTACCCAACACATTGTTTATAGAATTTGAAGAAACTACAGTTCCATCTGGCTGCACCAAACTTCTTGCATTCAGGGATAGTACATCTCTTGTGGCATAAGGAGTTGGGAAACCAGCAGAAGATCCGTAACCTACACGAAGCTTAAGGTAATTAAGTGCATTGCCCTGTAGTCCTGTAAATGCAGAAGTTGGAATGAAGGAAATACTGGCTCCTGGATAAAACAACGAATTGTTTCCTTGTTCCAAGGTATTGGACCAGTCATTACGTCCAACCGCGTTTACATAAAGGAAGTCTTTGTAACCCAAGGTGGCGTCTAAGTAGAGACCAACTTGGTTGTCTTCCGCGATATTTTCAATGTTTAACCCAGAGAATGAGTTGATAGCGGATTGCTGAACAAAGTTCCAGTGTTTAAGAACTCCAAATACCAACTGCTGTGTACTTTCCACACCATCTCGTCTAAATACATCCCTACGCGCCTGTGCACCGGCAATTACTTTTAGATTAAGATCATCGTTGATGTTTTTATCTGCGGACAAAATAACATCATGGTTCCAAATTGTATTTCTCACAGCTGAAGATCTGAAGATACCTGTGATATCACCATCAACACCACCTCGGTTCTGGCCATAGGTATTCAATTCCGTATAGGTGTCCAAACCTAATCGGTATGTTGCAGTTAACCAATCGTTGATTAGATAGTTGACAGAAAGGTTACCGTTAAAACGATCCACGTCCTGTGTGGCTTGCGCGTTGTTTACAGTCCAGTATGGATTTTGGATATCGTTACCTGAACGATAATAAACGCTCCTGCCGTCCAACGCTTGGAATGGAAGGTTTGTCAAATCCACACTTCGAGGGGTGTACAACAAATCCCCAAAAACGGCAGCACCATCAAAACCAGAACCACTACCGAAACTCGCCGCGTTAGGAGGAGAGGTATAATCTGTTCTGGAAAAATTGAAAGTTCCAGCTACCGTAAAGTTGTTGGATAGCTGTGCGCTACCTCCCATACTGAAGTTGTTTCTAAGAACGCGGTTGCCGGGAGTTATACCTTTATCTTCCGTTCTTCCGTAGTTCACATTGAAATTTACCTTTTCACTACCTCCACGTACGTTTACCGAAGTCGATGTAACAAGACCTTGTCTGAAAAACTCCTCTACACCATTATAAGGTACGTAAGGATAGGGTTGTGCGGCAATATCCTCAAACCCGGCAACCAATGTTTGGTCTCCAATAAAGTTCAAAGGGCTTGAAAGAATTGCGACTCCTCCAGGGCCATCACCTACAAACTGAACTGCATTACCAATTCCGTCATCATCTGTCCTATCAAATCTTGGTCCCCAGTTACTGAAGAAGAATCCGAAACCTTGGTGGAAACCACCTCCATAATTGTCCTGATATTTTGGGACGATAGCATCTGATAAGAATACTGATTGGGTTACCGTAACTTCACTCTTTTTGTTGGCCTCTCCCGATGCTGCATTTTTGGTATTGATAAGAATCACACCATTTCTACCTCGAGAACCATAAAGTACGGTCGCACTCAACCCTTTAAGTACACTTATACTTTCTATGGCGTTTGGGTCCAAATCCAAAAATCGGCTGGATTCCGTGGCATTGTCCAAGAAGTTGGACTGGCCGTTTGTTCCGGAATCAAAAGGAACACCATCTACAATAAACAAGGGCTGGTTTGATTGGGTAACGGTGGAATAACCACGTATTACAATGTTCGTACCGGAACCGGAAAGACCATTTTGGGATGTAATGTTTACCCCTGAAATCTTACCGTTAAGTACCCTGGCCACATCAGCTTCAGGCCTTGACTCTATGCCCTCAGATTCAACGGTTGTTACCGCATAACCCAAAGACCTGGCCTCTCTCTTGATACCTTGGGCTGTTACAACAACTTCCTCCAACGCCTGAGCATCCTCCTGCATCTGGACGTTAATTGTACTGCCGGCGCCAACGGTACGTCTGGCATCTCGCTGTCCTATGTAAGTGAACAGGAGTGTCTGGCCTACACTGGCCGAGATGGAGTAGTTACCATCAAAATCTGTTTGAGTACCATTTGTAGTACCTTCGACGACAATGTTAACCCCAGGCAATGGAAGACCGTCAGCGTCCGTGACATTACCTGAAATTGTCTTGTCTTGCGCATATGAAACATGCACAATAAACGCCAATAACAGCGTTAACAATCCACTAAGTTTTGTTCTCATTTTAAAATTATTTGAATTAGCTAGCCGCTAAAATCATAATTTCATGTTAATAATCCAAAGGAATCTTCAGAAAATTTTAGGAAATGTGCACGAACCATGAAGCATTCAAAATGGGGTTTAAAAAATGGGGATAACTCAATTCACGGTGCTTGTTTTTGAAAAGTTCGCAAGAATTGGTTTTCGTAATCATAGGTAATATTGATAATTACGTATATTTAGAAAGTTCGGAAAAAATGAAACAATGAAAAAAAACATATTATTTGGTATTCTCGGTTTGTTTAGTGGTTTCTCCTTGCTGGGCCAGCAGTTGCTCACTACAAATCTTCAGTCCACCAGAGGAGATTGGGATAAATCCAGATTCGTAAGTTTGGTCAATGAGATTGATAAGGCCATAAGGGATGGTAAGGGAAATAAGGTAGAGTTGTCCGATGTGGAGGGTTCAATGTACGATGTTCGGGAATTCAGAAATGGTCAAGTATATTTAGGTAACGAGCTGCATTCGAATTTCCCGATGCGCTACAATGCGTACTCAGATGAATTTGAAGTTAAGGAAGATGTTGGGGATGAGATATTGGGATTGGCCCGAAGTAATTATTTGACCTTTGTTTTGGATGGGGCCCAATTTGTTTACTTGGACTATTTGGACAAGGATGGCGAACTGGCTCAAGGACACCTGCAGGTATTGGCAAACAATGGCAAATACAGGCTTTACAAAAGAAAAGTAAAGTTATTTAAGGAAGGTAAAAAAGCGGAGACTTCGTTTCACAAGGATGTCCCCCACAAGTTTATCGATTCCGAATCCTTTTACATCCAAGTGGGGGACAAATATCCCATGTATCTCAAAAATTCCAAAAAAGTGCTTAAGGAATTCTTTGATGAAAAGGATATGGATAAGGTAAAAAGCTACATCAAGAAAAATGGCACCAAATTGAACGACGAAAATGATTTGGTTCGATTGTTCAATAATTTACAACTTTAGGTTTCCGATATCCTGTTAGGTCCCAACGACCTGATTCCTAAAGTGAGTCATTGCGGTTGTAGCAAGTGCAGCCTTAGCACTTCACGACAAGGTACATTAAAAGTCAATGGTAGGCGACCCTTTTAGGGCCGTATAGATTTGTACTTCCAAATGCTTAACTTTAAGGAACGAATTCACATGGCTATGAAGATGATTTTTTTATGGATTGTATCCGTTTATATTTTTAGTACGTGTGCTTTTGGCCAGGTCAGTGGGTCAGTTCAGACTGGATCTGGAACACAAGCTATGGCATGGGACAAAACGCAGCTTACCGATTTAGTCCATCAACTGAACAAGTCAATCGCCTTGGGCGATGTTCAAATCCCTGTTTCTGAGATTGAGGGTTCTATGTATTACGAACAGGACTTTGTAAAGGGGAACCTTTATTTAGGAGAAAGTTTGTACAAGAGCTATTTACTACGCTACAATGCCTACCTTGATCAGTTCGAGGTAAAAACAGGACAAGGAGAGTTGCCCAGAAGTGTGGCCAAGGGAAGCACACTTTCCTTTAAGGTTGGTGAGGACACCTTTGTTTTGATGGATTATAAGGATTCAAAAGATCAGGTTTTTAGTGGTTATCTGCTGGAACTGGTGCCTGAAGGTAAGTATCGTCTATATCAAGAAAAAAGGAAAATCTTTAAAAGGGGCAAACAAGCCCAGACTTCGTTTCATAAAACAAGCCCACACCGTTTTGTGGATTCCCAAAGCTTCTATGTTTATTCTGGAAGGGGATACCCGAAGCAACTTAAAAATTCCAACAAGTCCTTGAAAAATCTCTTTGGTAATGAGAATGCGGGTAAACTAAAAAGGTATATAAAGGAAAATAATATCAAATTGAACGATCCAGAGGGCCTAATTCAGCTAGTGGCCTTCCTTAATTCCGGTGCATAATTAAATCATTGACGGATACCATGAGAAGAGCGTTTCGTTTCTCTCTAGCGAAATATTGAAAAAGAGCCCTTCAGGGACTATGGGATTTCCCGACTTAGAAGTACCATTTGAAATTTCAGAAATTGTAGCTTGTCCAACAAAATTTAAGAAGAATGAAAGTTAGTAATTTGTTGTCGGCAGTTGCATTTTTAACTGCCGTTTTTGTCTCCCCAATGTTTTCGCAACAGGGTTATTCCAGTACGTTGAGTTCCACCGGGCCTGTTTGGAACAATACCACCCTCGCGGCCCATATGAACGAACTCACCAACAAATTCAGGAATTGGGACGGATCAAAGCTTCAGTTTTCGGACATCAGGGGATCCATGTATTATGAGGAAGATTTCGTAATCGGTAAAGTATATCTGGGCACTCAATACTACGGAAAGTACCCTATGCGATATAATGCCTTTGCTGATGAGATAGAAGCCAAAAAAACGGAGATGCACGACCCCCAAGTGATTACGAAAAGCTCCATGCTTTGGTTTGAAATAGGGAACAACAAATACGTATTAAAGGATTATGTGAATTTGGAGAATAATCTGACCGATGGGTACTTTATGGAATTGGTATCACATGAAAAGTACAGCCTGTATCAAAAAAAGCAAAAGATATTGAGGGAAGGAAGAAAAGCAGAGACCCCAAATCAACAAAATGTGCCTCCGCGTTTTTTGGATGACAAATCCTTTTATGTAGCAGTGGGCGATAAGAACCCTTTTAAACTGAAAAACTCCAAAAAGGCTTTGAAGGATTTTGTTCCAGAGGAACAAATGGGAAAACTGAAGAAATTCATGAAAGAGAATAAGGTCAACCTAGGCGAAAAAGAGGACCTGGTCGCGTTGGTCAACTTTTTGAATGCTGTGGATTAGATTTAGGTTTGGGAAACTACTTGATTCGCCAGATTCCGACCGTTCCATTTATACCTTATATAATAAACCTTACTTACGTGGGTAAAAGGGCTGATTGTTGCTCTTCCGTGTTCTCAATAGTGGCGATGAAAACAAGGTATAAAACCTAGCTTTTTTAGTTGGACTTGCACCTTTGTCAAAGAGGAAAATGGAGAAAGTTTTAGGTGCTCGGGAAAGTGCTTTGAAATATTCTTGTAAAAAAAGCGCTTCCCATTTGAATTATTCTGAATTATCACTACATTTGCAGCCCTCAAAATGAGGGTTGTTTTGTTTTTAAAAGGAAATTTTAATGCCAACAATTTCACAATTAGTACGAAAAGGAAGAGTCACAATTACCAAGAAGAGTAAATCGGCTGCTTTGGATTCGTGTCCTCAACGTAGAGGGGTTTGTACGCGTGTGTACACTACTACGCCTAAAAAACCGAACTCTGCCATGCGTAAAGTGGCAAGGGTTAGGTTGACCAACGGCAAGGAAGTGAACGCCTACATCCCTGGTGAGGGACACAACCTCCAAGAGCACTCGATAGTATTGGTTAGAGGTGGAAGAGTAAAGGACTTGCCGGGTGTTCGTTACCACATTGTTCGTGGTGCATTGGATACCGCTGGTGTAGCAGGTAGAACGCAACGTAGATCTAAATACGGTGCAAAACGTCCTAAAAAGTAAGAAGCGATGAGAAAAAAGCAAGCGAAAAAAAGACCGTTGTTGCCAGATCCACGATTTAACGATCAGTTGGTGACCCGTTTTGTCAACATGATGATGTGGGATGGTAAAAAATCAGTTGCTTTCAAAATCTTTTATGACGCAATTGATATCGTAGACGAAAAAAATAACGACGAGGAAAAGACCGCTTTGGAGCTTTGGAAAGATGCACTTTCCAATGTGATGCCCCATGTTGAGGTTCGAAGTAGAAGGGTAGGAGGAGCTACTTTCCAAATCCCAATGCAAATTCGTCCTGACAGAAAAATTTCTACGGCAATGAAGTGGTTGATCAGCTACGCAAGAAAGCGTAATGAAAAATCCATGGCGCAAAAATTGGCTGCTGAAATCTTAGCTGCAGCCAAAGAAGAAGGTGCCGCCGTTAAGAAAAGAGTCGATACCCACAAGATGGCCGAGGCCAACAAAGCATTCTCACACTTTAGATTCTAGTCAATTAAAATGTCAAGAGATTTAAAATATACAAGGAATATAGGTATTGCAGCGCACATTGATGCTGGAAAGACCACTACTACAGAGCGTATTCTTTTTTATACTGGTGTAAGTCACAAAATTGGTGAGGTGCATGACGGTGCGGCTACGATGGACTGGATGGAGCAAGAGCAAGAGCGTGGTATTACCATCACCTCTGCTGCCACAACTTGTACCTGGCAGTTCCCTACCGAGCAGGGAAAACCCACCACAGATGCAAAAGATTACCACTTTAATATTATCGATACTCCCGGACACGTTGACTTTACCGTTGAGGTAAACCGTTCATTGCGTGTTTTGGATGGATTGGTATTCTTGTTCAGTGCTGTTGATGGTGTAGAGCCACAGTCAGAGACCAACTGGAGATTGGCCGACAATTATAAAGTACCACGAATTGGATTCGTAAACAAAATGGACCGTCAAGGTTCCAACTTCTTGAACGTGTGTAAGCAGGTTCGCGAAATGTTGGGATCCAATGCCGTGCCAATCGTTTTGCCAATTGGTGAGGAGGCTGACTTTAAAGGTATTGTAGATCTAGCCAAGAACAGGGCCATTGTATGGCACGATGAGAACTTCGGTTCTACCTTCGATGTTATCGACATCCCTGCTGAAATGGAAGATGAAGTTAAGGAGTACAGAGCTGCTTTGATTGAAGCCGTAGCTGAATATGATGAGGAATTGATGGAGAAATTCTTCGAGGATGAAAATTCCATCACCGAGGAAGAAGTCCATGCCGCATTGAGAGCTGCTGTTATGGATAGGGCCATCATTCCTATGGTTTGTGGCTCATCATTCAAAAACAAAGGAGTTCAATTCTTGTTGGATGCTGTTTGTCGCTACCTACCTTCTCCTTTGGATAAGGATGATATTATAGGTGTCGATCCAAACACAGGAAACGAGGTTACCAGAAAACCAGATCCCAAAGAGCCATTTTCTGCTTTGGCATTTAAGATTGCAACCGATCCCTTCGTAGGGCGCTTGGCATTCTTTAGAGCCTATTCTGGTCGTTTGGATGCAGGTTCGTACATTTTGAACAATCGTTCAGGTAAAAAAGAGCGGATCTCTCGTATCTACCAAATGCACTCCAATAAGCAAAACGCAATCGAGTATATCGAAGCTGGTGATATTGGTGCTGCTGTTGGATTTAAGGATATCAAGACTGGGGATACCATGTCTTCTGAAAAGCACCCAATTGTGCTTGAGAGTATGGACTTCCCTGATCCTGTAATCGGTATAGCGGTTGAGCCTAAAACCAAGGCTGATGTCGATAAATTGGGAATGTCTTTGGCCAAATTGGCCGAGGAGGATCCAACATTCCAGGTTAAGACCGATGAAGCTTCAGGTCAGACTATTATTTCTGGTATGGGTGAGCTTCACTTGGACATCATTGTAGATCGTCTACGAAGAGAGTTCAAGGTTGAGGTCAACCAAGGTCAACCTCAGGTTGAATACAAGGAAGCTTTGACAGCCGTTGCCAATCACAGAGAAGTTTACAAGAAACAAACCGGTGGTCGTGGTAAGTTCGCGGACATTGTATTTGTTATGGAGCCTGCGGAAGAAGGTAAAGCTGGCTTGGATTTCGTTAATGAAATTAAAGGAGGTAACATTCCTAAAGAATATATCCCATCTGTTGAAAAAGGATTTAAGGATGCCATGAAAAATGGTCCTTTGGCCGGATTTGAGATGGATAGTATGAAGATTACTTTGAAAGATGGTTCTTTCCACCCTGTGGATTCCGATTCACTTTCGTTTGAGCTTGCTGCCAAATTGGGTTACAAGGAAGCTGCAAGAGCTGCTCGAGCGGTTTTGATGGAGCCTATCATGAAGTTGGAGGTATTGACCCCTGAAGAGAACATGGGTGACATTGTAGGTGACTTGAACCGAAGAAGAGGTCAGGTAAATAACATGGACGACAGAGCTGGTTCTAAAGTTGTGAAGGCTGAAGTACCACTATCTGAAATGTTCGGTTATGTGACCGCTTTGAGAACTTTGTCCTCGGGTAGAGCTACTTCCACTATGGAATTTTCACACTACGCAGAGACTCCTACGAACATTGCAGAGGAGGTGATTAAATCAGTTAAAGGAGTTACCGCTTAATTTTTCAGCAAGATGAGTCAAAAAATTAGAATAAAACTTAAGTCTTACGATCACAATTTGGTGGATAAATCTGCTGAAAAGATTGTAAAAACAGTTAAGACGACTGGTGCTGTTGTTACTGGACCAATTCCATTGCCAACGCACAAAAAGATATTTACGGTTTTGCGTTCACCGCACGTGAACAAGAAATCGAGGGAGCAGTTCCAATTGAGCTCTTACAAGCGCTTGTTGGACATTTACAGCTCTTCATCAAAAACCATCGATGCCCTTATGAAGCTCGAGCTTCCAAGTGGTGTTGAAGTTGAGATCAAGGTATAAGTATAATTCGGCCTGTAGAGGTTGAAGACATGTCCCGGACGACGGTTCGGGAAAAACGGTGAAAGAAAAAAATCTGGGTCAGAGGATTTTCTTGACCCAATTTTTTTGCCAAGACGTTGGCATTGAAAAAGTAAACAATTAATAAGTATAAATATGTCTGGGTTAATAGGTAGAAAAATCGGTATGACCAGCATCTTCGACGAGAATGGAAAGAATATTCCATGTACCGTTCTTGAAGCTGGGCCATGCGTGGTTACCCAAGTCAGAACCGAAGAGGTAGACGGGTACAGTGCCCTTCAACTAGGTTTCGATGACAAGGCAGAAAAACGTGCAAACAAGGCCGAGACCGGTCACTTTAAGAAAGCAGGTGCTTCTCCAAAGAAAAGAGTCGTTGAATTCCGTGATTTTGAAGGGGAATACAAATTGGGCGATACCATTGGTGTCGACCTTTTTGTGGAAGGAGAATTTGTTGATGTGGTCGGCACATCAAAAGGTAAAGGATTTCAGGGCGTTGTAAAGCGACATGGCTTTGCAGGTGTTGGTCAGGCAACGCACGGTCAGCATAACAGATTGAGAGCCCCTGGTTCCATTGGTGCGGCATCGTATCCAGCCCGTGTTTTTAAAGGCATGAAAATGGCCGGTAGAATGGGTGGAGAAAGAGTTACAGTTCAAAACTTGAGAGTATTGAAAGTGGTTCCTGAGAAAAACCTTATCGTAGTGAAGGGTGCAGTTCCAGGTCACAAAAATGCTTACGTAACAATTGAGAAGTAATGAAGGTAGCAGTTTTAGATATCAAAGGAAAAGAGACCGGAAGGAAAGTTGAACTTTCTGACGAGGTTTTCGCCATAGAGCCTAATGAGCATGCCATCTATTTGGATGTTAAGCAGTATTTGGCACACCAAAGACAAGGTACCCACAAATCGAAGGAGAGAGCCGAGATTGTTGGTAGTACCCGTAAGATCAAAAAGCAAAAGGGAACCGGTACCGCGAGAGCAGGTAGCATTAAGTCTCCCATCTTTAGAGGTGGTGGTCGAATCTTCGGTCCAAGACCAAAAGATTACCATCAAAAATTGAACAAAAACGTGAAGCGTTTGGCCCGAAAATCGGCCTTGACATTGAAGTCAAAAGAGAAGGCGATCACCGTTGTTGAGGACTTCAATTTTGAAGCTCCAAAGACTAAAGATTTTGTTGCATTTTTGGCCTCTTTGGGCATCGAAAATAAAAAGTCGCTCATCGTGTTGGGCGGTACAAATAAAAATGTATATTTGTCGTCGCGTAATTTGGAGCGTTCCGAAGTCGTAACTAACTCAGAATTAAATACTTACAAAATAGTTAACGCTAGCAATGTAGTACTTACTGAGAGTGCTTTGGAAGGAATCGAATCGAACCTTAAGAAATAAGAAAATCATGAGTGTGTTGATAAAACCAATCATTACGGAAAAAATGACCGCTGATAGCGAGCTTTTCAATCGTTATGGTTTCTATGTTGACCCCAAGGCCAACAAACTTCAGATCAAAGAAGCGGTTGAGGCTACTTATGGTGTTTCTGTGGAGAAGGTTAGAACCATGAACTATGGTCCAAATCGTAAGAGTCGCTATACAAAAACCGGTATCCAACACGGAAAGACAAATGCTCTTAAAAAAGCAATTGTTGACGTAGCGGAAGGTGATATTATTGATTTTTACAGTAATCTATAAAGACAAGAAATGTCAGTTAGAAAATTAAAACCGATAACCCCTGGTCAGCGTTTTAGAGTAGTAAACGGATTTGACGCGATTACTACTGATAAGCCGGAGAAAAGCTTATTGGCTCCGTTAAAAAAGACAGGTGGTAGGAACAGTCAAGGAAAAATGACCATGCGTCATCGTGGTGGTGGTCATAAAAGAAGATATCGAATCATCGATTTCAAAAGGGACAAGCAAGATGTGCCGGCCACAGTGGTTTCCATCCAGTACGATCCCAACAGAACTGCATTTATCGCCCTAGTCGAATATAAAGATGGCGAAAAGAGATATGTGGTAGCCCAAAACGGATTGCAGGTGGGCCAGAAGATTTCTTCCGGTGTTAAGGCTGCACCCGAAATTGGAAATGCACTTCCATTGAGTGAAATTCCTTTGGGTACCATCATTTCCTGTATAGAGTTGAGACCTGGTCAAGGAGCGGTTATGGCACGTAGTGCCGGTACTTTTGCCCAGTTGATGGCGAAAGATGGAAAATTTGTGACCATCAAATTGCCATCAGGTGAAACACGAATGGTATTGGCCAATTGTTTGGCTACCGTTGGTGCGGTTTCCAACTCTGACCACCAATTGTTGGTATCTGGTAAAGCAGGTCGAAGCAGATGGTTGGGTAGAAGACCAAGAACTAGGCCAGTAGCTATGAACCCTGTTGATCACCCAATGGGTGGTGGTGAAGGAAGGGCTTCCGGAGGTCACCCAAGATCGAAGAACGGAATTCCGGCCAAAGGCTTCAGAACCCGTTCCAAGACTAAGGATACCAATAGATATATCATAGAACGTAGAAAGAAATAAAAGAAAAGTAAATGGCACGTTCATTAAAAAAAGGACCATACGTTCATCATAGTCTGGAGAAAAAAGTCCAGAACAATATAGAATCAGGTAAGAAAACGGTTATCAAAACGTGGTCCAGGGCCTCGATGATAACTCCGGATTTCGTAGGACAGACCATCGCAGTGCACAACGGGAGACAATTTGTTCCTGTTTACGTTACCGAGAACATGGTAGGTCACAAACTTGGAGAATTTTCACCTACACGATCTTTTAGAGGTCATGCAGGAGCCAAAAACAAAGGTAAAAAGTAAGTAAGCTATGGGAGTTCGTAAAAGACAAATGGCCGAGAGGTTAAAGGAGGAGAGAAAGCAACTTGCCATTGCCAAGTTGAACAACTGTCCTACCTCACCCAGAAAAATGCGTTTGGTCGCTGATTTGGTACGAGGAAAGCAGATTGAAATGGCGTTGGCTATTTTGAGGTTCAACCCAAAAGAGGCTTCCAGAAGATTGGAGAAGCTTTTGCTTTCAGCAATTGCAAATTGGGAGGCCAAAAATGAGGACGCGAGTATTGAGGATGCTGACCTTTACATTAAGGAAATCCGTGTGGATGGTGGTACTATGTTGAAAAGATTGCGACCTGCACCTCAGGGAAGAGCGCACCGAATTAGAAAACGTTCCAACCATGTTACCATGATCTTGGAATCCAATAACAACGTTCAAAGCTAGAATAGAATATGGGACAAAAGACCAATCCGATTGGAAATCGTTTAGGAATTATCAGGGGATGGGAATCCAACTGGTACGGAGGTAACGATTACGGCGATAAGCTGGCTGAGGATGACAAAATTAGAAAATACATCCATGCACGTTTGGCCAAGGCCAGCGTTTCAAGGGTGATTATTGAAAGAACCTTAAAACTGATCACCATTACCATTACCACGGCACGTCCAGGTATCATTATCGGTAAAGGGGGGCAAGAGGTTGACAAGCTTAAGGAAGAGCTTAAGAAAATCACCAACAAAGAGGTTCAGATCAATATCCATGAGATCAAGAGACCTGAGTTGGATGCCAATTTGGTTGCCGCTAGTGTGGCCCGTCAGATTGAGAGCAGGATTTCTTACCGTAGAGCCATTAAAATGGCTATCGCTGCGGCCATCCGAATGAATGCTGAAGGTATCAAAATTCAGATTTCAGGACGTTTGAACGGTGCTGAGATGGCGCGTTCCGAATCCTATAAAGAAGGACGAATTCCATTGTCCACTTTCCGTGCCGATGTGGATTATGCACTTGTGGAAGCTCACACTACCTACGGTAGATTGGGAATCAAGGTGTGGATCATGAAAGGTGAGGTTTACGGAAAGAGAGAACTTTCACCATTGGTAGGATTGTCCAAGAGTCAAGGAAAAGGCGGTAAGCAGGATGGTAAAAAGCCACAACGCCGCAGAAAGTAATAAGATAAAGAAAAGGTAAGTAAGATGTTACAGCCAAAAAGAACAAAGTTTCGTAAAGCCCAGAAGGGACGTATGAAAGGGAATTCCCAGAGAGGACACCAGCTTTCCAACGGAATGTTCGGTATCAAGTCCTTGGACTCCCACTTTATCACCGCCCGTCAGATTGAGGCTGCGCGTATCGCTGCGACAAGATACATGAAAAGACAAGGCCAGTTGTGGATCAAGATATTTCCGGACAAGCCTATCACCAAAAAACCACTTGAGGTTCGTATGGGTAAAGGTAAGGGTGCACCAGAGTACTGGGTAGCTGTAGTAAAACCAGGAAGAATCATGTTCGAAGTGGCCGGAGTACCGCACGACATTGCTAAGGAAGCACTTCGTTTGGCGGCGCAGAAATTACCGGTGAAGACCAAATTTGTTGTAGCTAGGGATTATTCCGCTTAATATTTAATTGAAAAGAGAGATGAAACAATCAGAGATAAAAGAACTTTCAATTGAAGAGCTAAAGGAAAGATTGGCCGATTTCAAGAAACAACATGAGGATTTGAAAATGGCGCATTCAGTGACTCCTTTGGAAAATCCACTTCAGATACGACATACAAGAAGGACAGTAGCAAGACTTGCAACGGAATTAACTAAAAGGGAATTACAATAATTGGTTCTGCCTTATGGAAAAAAGAAACTTAAGAAAAGAAAGAATAGGCGTTGTTACCAGCAACAAAATGGAGAAATCAATTGTGGTTTCCGAGGTAAAACGAGTAAAGCACCCCATGTACGGGAAGTTCGTTTTGAAAACCAAGAAGTATGTTGCCCATGACGAAAAGAACGATTGCAACGAAGGCGATACCGTTAAAATTATGGAGACCCGACCATTGAGCAAGACGAAATGTTGGAGATTGGTTGAAATCCTTGAAAGAGCTAAATAATTATGGTACAGCAAGAATCAAGATTAAAGGTTGCGGACAACACTGGTGCAAAAGAGGTTTTGACCATCCGCGTTTTGGGAGGAACAAGAAGACGTTATGCTTCTTTGGGCGATAAAATCGTAGTGACCGTTAAGGAAGCTACTCCCACGGGAACTGTAAAAAAAGGTTCGGTTTCCACGGCTGTGGTAGTGCGTACCAAGAAAGAAGTAAGAAGACCTGACGGTTCTTATATCCGTTTCGACGACAATGCCTGTGTATTGTTGAACCCAACCGGGGAAATGCGGGGAACAAGGGTTTTTGGACCTGTAGCGAGAGAGCTTAGGGACAAGCAGTTCATGAAGATTGTTTCACTGGCCCCAGAGGTACTTTAAAAGATATCAGCAAGATGAAATTGAAAATAAAAACAGGGGATACGGTACGAGTGATTGCTGGCGACCACAAAGGTTCCGAAGGCAAGGTGCTCCAGGTTGACCGTGAAAAGAACAAAGCTATCGTGGAAGGAATCAATATGGTCTCCAAACATGAGAAGCCAAGTGCGAAGAACCCTCAAGGAGGCATTGTGAAAAAAGAGGCTCCTATCCATATTTCCAACCTTTCGTTGATCGATCCAAAATCTGGAGACGCTACGAGAGTTGGATACGAGGTAAGGGATGGAAAGAAAGTAAGGTTTGCTAAGAAATCCAACGAAGTAATTTAGTTATGAGTTACATTCCAAGATTAAAGAATGAATATAGGGAGCGCGTGATCAAGGCGCTATCCGAGGAATTTGGATACAAGAACGTAATGCAGGTTCCTAAATTGGAAAAAATTGTGGTAAGCCGTGGAGTAGGTGCAGCTGTTTCCGACAAGAAACTGATTGACCACGCTGTGGAAGAATTGACGAACATTACCGGGCAGAAAGCCGTGGCCACCGTTTCCAAAAAGGATGTTGCATCCTTCAAATTGAGAAAAGGTATGCCGATCGGCGCGAAGGTAACACTACGTGGAGAGCGCATGTACGAGTTCTTGGACAGACTGATCACTTCAGCACTTCCAAGGGTACGTGACTTTCAGGGTGTAAAGGCCGGTGGTTTCGATGGTCGTGGAAATTACAATCTTGGGGTGACAGAGCAGATCATTTTCCCGGAGATCAATATCGACAAAATCAACCGAATCAACGGAATGGACATCACTTTCGTTACTTCGGCACAGACAGATAAAGAAGCAAAATCATTGTTAACCGAACTGGGATTACCCTTTAAAAAGAATTAATATGGCTAAGGAATCAATGAAGGCCCGTGAGCGAAAAAGGGCCAAAATGGTTGCAAAATATGCTGAGAAAAGAAAAGCCTTGAAAGAGGCTGGGGATTACGAAGCTTTGCAAAAGCTCCCTAAAAATGCATCCCCTGTGCGTATGCGCAATCGTTGCAAATTGACCGGAAGACCAAGAGGGTACATGAGAACCTTCGGTATTTCAAGGGTAACTTTCAGGGAAATGGCCAATAAGGGCTTGATTCCAGGTGTTAAAAAAGCAAGTTGGTAAACCGAATAAAGTAGAAAAATGCTAACAGATCCGATTTCAGATTATTTGACCAGAATTAGAAACGCCAGTAGAGCGGGTCACAGGGTAGTTGATGTTCCAGCTTCAAACCTGAAAAAGCAAATGACCAAAATATTGTTCGATCAAGGCTATATTTTGAGCTATAAGTTTGAGGATGATACAGTTCAAGGAAACATCAAGATAGCCTTGAAATATGATAAGTTTACCAAGGAGCCTGTCATTAAAAAATTGCAAAGGGTAAGTAAGCCAGGATTGCGTAAGTATGCCAATTCAGGTGATTTGCCAAGGGTGTTGAACGGTTTGGGAATTGCGATTGTATCCACTTCCCACGGTGTTATGACCAGCAAGCAGGCAAAACAAGAGAACGTTGGTGGCGAAGTGTTGTGCTACGTGTATTAATGTGTAAAGCGAAGAAAAATGTCTAGAATAGGTAACAGTCCAGTAACAGTGCCAGAAGGCGTCACCGTAGAGGTGAACGATAATGTTGTTACTGTTAAGGGCAAATTGGGAGAGCTTTCCCAGGAATTCTCAGAAATTGAGGTCAAAGTGGAAGAAGGAAGCGTTAGTTTGACAAGACCTTCAGATTCCAAAGAGCACAAGGCGAAGCATGGGCTATACCGTTCCCTTATTTCCAACATGGTGGAAGGTGTATCCAAAGGATGGACCAAGGAGTTGGAATTGGTGGGTGTAGGTTACAGAGCCAGCAACCAAGGACAGAAATTGGATTTGGCATTGGGATTCTCTCATAACATCGTTATGAATATCGCTCCAGAAGTGAAGATAGAGACCGTTTCCGAAAAAGGAAAGAACCCAATTGTAAAACTGACCTCACACGATAAGCAGTTGGTAGGTCAAGTTGCGGCCAAGATCAGAGCTTTCCGCAAACCTGAACCTTACAAAGGAAAAGGAATCAAGTTTGTAGGTGAGCAGCTAAGAAGAAAAGCAGGTAAATCAGCATAATCAATAGTACGATGGGATTATCTAAGACTGAAAGAAGATTACGAATCAGAAGAAGAATACGCAAGGTTTCTTTTGGTACTGAAACACGACCAAGATTGTCCGTTTTCAGAAGTAACAAGGAAATATATGCTCAATTGATCGACGACAACAAGGGAGTTACCTTGGCAGCTGCTTCATCCAGAGATAAGGGAGTGGAAGCCAAAGGAACCAAAATTGAAGTTGCCAGTTCAGTAGGGAAAGCTATCGCCGAAAAAGCATTGAAGCTTGGTATTGAAACCGTGGCTTTTGATAGAGGCGGTAACCTTTACCACGGAAGAGTAAAATCATTGGCTGAAGGAGCTAGGGAAGCAGGACTAAAATTCTAATAAACTATGTACCAGAAATACAAAAACGTAGAGATAGTTAAGCCAGGTGGACTGGAATTGAAAGATCGTTTGGTAGGTGTCCAGAGGGTTACCAAAGTTACCAAAGGT
Source organism: Allomuricauda sp. (assembly GCA_028284725.1). Taxonomy (GTDB): domain Bacteria; phylum Bacteroidota; class Bacteroidia; order Flavobacteriales; family Flavobacteriaceae; genus Flagellimonas. The sequence goes on along the minus strand of JANQRD010000112.1, from coordinate 6,882 downwards.
GGTAGAGCATTCGGTTTTTCAGCGATTGTTGTGGTTGGTGATGAAAACGGAGTTGTGGGCCATGGTTTAGGAAAGTCCAAAGAAGTTGCCACAGCCATTGCCAAGGCCATCGAGGACGCCAAAAAGAATTTGGTTCGTATTCCTTTGAACAAAGGGACACTTCCGCATGAGCAAAAAGGAAAGTATGGTGGGGCACGGGTTTACATTCAGCCTGCATCCCACGGTACAGGGGTAATCGCTGGTGGAGCTGTAAGAGCGGTATTGGAATCTGTAGGGGTACATGATGTATTGTCAAAATCCCAAGGTTCTTCCAACCCTCACAATGTGGTAAAGGCTACTTTTGATGCCCTTTTGCAATTGAGAGGAGCACAAACGGTGGCGAATCAGAGAGGAATTTCTTTGGAAAAAGTCTTTAAGGGATAAAAATAAGTTGATAGTTGACAGTGAACAGCTACTGCACCGATTAGGTTTGAATAAAGTGATACTGACATCTGAAAACTAACAACTGAAAACTAAGAAAATGTCAAAGATTAAGGTTAAACAAGTAAGAAGCGCCATCAAACGGACACAGACCCAAAAGAGAACTTTGGAGGCCCTTGGTTTGCGCAGGATCGGACATGTTGTTGAGCACGATGCAACACCGAATATCCTTGGAATGATAAATAAGGTAAAACACTTGGTTTCCACTGAGGAAGCTTAAAATATAAGGTACATGGATTTACATAGTCTTAAGCCTGCAAAAGGCGCTGTACATAAAGAAGGAAAACGCGTTGGTAGAGGAGAAGGATCCGGAAAAGGAGGTACTGCCACCCGAGGACACAAAGGAGCCAAGTCCAGATCTGGATATTCCAGAAAGATTGGTTTTGAAGGTGGACAAATGCCTTTGCAACGTCGTGTTCCCAAATTTGGTTTTAAGAATATCAACCGAAAGGAATACCAAGGCATCAACCTAAGCAAGTTGCAAGAATTGGTGGACAAAGGTGTCGTAAAGAAAGAGGTGACGTTGGAAACCCTTGTCGAGAACCGATTGGCTCACAAGAACGACTTGGTAAAGATTTTAGGTAACGGTGAATTAAAAGCATCACTAAAAGTATCCGTACATAAATTTACTGCTTCCGCTAAGGCCGCTATCGAAGCTGCAGGAGGTGAGGCAATAAGTTTATAAGCACGAAGGCATGAAGAAATTTGTTGAGACCATATCAAATATTTGGAAGATTGAGGAACTAAGGCAACGGATCATCGTGACCTTAGGCTTGTTGTTGGTGTACCGTTTTGGTGCCCAGGTGGTGCTTCCAGGTATTGATACTACCCAGTTGGCGGAATTATCGTCGAACACAGAACAGGGTATTTTGGGTATCCTTAATGCATTTACCGGAGGGGCGTTTGCCAATGCCTCCGTTTTTGCGTTGGGAATCATGCCATACATTTCCGCATCCATTGTGGTGCAGTTGATGGGTATTGCCATTCCCTACCTTCAGAAATTGCAGAAAGAAGGGGAAAGTGGTAGAAAAACCATTAACCAGATCACCCGTTGGTTGACCATCGGTATCTGTATCGTTCAGGCTCCTGCCTACTTGTTCGGCTTGGGAGCGTTGGGAGTACCAGATAGTGCTTTTATTTTAGGAAAAGGATTGGATTTCATCATTCCTGCGGTTATCATCCTGGTAACAGGTTGTGTGTTTGCCATGTGGTTGGGTGAAAAGATAACGGATAAGGGTATCGGAAACGGGATTTCCCTTTTGATCATGATCGGTATCATTGCCACCATGCCACAATCATTTGTTCAGGAGTTTATCTCAAGAACAACCAACAATACCGGAGGTATTATGTTCATGTTGATTGAGGTGATCATTTGGTTCTTGGTGATTTTGGCGAGTGTGCTATTGGTAATGGCAGTACGTCAGATTCCGGTACAATATGCGAGAAGGACCGCTTCTGGAGGCTATGAAAAGAACATCATGGGATCTCGACAGTACATCCCATTGAAGTTGAATGCATCCGGGGTAATGCCGATCATCTTTGCGCAGGCGATCATGTTCGCGCCAAGTTTGTTGGGTAGAACCTTTAACAGTACAGCCGTTGGCCAATGGATGGAAGTGCAATTCGCGGACATCTTTGGTTTGGCATACAACATTCTCTTTGGAGTATTGATCATTATTTTCACCTATTTCTATACGGCGATTACCGTTCCTACGAACAAAATGGCCGATGATTTAAAAAGAAGTGGTGGTTTTATTCCGGGCATCAGACCTGGAAAGGAGACTGGGGACTATTTGGATAAGATTATGTCGTTGATCACATTGCCGGGATCGGTATTCTTGGCACTGTTGGCGGTCTTGCCTGCTGTGGTGGTGAAGTTGATGGATGTTCAGGCAGGATGGGCTTTGTTCTATGGAGGCACATCACTCTTGATTATGGTAGGTGTGGCCATCGATACCGTACAACAAGTAAATTCCTATTTGTTGAACAGGCATTACGATGGTTTGATGAAAACCGGAAAAAATAGAAAAGTAGCATAAAATTAGAAGTTAGAAGCAAGAAGTTGGAGGTTAGATGACCAAATTGAGAAATACTGAGGAAAGAATAACTGACAACTTACAACTGAAAACTAATAACTAAAATATGGCAAAGCAGCCAGCAATAGAACAAGACGGAACAATCATAGAAGCATTGTCAAATGCGATGTTCCGGGTAGAATTGGAGAATGGGCACGTTGTAACAGCACATATCTCTGGGAAAATGCGCATGCACTATATAAAGCTGCTTCCCGGGGACAAAGTGAAGCTGGAGATGAGTCCTTACGATTTAACAAAAGCAAGAATTACATACAGATACTAGTACGATGAAAGTAAGAGCATCCATAAAGAAAAGAAGCGCCGAATGCAAGATTGTTCGCAGAAAAGGCAGATTATATGTAATCAACAAAAAGAATCCTAGATTTAAACAAAGACAAGGGTAATTATGGCAAGAATTGCAGGGGTAGATATACCAAAACAAAAGCGTGGTGTTATTTCACTGACCTACATTTACGGGATTGGTAAAAGTAGGGCCCAAGATATTTTGAAGACAGCCCAAGTAAGCGAGGATACCAAAGTTTCCGATTGGAACGATGATGAAATTGGACGTATCAGGGAAGCCGTTTCCAATTTCACTATTGAAGGGGAACTTCGTTCTGAGACCCAATTGAACATCAAGCGATTGATGGACATCGGTTGTTACCGTGGAATTCGTCACCGATCAGGATTGCCGCTTAGAGGTCAACGTACCAAGAACAACTCAAGGACCAGAAAAGGAAAAAGAAAAACGGTTGCCAACAAGAAGAAAGCAACTAAATAATAGATAGGTATTATGGCAAAGGCGAATACTAAAACAACAAAGAAGCGAAAAGTAGTTGTGGAATCTACGGGAGAGGCGCACGTAGTAGCTTCTTTCAACAACATCATTATCTCTTTGACCAATAAAAAGGGAGATGTAATTTCTTGGTCTTCCGCTGGTAAAATGGGATTCAGGGGCTCTAAAAAGAATACCCCTTACGCTGCCCAGGTTGCCGCTGAAGATTGTGCCCAAGTGGCCCACGAAGCAGGTCTTAGAAAAGTAAAGGTCTATGTAAAAGGCCCGGGTAACGGAAGGGAATCCGCTATTCGTTCCATTCACAATGCAGGGATAGAGGTTACCGAGATCATTGATGTTACCCCATTGCCCCATAACGGTTGTAGACCTCCAAAAAGAAGAAGAGTTTAATTAAGTGTAATATTGGACCCCTATGGGTCTTCACGAAAGTGCACTTTAGATTATCGAAGGATAAGCCTTAATTCATAATCGCACTTTCAAATCAAAAGAAGATGGCAAGATATACAGGACCAAAAACAAAGATCGCCAGAAAGTTCGGCGAAGCGATTTTCGGGGACGACAAGTCATTCGAAAAGAAAAACTACCCTCCGGGGCAACACGGTAACAACAGACGCCGTGGGAAAAAATCCGAATATGCAATCCAGTTGATGGAGAAGCAAAAAGCCAAGTATACCTACGGTATTTTGGAAAGACAATTTAGAAACCTCTTTGGCGAAGCGAAAAGACGCGAAGGCGTTACCGGTGAGGTTTTGTTGCAATTGTGCGAATCCCGTTTGGATAACGTGGTATACCGAATGGGCATTTCCCCATCGCGAAGAGGGGCACGCCAGTTGGTATCGCACAGACACATTACCGTTAACGGAGAGGTGGTGAACATTCCGTCCTACTCACTAAAAGCTGGTGATATCGTAGGAGTTAGGGAAAAATCAAAATCTGTTCAGTCCATTCAAGATTCCTTGGCTGCAAACAGCAGTGTTTACGAATGGATCACATGGAATGCCGAGAAAAAAGAAGGTACGTATGTTAGTATACCCGAAAGGCTTCAAATTCCAGAGAATATCAAGGAACAACTAATTGTCGAGTTATACTCAAAATAAAATCAACATTAATCCAATATGGCATTACTTAATTTTCAGAAGCCCGATAAAGTTATAATGATAGATTCAACAGATTTCGAAGGGAAATTTGAATTTCGCCCTTTGGAACCTGGTTATGGATTGACAGTTGGGAATGCGCTGAGAAGAGTTCTACTTTCCTCTTTGGAAGGTTTTGCGATCACTTCTGTGCGCATAGATGGAGTTGAACATGAGTTTTCTGTTATTCCGGGCGTCGTTGAAGACGTTACCGAAATTATATTGAACCTGAAACAGGTTCGTTTCAAAAGACAGATTGATGATGTTGAGAGCGAGACGGTTTCTGTCTCAGTTAGCGGAAAAGAACAATTGACCGCTGGTGATTTCCAAAAGTTCATTTCAGGATACCAAGTACTGAATCCCGATTTGGTGATTTGCAACATGGATCCCAAGGTGAGCATCAACTTGGAGATCATTATTGAAAAAGGACGTGGTTACGTTCCAGCAGAGGAAAACAAAAAATCGAACGCTCCTTTGGGAAGCATCGCAGTGGATTCTGTGTACACTCCCGTTAAGAACGTAAAATACAGCATCGAAAACTTTAGGGTTGAACAAAAGACCGATTATGAAAAATTGGTTTTTGAGATTGTGACCGATGGTTCCATTCACCCTAAGGATGCCTTGACCGAGGCAGCAAAAGTGTTGATTCACCACTTTATGTTGTTCTCCGATGAGCGCATTACATTGGAAGCCGATGAAATTGCTCAAACAGAGACCTACGACGAGGAATCGTTGCACATGCGTCAACTGTTGAAGACCAAATTGGTCGATATGGATCTTTCCGTAAGAGCATTGAACTGCTTGAAAGCCGCGGAAGTGGATACTTTGGGAGACTTGGTTTCCTTCAACAAAAACGATTTGATGAAGTTCAGGAACTTTGGTAAAAAGTCCTTGACCGAATTGGAAGAGTTGGTCATCAACAAAGGCCTTCAATTTGGTATGGATCTTTCCAAATACAAACTGGACAAGGATTAAGAGTAATCATATTTTGCTCTCCCGATGGCTATCGGGATTTGGTAGCAAGATGATAAAACAATAAGATGAGACACGGAAAGAAATTTAATCATTTAGGAAGAACGGCAGCGCACAGAAAGGCGATGTTGGCCAATATGGCTTGTTCCCTTATTGAACACAAAAGAATCAATACCACGGTTGCGAAGGCAAAAGCTTTGAAGCAATTTATTGAGCCTTTAATCACAAAGTCGAAAACGGAGAACAACCAGACTACCGAAAAAGGTACACACAACAGAAGGATTGTTTTCAGAAACCTGAGAAACAAATATGCTGTTACCGAGCTTTTCGGACCAGTTGCTGAAAAAGTTGGCGATCGACCAGGAGGGTATACCCGAATCATTAAGTTGGGGAACCGGTTGGGAGATAACGCGGATATGGCCATGATCGAGTTGGTCGACTTCAACGAATTGTACAACGCCGGAAAACCTGCGAAAAAGAAATCGACCCGAAGAAGTCGAAGAGGAGGAGGCAAAAAAGTAGAGGCAGCCGCTCCGGTCGTTGAAACCAAAACAGACGATTCAGAAGAATAAAATGTTATTAACTATTGTATTAGTGGAAAAAGGATAAGTGGAAACTTATCCTTTTTTTATGTTTTTTTATCAAACTGAAATTTAAAACCGAATGAAGTATCAATCCAGAAAAAAGGCATTAATATTATTGGCAGATGGTACCATTTTTTATGGTAAGGCCGTCGGGAACAAAGAGGGAACCGCAGTAGGGGAAGTATGTTTCAACACAGGGATGACCGGTTATCAGGAAATCTTTACTGACCCCTCTTATTTTGGTCAGTTAATGGTCACCACAAACGCCCATATTGGTAACTATGGCACAAACGCTGACGAAGTGGAATCCGATTCCATTAAAATTGCCGGTTTGATCTGTAAAAACTTCAGCTACGAATACTCAAGACCGGATGCCAACATGAGCCTATTGGAGTTTTTGGATGAAAACAACCTTTTTGCCATTTCCGATGTGGATACCAGGGCTTTGGTAAGCTATATACGCGACAATGGTGCTATGAACGCCCTGATTTCAACCCGTGTTGATGAGTTGGATGCTCTAAAGAAAGAACTGAAAAAAGTGCCAAGTATGGAAGGTCTGGAACTTTCATCAAAGGTTTCCACTGCTGAGCCTTATTATTTTGGTGAAGAAAACGCTGAATATAAAATCTCTGCGCTGGACATCGGTATTAAAAAGAACATCTTGAGAAACCTGGCAAAAAGGGGAGCCTATGTAAAAGTATTTCCATACAACACCCCTTTTGAGGAAATGGCAAAATGGAACCCCGATGGCTACTTCATTTCGAACGGACCTGGAGATCCCGAACCCCTAACAGATGCTATAGCGGCAACCAAGCAAATGATTGCTTCGGACAAGCCTTTGT
>JANQRD010000109.1 GCA_028284725.1 Allomuricauda sp. | reverse complement strand
CTTTTTCTATCCCAATGAGTCGTGGTACAAACCGGAGGTTTGCGACGACCTTATCTTGAGTCATGAACAACTACATTTTGATATCGCGGAGCTCTTTGCCCGAAAAATGCGGAACAAGTTGGAACGAACTTCATTCTCCGACAATGTAAAAGAGGAAATACGGGATATTTATGCGGATATTTTAAAGGAACTGGAAGAGTTTCAGGACCAATATGATTGGGAAACCGGCTTTTCCCGGAATGCCGAAAAACAGTTGGAATGGAACGAAAAGATTGCCAAAGCGTTAAAGGAAACGGCCGTAAACTAGCATTGAAAATTCCAAGCTAAACTTTACTAATTTGCTTTATAAATGGGTTGCTCCAACGAGATTTCACCAATTTTTTGAGTAAGCTCAACATCTTCATAAAAAGAAATGATGGGACTGGCCAGATGAAAGGTATACTCCAATTTGGGTAAGCCTGCATGAGTTTCATTTACCTCCTTAAAAAGGATATTTACCTTAAATGTGGCATATAAGTTCCGTGATTTTCGATTTATTAGGGCTTCTGCTTCTGAGGGGTTTATTGGCAAGAGCATTTTAGGCCAATAGCTACTGGTGTCACTCATACGGTTCAAATGCTTGTTTCCATAGGAGGTTTCAGGTAGAAATTCAAAGAAAAAGTCTTGATCACCGTGATACTGGTGTCCCTTCTGATGATTATTCTTCCTGCTTGGAAAAACATCGATCCAGTACCCTTTTTTTCCAAAATCGTATTCAGCCGTCGGATTCCCATAGGGATTAAACTCATATTTATGTACCCAATAGGCCGTAAGTGCATTATTCTTAAATAGCGTTTTGCTCCATGCCCGTAATTCATCAAGATTCTCCTTGACATAGGCTGCGTATTTTTCCTGGATGCTAAAATCGTCCCGGGTACCGCTCCAATTATTTCTAAATCTGCAGTTCCCGTCATCTGGATCACAGAAATATTTGGTTATCTGGCTTTTGGTGCCAATCCCTAATGCTAAGGATTGCAATTTTTTTTGAGCTGTTTTGGAGTTAAGATCTTTTTTGTTGTCCGCATTTTGTCTGTTCACTACTGTTAGATATTCACGATCAATATCATCATAGTATGAAGAAAGAAATTTCATGCCAAGCAAATTAAAATAGTTCTGATACCCTACTTTTAATAGTTTGTTTTTGGGGCGATCAATTCCGGCAATACCTCCGAATCGATTTTTCTTATGATACATGTTTTGTGCCCCGAACCTTGGCAATCCTAAATGGGCTTGTAAATGAATCGATTTAAACTTGGGAGATGGTGATTTTATGGTGAAAATATCTTCCATGTTAATGGACTCACTATCAGATTGCGCTGGCACGGGAGTTGCAAATACAAATGATGCCACAAGTGAGATGATAAACGGAATTTTTGGAAGGGATTTTGGTTTCATTGAGGTATTGGATTAAATGTATCAGTATTTTGTTAATGCACTCTCAAAGTCAATCTCTCCTATTTTGTCCGTTAAGGCAGGATTCCTAAAGACTTCAAGGGTAGTGGTCAAAAGTTCATAAGCGAAAGCTACCCTATCGGATGATGACTGAGCTCCTTTAACAGGATACACTTTGACCTTAGTAGCTATGAACACAGGAGATCTATGTTGAAGGCCAAAACTTTTAGCTTGATCAGGGGTAATGGGCAAAAGGAATTTTAGTCGGGTAAGGTTGTTTTGTTTTTGACCATAGGGTACAAATCTTAAATCGCTTATTAGAATTGAGCCGCCGCCAAGCTGAGCTTTTATCCAATAGCCCTTGTTTTTGAAGTCGTAGGATTCGGTCACGTATGTACGTCCAACCATATATCCTATTTCCTTATCATCCTTAAACATGCTTTTGCTCCACTGCTGCAATTCGGAAAGATTGGCCTTCACAAAAGAGGTATAACTTCGGGTCTGGGCGAATAAGTTACCCCGGTCTCCCCCCCAATAACCTAAGACCTTTCGTTGCCCATACCGATCTGTGAACGTGCAGGGGGTGGTAGTTTTTTCAGGACAAAAGTACTTTTTAAGCTCATTTTCAGTACATATGTTACCCGCAAGAATCCTTAACTGGGATTGTGCAATGTAAGAGTGCTCCAGTTGTTTATCTCCAGACCTGCTTTGATTATAAGTAGTTATGATCTCCTTATCCATATCAGCGTAGGCGCTTTCCAGATATTTCATTTTCAAAAGTTCATTGTAGGCTCGGGGGTTGGTGGGAGGAGTTTTTCCACGAACGTAATGCACATCGCCAAAACGAGGGAGGCCATTATGCGATTGTATGGTAATGTCCACAAACTTATCATATGGAGACGAATAGGTAATGGTGTTTTCCCCTGATGCCTGTGCTAAAGTGAAGCATGGGCTCAAAATAAATGTACCTAATGCCGTTAGCCATAAAAAAAGAAGTTTTTTTTGCATGATATTGCTATTTGGTGGTCATGATCTCAATAGACAATTCATCTACTTTTTTGGTCAGGCTATCATCAGTATATATGATAATGGTTGGACTCTTAAAGGCGTAGTCCACATCGACATGTTCGTAATTTGCTTCCATGCCCTTTATGGTCACCTCTATTTTAAAGACCATAAAAATGGATTGGTTTTTCTCTGAAAATTCCTCTGCCCTTTCGGGAGACATGGGATATAATATCTCAATACCCCTGGGTCCAGTGAATTTGCGCTCGTTTGAATTTTGCGGTACTAGTTCCATGCGCCTAAAGATTCTGCCATTGATGATATTGGCTCTAGGTTTTAACCAGTACCCCTTGTTCGCAAAATCGTAAGTCCCAAGGTAAACCCGTGTAACCAAATACCCTTCCTCGGTGTCATCTTTAAAAAAATCATCCTTCCATTGTTGCAAGGTGGAAAGGTTTTCGTTCACATACGACGTATACGCTGCTAGTTGCTTAAACTCGCTAGCTCCCCTTCCTGCCCAAGGAGCCACGTTACCGACACTTCTATGATAGTACTTTTCACCTGTGACATCATAAGGGCATTTTTCCTTGGGATTACAGAAAAAACGGGGCATTTCTGTAGTATGGGTCACGGCATTTGCAAGCTTCAACAAATTGGTTTGTGCCAGCCATGAATTTTTGTCTTCCCTGTACATGCTGCTGGCATACTTTGTAAACAACTCTTTATCAATATCCTTATACACTTCGGACATGTACTTAAAGCGCAAAAGCTCGTAATAAGCTTTTTGACCAAGGGTGATTTCCCATGTTTTCTTGTCCGCCTCTTGAAATGCCTTTTGCGATTTGTGGTTGACAAAGCTCCCATCTGGTATGCTATAATAATTGTCTTGCTCACCAAAACGAAGCAAGCCTTGGTGCGTCTGCAACTTTATAGGGATAAATTTTTTGGAGGGAGGTGGATAAGTAGTAATGTTTTTATAGGCCAGTCGGGCCTGGCTTTGAATCTCATCCTCTGTTTGGGCCTGCAGTGGAACGGAGCAGAGAACGTATATTCCGATAATCAAGAAATAGAAGGTGTGGTGTTTGTTTTTTGGGAGCAAATAGTTGGATGTGTTTCGCATAGGATCGCTGTTTTCTTTCCCTCTCAATGAAATATAATGATATAATCGGCTCAAATACTGATTGTTGTGCCCTAAAATTGAATTTAATCGTTACAGCTATAACAAACCACTTTGAATTATTTTACGTAGCTGTTTTGGTTATTGCTGTATCATATTTCCGGATAACCGTTTTAGTGTCCAAGAGGCTTTTCAACATGCTTTTGGAAGTTGTTTTATTTGGACTTGGTTGGGCTTTTGAAAGGGTAAATCCATTACATTTGAAACTGTATGCAGCGTATCATAACCCATTTGGGCAAAAAAATAAGCCTATCCCTAGTTTTTTCCCTATTGATTTCAACGGGCATTTGTGCCCAAATGAAGGTATTGGATTCTCTATTGGAACAATTGTCTGCACATCCGCAAAAGGATACCATAAGAGTGGGCTATCTAGTGAATACGGCCTGGCAGATGACCCATACCAACCCGAACGATGCATTTGTTTATGTCGATGAGGCAATCCAAATATCGAACGATTTAAATTGGGCCCGTGGTATCATCAGCGCATGGCGACAAAAGGGGAACCTGTATTATGTTATGGCGGACAATCTTAATGCGATGGATGCTTTTCAAAAAGGGCTGAAGGTAGCCCAAGAATCTAATCAGAAAATCCTCGAAGCCAGTCTTTATGGAAATTTAGGGAACATCCATGCGGATCTACATCAAAATCAAAAAGCCCTAGAGAATTATTTTCTGTACCTAAAGACTGCTAGTGAATTGGGGCAAAAACCAGATCAGGTAAGGGCATTGTCAAATATTGGCCTTGTTTACAATGATATGGATAAATGGGATAGGGGAATAGCTTACTTGGATTCGGCTTTGGTAATCGCCAAAGAGGAGAAAAACGATTATTTTATAGCTGCTATTATCAATAATCTGGGAATTGTGCATAAGGATAAACAAGAGTATGAAACATCATTGACTTATTACAAAAAAGCGGCGGAGATAGCGAAACAGAATCAGAACAAGTACATAGAAGCATCTGCCTTGAACAGTATAGGAAAGGTGAATCTTATTTTGGAAAATTACACTGATGCTGCGCAGAGCGCAAAAGTTGCACTGGCCATATCGGAAGAAATCGATGCCGTCGAATGGCAATCAGACTCTTGGCAGGTGCTAAGTTCGGTAAATGAGGAACAAGGGAATATGGAAGCTGCCCTTGAAGCTTATAAAAAGCATATTCAACTTAGAGATAGTGTTTTGAATGAGGAAAAGAGGGCTGAACTGACCAAAAAGGAGATGCAATTTCAACTGGAAAAACAGCAAGCAGAGGCCAACGAAGCAATAAAAAGACAACGTTTTGTGAAAAATAGCGCCATGGCCGGAGGGGGGATTCTGTTGTTTTCTTCTATTCTGGGATACATTTTTTACAAAAGGCGGAGAGATACCATAGACAAAAAGAACCTGGCCGAATTCCAGACGAAAGTGGCAGAGACCGAATTGAAGGCACTTCGGTCACAGATGAATCCCCATTTCATTTTCAATGCGTTGAATTCCATCAACGACTACGTTTCCAAAAACGAGATGGATAAAGCCACCACCTATTTGCTCAAATTTGCAACACTCACAAGATCTATATTGGAAAATTCTGAAAAAAAATGGATTACCCTTAAAGAAGATTTAGAACTTATTGATTTGTACATCCAAATTGAGGCACTCCGCCTTAAAAATAAACTGAGTCACACCATTCAAATAGATGATGAAATAAATGCAGAAAATACATTGGTACCCCCTTTGATGTTGCAGCCCTTCATAGAAAACAGCATTTGGCATGGAATCGCCAAAAAAGATGTGGCGGGCCATATAGCTATTCGTGTTGAAAAGGAGGACGATATGGTGGTTTGCATTGTAGACGATGATGGAGTTGGTAGAAGTAAAAAAATAGGAATCCACACATCCCAAAAGGGTATGGGGCTCAAAATAACCAAGAATAGATTGGATATTATTAGTCAACTGAAAAAAGTGAAGGGCAGTATCGAGATAATTGATAAAGAAGAGGGCTTTCGGGTGGAACTAAAATTACCGTTGGAGCTTCGCTTTTAACCCCAGTAGTATGATGAAAGCCATTATTGTTGATGATGAACAACATTGTATTGATCATTTATTACGTTTGATAGAAAATCTACAGGGCGATGTTGAGGTAATTGCCAGTTGCAGCTCGGTCGGGCAAGCAAAAGAGGCAATTGCCAAAATCAACCCCGATGTAGTTTTTTTGGATGTTCATTTGCAAGACGAAACGGGATTTGATTTATTAAGACAGCTACATTCCATAGATTTTGAAATAGTGTTCACAACGGCCTATGATGCCTATGCGGTTGATGCATTTCGGTTTTCAGCAATAGATTACCTATTAAAGCCGATTACACCTTCTGACTTTGAGCGAGCCGTATCAAAAATGAGGAAAAAAATAGGGCTTAGGGATACGGCTAAAAAATTGGAAGTGCTTTTTCACAACTTTCAAAAGCGGACAAATGGACTAAATAAAATAGCTGTTCCAACGATTGACGGAATTACCTTTTTACCGGTTTCAGAAATTGTCAGATGCCAATCGGATGCCAATTACACCCATATATATCTTCTAAAAAAAGGAAAAATTACTGCGGCCAAGACTTTAAAATATTTTGAGGATTTATTGGCGAACTACCATTTTTTCAGGACACATAACTCCCATTTGGTCAACCTAAAAATGGTGGAAAAATATGTCAAAGGCAAAGGCGGATATATATTGATGGCAGATGGCAGCTCTATTGAGGTGGCGGTAAGAAGGAAAGAAGAATTTTTAAAAAGGCTATCGGGAATTTAGCCATAACGGTCTAATCTGCCAAAGCGGAAATAATGCACTCTTTTCAACTTTAAAAAGATGGCAAGCCTAAGATGGGAATTAGCCCCCAAAGCTTTTAATGATTGGTTTTAGTCGTAATATGAGTTGACATATTTTTTATCCAGTTCGGGGGAGTCTTTGTATTTTTTTCGCAACAGCAGCAGCTCTTTCGTCAACTCATTTCGAATTGACTTGTAAGAAGAATCGTTGTACACATTTTGCATTTCATTTGGATCTTTGGTCAGGTCGTACAATTCCCACTCGTTCACATCATGATAAAAATGCATGAGCTTGTGCGTTTTCGTGGCAATACCGTAATGTCGTTTTACCGCATGCTCTGCAGGATATTCGTAATAATGGTAATACACATGGTTTCGGTTCCATTCATCGTTTTTGCCTTTTAGCAGAGGCATAAGGCTTTCACCCTGCATATCATCTGGTATTTCAATACCTGCTGCTTCAAGAAAGGTTTGGGCAAAATCCAGATTTTGTACCATTTCATCGTTGGTCGTCCCAGCGGTAATTTGGTTTGGCCATTTGATCAATAGCGGGGTTTTAAAAGATTCGGTGTACATAAAGCGCTTGTCGAACCAGCCATGCTCCCCTAAATAAAAGCCTTGATCAGAGGTATACACAACAATGGTGTTTTCCCCAAGTCCGGACTCCTCTAAATAGTCCAAAACACGACCCACATTGTCATCGATGGAAGAGATACAAGCCAGATAATCTTGCATATACCTTTGGTATTTCCAGCTTGTTTTTTCCCGCTCGGTCATTTTGGGCCAGTTTGTTTTGAAATTGTTCGCAATCGAGTCTAGAATAGGTTGATACAATTGTCTTTGCGCTGCATTCGCTCGGAAAAATTCTCCGTTCATAAAAAACCGTTTGTCCCTCGAATCTGTGGTTACTCCGGTTTCCTCAATGGTTTCGGGAAATACTTTACAGTCATAACTGAAGAGCATGTGTTTTAAAATATTCATCTCGGCGGTTTTCGCTGCTGTTCCTCGATTGCTGTAGTCATCAAAAAGGTTATCGGGCTCAGGAAACGTCTTTTTGGAAAATTCTTTGAACTTTTCTGGACTTGGCCACCATGGACGATGCGGGGCCTTATGCAGATATAACATCAAAAAGGGCTTCTCAGCATTTCTTTTTGAATTGAGCCAATCCAGGGTGAGATCAGTAATTATATCAGTTGCATACCCAGTTTTATTTAGCGTATCACCGGTTGTCGTAATGAAATCAGGATTGATGTATTTACCCTGACCGGGAACCATCATGAACTCATCGAATCCTTTGGGATTGTTTCCGAAATGAAGTTTGCCGAACATAGCGGTCTGATAACCAGCTTTTTGAAACAATTTCGGAAAGGTTACCTGCGTGGTATCAAAAGGGGTAAGGTTATCAATTTTCCCATGGAGATGTGCATGTTTTCCCGTAAGAATGGTTGCCCTTGAGGGTGCGCAGATAGAGTTGGTCACCGTTGCATTGGTAAACAGCATTCCCTCGGCGGCAATTCGGTCAATGTTTGGTGTTTGTATCAGTGCATCGCTATAGGCACTGATAGCCTGATAGGCATGGTCGTCAGACATAATAAAAAGAATATTGGGACGAGTATCCTCGGACGGACTTTCTTTTTTGGCATTATCAAATCGACAAGAAAGACCCAGTAAAAGAGTAAAACATCCCAATAGCGATCTTGTGTATAATCTCACTTTCATTCTCCGTAGGATTCTATTTTTCGTTTTTCCTGGATTTCCCCGATGTGGTAATAGGCGACAATTTCCTCAATCAAATTATCTTTGAAATAGTACCATTCGCTGACATCCAAACTAAAATCCTTGCCCTGTTTGGCGGTGTATCGCACACAGGCCTTATCGATTCCATAAAGTGTATCATGGATATCAAAGCGATATCCCAAGAATTTATCTTTGTTTTCCTCAACCACTTCTAGATATGCACGTTTTCCGTCAATAGTTCCGAAGGGGCTGGTATGCTTAAATTTTTGAGAAATGGGAAGTTGGTGGAAATCCCCTTCTTCCCATTTTTGAAACCAATTTTCGATAAGTTTTTTCGATTCCATATTTATTCTTTTCGGAATATCGTTTGATATTATAGTTCCTTATACATAATGTAGGTATCCACAAATCCAAGTTGGCTATGCCGAAATCCCTTCGGGGTAGTGCCAATGATCTTAAAGCCAAATTTTTTCCAGAGTTTAACAGCACCTATGTTGGTGCTCACCACAATGTTGAACTGAATGGCCTTAAAGCCCATGTCGCGAGCCGTATCAATGGAATGTTGGCACATTAATTTGCCAATCCCCTTGCCTTGTGCCTTTGGGTCGACCATATAGCTGCAATTGGCCACATGATTCCCTAAATCGAGCTGATTCGGTTTAAGGATATAAGTCCAACAATTTTTCCACTGTCCTCGACAACGAAAGTCGACATATATTTGGCAAACCAATATTTTTTAAGGTCTTCCTTTTCGGTATTTCGGGAGAATACATAAGTATCCTCCCTTTCAATGACCTCTTTGAAAATTTCCCAAACTTGGTCGTAATCTTCCGAGTGCGCTTTTCTAATTGTCAACTTACAAATTCTTTTCTTTCAAGCTCAATACAGAAATGAAATATTCCCTGGTTTCATGGTTGCCCCTGGGGATATACAACTTTTTTTGGTTTGGATCGAATTCCAAATCCCCGAAATAAGTGTCTTCCAAAAGTAATGTATCAACCTGCCGAAGCGCATTTACATGGTACAAGCCACTGTTTTCAACCGTGGTCAAGAAAAATCCTCCCGAACCATCAGCGACCATGCCATCAAAATCTTTAATAGGTGGCTTTAGGGAGATAGTATCAATCCATTTGGAATCGGTTCGAATCGAATTAAAACCCTGTCCTCCTGCAAAAACATAATCATCTTTGGCGACGAGTCCATTTACCCATTTCAATTTTGTATCATCTCGCTTCCAGACTTCCAGGGTATCATTATGCAACTTGAAAATGGCATGAACAAATGAGGCGGAAACATATACCTCTCCCTTTGGGTTGATTGAAACATCATTGAGTCCCGAATTTGGGATGGGCTCTGAAAATTTTTTAGTGATTTTTCCAGTATTGATGTTTATAGCAAGGAGGACATCAACATCTGCAACGTATAAAATGGAATCCCGGATAGCCATGCCTGTTGGGCGGTTCAAATCGGTTACCCATTTCAATTCCAGGAGTTCTCTGTTTTTGGACAGTTTTGAAATAAATCCTTGCGTTCCCGGCTTGTAATCCAAGCCGTTGGTCGCATAAAACACTTTATTGGAAAAATCATAAATAATGCTTTCCACATTCAGTAAACCTTGATTTTTGACCCATTCCTTTGAAGAAGTTATGGTCCAGACCTTTCTACTCTCAACTGGTTCCGAAGACTGGGGTACCAGCTTGGTTTTGGACTGATGTCTGCAACCAACAAGCAACAGAAATAGGAATATTTGAGTGAATGCCTGTTTAATGATCATTTTCAGTCTAAGTTAAAATACAGTTGAAAAGTTGAATTCCAGGAAATTCGCACATAGAGTCCATAGTCAACATAAAAGGCTGCTGTGTTACTCGGGAAGTCGGTTTTTTATGCTTGCTATTTGACCCATATGATTTGCTTGATGCTCCATTACGTGAAACCAGGCCCAATGGTTGTTTATGCCTTCATCTATGTTTGCGGCAAACCAAGCATCATCTTTACCCTTGAGACCTTTTAGGGATTTTTCCCTTACCTCTTGCCATAGATCCAAGTAATATTTTATTGGTTTCCCCTTTAGTTTTTCTCTTGATTCCTTTCCTAGACTACCAGCTATTCCCCAGAATTTTTTTTCCTCTGTGGTCCATTTCCGTTCCTCCAAAGTTTCAACTTGATAGTAGGCCTCTGTAGCTGCCAAATGCATGATGAGCGCCCCGATGCTATTGGCTCGTTCATCAAACAAATAGTCGGTTTCGACCTGGGTAAGGTCCTTGACATCTTCAACAATTCGATGCTTCAATTCTTCAAGCATGTCCACCATAATACCTATTTGTGGTGTATACCCTTGTTCCGGTTTGATTTCATACTGTGCATTCATCAAGGAAAATGAAAAACATAGCGCTAGCACCAAAGTGTTTGTTTTTAGAGACTTCATACCATGAAATAAAATTTAAGTTGACTTATCCGTTTCGGGTAAGGGGATTAAAGGTAGGAAAAGTTTGTATGCTAAGTCACAAGACGTAAAAGGGATTGCGATTTAGGTTGGTTTTGCTTAGCATTTCAAACCAAAACAACGGTAGTTAAAGCGAAAGCTTTTTCAAATACAGATTTGAAATAATCAGTACTGCAAGTAATACAAGGTTGATAAGATTAAGAAATAGCGGATCCCTATGCGCCGCATGGGCAACAATAGCGGTTATGTAGAACAATCCAGCGCCAACATAGGCCCATTCCTTGATCTGAATGGGAACCTGAGGAACCAATAATATGATTACGGCTATAACTTTTAAAACCGCAAGTTCAATCCTGAAATGATTTGGGAAACCTAAATCTTTTACACCGGCAATAGTGGATTTGCTGAAAATATAGCTATAGGAGCTCCATAAAAGGTAGCTAGCGGTTAAAACTGTGGTTGTCCAATACGTTGTTTTCATTTTTACCCTAAATACTCCTTATAAGCTTATACTGGATTAGACAGTTTCCTTCTGATGTAGGAGCATTAAACATCACACCGCACAAAAGCATCTTTAAGTGCTTCGATTTTGTCTTCCCAGGTCGCGATGAATTCCTGGGCGACATAACCCGTGAATCCTGTATCTAAAATAGCCTTCATAATGGCAGGGTAGTAGAGTTCTTGGGTTTCGTCGATTTCATGCCGTCCAGGTACCCCAGCCGTATGGTAATGCCCAATATAAGGGTGATATTGCTGAATGGTACGAATAATGTCCCCTTCCTGTATCTGCATATGGTAAATGTCGTAGAGCAACTTAAAGTTGTCACTTCCCAATCTGCGGCACAACTCCACGCCCCATAGCGTGCTATCGCACATATAGTCCGGATGGTTGATTTGGTTGAAAAGTTCCATCTGCAACACGACCCCGTGCTCTTCTGCCAAAGGCATGACTTTGGAGAGGCCATCCACACAATTTTGGAGACCCACATAATCGTTGATTCCCTTGCGGTTACCGCTAAAACAGATGAGGTTGGTATATCCTGCCTCAGCTACTTTCGGAATCATTTCCGTATAGTTTTTAATTAGGGTTTCGTGGTATTGGGGGTCGTTCCATCCTTCGGTTAGACTAATCTCTGCTCCCCAGCACATTGAGGCATGGATGTTATATTTTTTCATCAAGGGCCAGTCTTCAGGCCCTGTAAGGTCGAGTGCCTTAATACCTAGTTCATTTAAGGTTTTTAAAAAATCATCCCAAGGAATGTCGTTAAAGCACCATCGGCACACACTGTGGTTGATGTTGTGCTTCAGGTTAAAGTCCTTTTGCTGCGTTTTAGCAAAGGACGAAGTGGCAGCAATGCCCGCGGTACCCACCGCTGCTGTGGCAATAAAATTCCTTCTTTTCATGATCAGGGTGTTTGTATCGAGAAAGATAGTACTTTAGAGATACAAATGGAAATGCAACCCAATAAGCAAAAATTACTCGAGCTGGCCCACTACAGAATGCCCTTTGGGAAGTTTAAAGATAGTTATTTGGTGGATTTGCCCTTGCCATACTTGGTATGGTTTCGCCAAAAAGGATTTCCAAAAGGAAAACTGGGGGAATACCTGAACACTATGCTGGACATTAAGGATAATGGCTTGGAGCCTCTTATTCGAAAAATACAGAAAGAATTTCCAAAGGAATAAGATAGTTTTCCACCGCAATTCGTAACTTTACGCCCCGTAATAGAAATCCCACTATGGCACAGACCAAGTACATATTCGTTACGGGAGGCGTTACCTCATCTTTAGGTAAAGGAATTATCGCCGCATCCTTGGCCAAACTGCTTCAGGCCCGAGGTTATCGAACCACCATACAGAAATTGGATCCCTATATCAATGTTGATCCAGGTACGCTGAATCCCTACGAACATGGCGAATGTTATGTGACGGATGATGGAGCGGAGACCGATTTGGATCTAGGGCATTATGAACGTTTTTTGAATGTTCGCACTTCGCAGGCCAATAATGTTACTACTGGTCGAATCTACCAAAGTGTGATCAACAAGGAGCGGAAAGGTGAGTTTTTGGGGAAGACAGTTCAAGTGGTGCCCCATATTACCAATGAAATCAAAGAGCGTATCCAGATTTTGGGCAATAGTGGGGATTACGATATTGTGATTACAGAAATCGGTGGAACCGTGGGTGATATTGAGTCCTTACCTTATATCGAAGCGGTTCGGCAGTTGTTATGGGAATTGGGTGAAAATAACGGCATTGTGGTGCATTTAACTTTGGTGCCTTTCCTTTCGGCAGCCGGAGAATTAAAGACCAAACCGACACAGCATTCCGTAAAGACTTTGATGGAAAGTGGGATTAAAGCTGATATTTTAGTGTGTCGTACCGAACACGAAATCTCGGATGATATCAAGAAAAAGCTGGCGCTCTTTTGCAATGTGAAGCAGGAGGCGGTGATTCAATCCATTGATGCTTCCACGATTTATGACGTCCCGATGTTGATGCAACAGGAGGGGTTGGACAAGGTCGCCTTGGAGAAATTGGCATTGCCCAACGACACTGAACCCCAATTGGAGTTATGGAAACAATTCTTGCAAAAACATAAGAACCCCAAGCATAAAGTGACCATCGGACTCATTGGAAAGTATGTGGAATTACAGGATTCCTATAAATCCATTTTGGAGTCTTTCATCCACGCCGGTGCTGCCAATGAGGTCAAAGTAGAGGTACGTTCCATACATTCCGAACATATATCTGGCAATGACGTAGATAAAAAGTTAATGGGACTGGATGGCATTTTGGTGGCTCCTGGTTTTGGGGAACGCGGCATTGAAGGCAAGATAATGGCCGTACGCTATGCCCGTGAGAATGATGTGCCATTTCTTGGCATTTGTCTAGGGATGCAGATGGCCGTTATTGAGTTCGCCAGAAACGTTTTAGGACTCAACAATGCCAATAGCACTGAGATGGACGAGCAGACAGAAAGTCCCGTTATCAGTTTGATGGAAGAGCAGAAACAGATTACCAACATGGGAGGAACCATGCGTTTGGGGGCTTGGGATTGCGAACTAAAAGAAGGTAGTTTGGTGCACGTGGTTTATGGGAAAACAGAAATCGCGGAACGGCATCGACATCGTTATGAATTCAACGACGATTACAAATCGCAAATGGAGGATGCAGGGCTGGTCGCCACAGGACTGAATCCCAAGACTGGATTGGTCGAGGTGATTGAAATCCCGTCCCATCCCTGGTTTATTGGAGTGCAGT
Source organism: Allomuricauda sp. (assembly GCA_028284725.1). Classification (GTDB taxonomy): domain Bacteria; phylum Bacteroidota; class Bacteroidia; order Flavobacteriales; family Flavobacteriaceae; genus Flagellimonas. Next base: position 3,272 of record JANQRD010000109.1, on the reverse strand, counting down.
ACCATCCGGAATATCGAAGTACCGTAGCCAACCCACATCCGTTGTTCGTAGGTTTCGTAAAGGCAGTTTTGGCACAAAAACAGCAACAAACTAATGCCAGTTTGGCATAAACTGCGGTTTTGGACATATATTTGCCACCTGAAAAGCGCAGATAAGGATTTTCACTAAATAACTTTCATGGAAGAAAAGAAGCTGGATATCAATTCCATTATTGGATTTGTCTTGATTTTTGGGATACTCATTTTCATGTTCTATCAAAACAGACCTACCCCTGAAGAACTGGAGGCCCAAAAAGTGGAGCAGGAGAAGATTGAAACTGAGCAGCAGCAGGCAGAGACCACCAAAAAAGCTGAAATAGATACACCTAAACCTATCGATTTACAGGACTCTGTTGCCGTATCTGATTATAAAAACTCAGTAGGGGCATTTGGATTTACTACTGCTTCCGAAGGAACAACTGTCTTGGAGAATGAGGTGTTGTATTTGGAAGTTGATAATAAGGGTGGACAGATAGTTGAGGCAAAAATGAAGAATTTTGTCACCTATGACTCGGTACCCGTGTATATGGTAAAGGATGGCAATGCAAGTTTTGGTATCAACTTTACTTCTTCCGATAATAGAATATTGAACACAAAAGACCTGTTCTTTGAACCCTCTGTTTCCCAGAGCGGAGATAACCAAATACTTTCCTTGAAAGCCAAAATCTCAGATTCAAGATTTTTGGAATATCGCTACGAAATGAAACCCAATGACTATATGGTGGATTTTACCATTCGATCACAAGGATTGAATGGAGTAATAAATTCTGGGCGACCCATTGATTTGGAATGGGATTTAAAAGGGATTCGACACGGTAAAAGTGTGAAGTATGAAAATCGCTATACACGGTTGACATACAATCATAATGGGGGAAAAATCAGCAAGCTTTCCGAGAGCAGTGAATTGGATGAGGAAACTGAGGAAGATGTAAAATGGTTATCGTACCGACAACACTTTTTCAGTACCATTTTGGCAACTGATGACCATTTCGACACTGCGGAACTATCTTCCCAAAATTTGGTTGAAGAGGAAAGTAAGGAGACTTTGTTCACCAAAGCATACAGTGCAAAGGTGCCTTTGGAGTTAAAGGGTGGGGAACTCACCCAAAACATGCATTGGTATTATGGGCCAACGGATGTGAAAATTTTGGACGATTACAAGGATTTGAACTTGGCCGACTCCATTCCTTTTGGATGGGGAATTTTCGGTTGGATCAATCGCTACGTGTTTACCCCTTTCTATAATTTTTTGAGCTCGTTCCTTCCTTACGGAATTGCTATTATAGTGATGACTATTTTGGTACGTTTGGCACTTTCCCCGGTAACGTACAAATCCTATTTGTCACAGGCTAAGATGAAGGTGTTGAAACCGGAAATCACCGAAATCAATGATAAGTACAAGGACAACGCGATGAAAAAACAACAGGAGACCATGAAGCTCTACAACAAGGCAGGGGTAAGCCCAATGAGCGGATGTATCCCGGCGTTGTTACAACTGCCCATTTTCTACGCACTCTTTATGTTTTTCCCTACATCTTTTGCGCTACGTCAGAAATCATTTTTGTGGGCGGAGGACTTGGCATCTTACGATTCCATTTTTGAATGGAGCACACACATTCCAGTAATCTCGAGTTTCTACGGAAATCATGTGAGCTTGTTTCCTATCCTGGCATCCGTGGCTATCTTCTTTTATATGACCTTGACCACGGGACAGACGATGCAAATGCAGCAGCAACCGGGTATGCCGAACATGAAGTTCATTATGTATTTGTCTCCGCTCATTATGTTGATTTTCTTTAACAACTATGCAAGTGGATTGAGTCTGTACTATTTCATTTCCAACTTGATTACCATCTTTATTATGTTGGCCATCAAGAATTACATTTTGGATGAGGATAAGATTCATGCCCAGATTCAGGAGAATAAGAAAAAACCCAAAAAGGAAAATCGCTTCCAGAAAAAAATGCGGGAAATGATGGAGCAGGCCGAAGAACAAAAAAAGGCTGGGGGAAGGCGCTAGAAAATGAATCCATATTGTTGAACGTTATAGGGTTGGCCCATTAAACCTTAAGGTTTATTTGTGGTCTAACAACAAAAACCTATCAAATTCGACAGTATGAAAAATCTAAAATTTGCCTTATTCCTGTTTGCGTTTATTTTCGTGGGCTCCACGGATTATGCTGAAGCACAGGCGCGTCGAACCACTGTCAAAACCGTAAGAAAGAAAAGAAGGGTCAAACGTAAAGTCCGAAGACACAACCGAAGAGTTGTTCGACGAACACTACGACGTCTACCCGCCAATACACGCCCTGTTGTTTTTCGAAGAGTGGCCTATTATCCCGTAGGCGGCATGTACTATGTACAACGACGGGGAATCTATGTGCGGGCTTTTCCTCCCAGAGGTTTTCGAATGCGATTGTTGCCGGCAGCGACTGTTGCACTTACTGTAAGAGGTATTCCTTACAATTATGCCGATGGTGTTTTCTATCAAGAGATTGATGGGGAATACGAAGTGGCACCTCCACCGGTTGGAGCTGTACTCAGTGAACTTCCAGAAGATGCAGAGGAAATCGACTTCGATGGTGTACCCGCTTACGAACTCAATGAAGCTATCTACCAAGCAGTCGAGGATGGCTATGAAATCATTGATGTTTTGGAAGAGGAGGACGCGGAATAGTTCTGATTTCTTTTTTGCCCCATTTAAATAAAAACTCCCCCGGAATCGGGGGAGCTTTCACCATTGATAGGTATAGTTTGGAAAGATTTGGGACTTCAAATATGGGACATAAAACTTGGCTAAAAAATTAATAGTTGTCAAAGGGGGTGTTTTTGTATGGTAAAGAGACCCCTTTTGATGTGTCATCGATGAACGGTAAACCCTTATAGATAAAGGGACTCCCTTAACGAATGTTAAGGGAGTGCTTTAGTAGTATTAATCTTACGAGGTTAGACTTTTAACCTTTTTAGGAATTAGTGCAGAGCGTCCAGAACTTCTTGGGGCAGAAGCACTTTATCGATGATGTGAACTATACCGTTGCTTGCCACATTATCTGCTCCGATAACTTTGGCATCCACATGGGTTTTATCCCGTATAAAAATACCATGATTGATTATGGCAAACAGCGGTTCACCCTGTACCGTGTCCAATCTTTGATGGTCGTACAAATCCCCAGAGGCAACTGCTGCTCCAGCCACCACATGGTAGGTAAGGATTTTGGCCAACAATTCTTTTTC
>JANQRD010000114.1 GCA_028284725.1 Allomuricauda sp. | reverse complement strand
TTCATTTTGATTGAATTTTTATTTTAATACTATTCTTTCGGCAGTTCCAAAACTGTCGTAGTTGCTCGTTATAACCTGTTCGCCTGGCTGAAGTCCATCAAGTACCTCATAATACCTGGAATTCTGTTTTCCAATACGGATGTCTCGCTTTAAGGCCTCATTCCCGTTAGGGTTTACAACAAATACCCATTGCCCTCCGGTACTCTGGAAAAAGCCACCTTTTGGCAGCAACAGCGCATCATTGGATGCGCCCAATTGGAGTCGGATATTGTAGCTCTGACCGGCACGGATGGTCTCGGGCTTTTCACCTGTAAAAACAAGATCCACTTTAAATCTGCCGTTTCGAACTTCGGGATAGACCTTACGCAAACGAAGGTCATACTCCCTTTCATTTCTTTCAAGGGTAGCGGAGAGGTCACGTTTCACCCGATCGATATAATGTTCATCTATTTCAGCTTCAATCTTAAAATCAGTCAACACATTGATTTGCCCGATGCGCTGCCCTTGGGCAATGTTCTGTCCAATTTCAGCATCCAAAAATCCCAATTGCCCATCTGCGGGAGCCCTAACATTGAGATGATCTAAACGCTCGTACACCATCGAAAGGGTTTTGCGCATACGCTGTAGGTCAGCATCCAATCCCGTCAGGGAAGTTTTGCGCAGTTCATCATCCTGTTCGGTCTGCAGTTTCACAATGTCGAACTGTTTTTTAGCCAGTTCGTAGTTTTCTTTGGATAGCAAAAATGTCTCCTTGGATATTAATTCGTCATTGTATAACTCCTGGTTTTGTCCGTAGTTCCGCTTAAGTCGCTGCAGATCGTATTGTGCTGTGGCCAGGGATCGTCGTCCTTCCACCTGCCTTGAATCAAAAGTCAATTTTGTGGAACGAAGATCATTTTGCTTCAAGGCCAAGTTGCTCTCACTAGCTAGGATCTGCTCGTACAAGGCCATGTTCTCCAACTTTAGGATAATGTCTCCTTTTTTCACCATGGTGCCTTCTTCAATGAGTTTTTCCGACACCCTTCCACCTTCATAGGCATCCATATAAATGGTTGCGATTGGCGCGACATTCCCGTTTATCGTGATGTAGTCGTCAAACTTGCCTTCGGCAACCTGTGCGATGGAAAGGCGCTCCTTATCGGTTCGGTAGGTTGAGACCGCATTGGCGAAAAGCAGCTTCCATCCCGTAAAGAGCAACAAAAGGCCCAGCGCGATGTAACCGTAATGCTTGGGGCGAAGTCCTTTCTTTTTTTCAAGTTTTATATCCATGGTTTGTTTTAGTTGATGTTAAAAATTGGTAATCCTTTGTAAAAATCAATGGTGCTTTTGTTCACCTTTAAACGCAGGCCTACCTGTAAGTTCTCATTTTGTGCTACACCGAACAAATTCTTTGCTTGAAAAAGGTCAATGGCATTGATCAACCCTTTTTCATAGCGTTTTTGTGCTATGGCAAAAGCCAGTTCCTGGGCTTGCACTCTTTTGGTACTTTGCTCGTATTCCGCCTTTAGGGCTTCATTGGTCTGTATCAATTGCTGCAGGAGTTGAAATAGCTCTTGCTCTTGAATCTCAAGATTCGTCTTGGCCTGCTGATAGGCAATTTTTTGTTGCTTTACACTCGAACGGTTAGACCAGCCAAGGGTAAGTGGAATGCTAAGCTGCGCGCCAACGAAACGGGCAAAATTATCACTGAGCTGATCCGAAAAGGGGACAGTCTCATCATTGTCATCAAGGTTTGTTTCCGAATACCTGGTTTCCAGGCCAGCAACCAGCGAAAGAGACGGATACAGATTTCCCCGAGAGGCATGCAGTTGTTTTTTGGCAGCTTTTACCCTATAGTCCTGTGCCTTCACCAAAGGGACAAACCCACGTGCAATCTGATATATGGAATCTAAAGATTCTTCACCCTCTAATTCATCAGCGATAGGATCCAGCTCGGTTTGTAATTGTATATCAGTTTCATCGGTAAGGTTCATTTCCTGTAACAGTGTAAGCTTGGAAAGGGCCAACAGATTTTTGTTCTGTGTTACCAATAGCATGTCGCTCAAAAGATTGGATTCAGCTTCGTACAAATCCGCCTTGGCCATAAGTCCGAGTTCCACCTGTTTCTGCACCAAATCGTAATTGGATTGCGAAATACCTAGCTGTTCGAGGGAATTGGCAACCAATCCCTCGTTGAACTTTATATCGTAAAAGGCGCTCATTACCCTAAAGGCCAAAAGGAACTTTTCCTGTACCACATCTTCCTGTGTAGCCTTGTAGATGAATTTTGAAGCCTTGATGTTATTCAATTTTTGAAACCCTTGAAAAACATCCAAACTGGCATTTAAACTATAGCGGGAGCTATAGAAATCATTGTTCACCAATACTCCTGTTGAAGGATCTTCCGCGAGACCTGAGTTGAAGTTTAAATCTGAAAAGCCCGTTACATTGGGCAAGAGATTCCTGACCGACTGACGATAGGTTTCTTGGCTGGCGTCTTTGGTGTGAGAAGTGTTTTTTACCTGAAGGTTGTGCTCAATGGCGTAAGCAACACATTCGTCCAAAGTCCATAGCTTTTGCGAATATCCCGCTAGGGAAATAAGAAGTGAAAAAGCGATAATGTATGTTTTTATTGTCATGATTTCATTCCTGTTCCAAAATAGTTGCTATTCCTGTGCCAAAGAATTAATGTGTTGAAAATCAACAATATAAAATGATAAACCAAAAGAAGAGACGGGTTAAGTGTAAAATTTTTATACAAAAAATGTCCAATTATTTTACACTCGTCAAAAATTTACAAAATCAATTCATAGTTTTAAATCAAAATAGAAATCAAGGCCATGACAGATGCCAACATTTTGGTCATAGATGATAATAAAAGTGTTTTGAGCGCATTGGAGATTCTGTTGCAGTTTGAGTATAAAAGCGTGCAGACCCTTTTTAATCCCAACCAGATTTCCTCCTTTCCCAATTTGGAAAAAATCGACATTGTGCTGTTGGACATGAATTTTTCTGCTGGGGTGAACACCGGAAACGAGGGATTGTATTGGCTGAATGAAATCAAAAAGAAGTCACCCAACACCTCCGTAATAATGATGACCGCCTACGGCGCAGTGGATTTGGCCGTGACCGCTTTGAAACAAGGAGCTTCGGATTTTATCCTAAAACCCTGGAACAACGAACGCTTGCTCACCACAGTAAAATCGGCCTATGAATTTAGAAAGTCCAAACAGGAGATCCATAAGCTCAAGAAAAAAGAGAGCCATCTAAAACAGGTGATCAATGAGGACAAAAATCTCATCATCGGAAATTCTAAAGCACTCACATCCGTCTTGAACCTGGCACGAAAAGTTGCCAAAACCGACGTGAACGTTTTGATTACTGGCGAGAACGGAACGGGAAAGGAACTCATTGCACGGGAACTGCATCGTCTGTCATCCCGTAAAGATGAGGTGTTTATTGGAGTGGATATGGGATCCATAGCCGAGAATCTATTCGAAAGCGAACTTTTTGGACACCTAAAAGGATCCTTCACGGATGCTAAGGAAGATCGTGCCGGGAAATTTGAGGCTGCCCATCAAGGCTCCTTGTTCTTGGACGAGATGGGAAATTTATCACTACAGACCCAGGCCAAATTGTTGTCCGCAATTCAAAATAAGGCGGTGACACGAGTGGGATCCAACAAATCCATAGCTGTGGATATTCGATTGATTTGTGCAACCAACTGCAACTTGGAACAAATGGTCGCGGATGGACTTTTTAGGGAAGACTTGTTGTATCGAATCAACACCATTCACATAGAAGTGCCGCCTTTGCGGGAACGGGAGGGCGATATTTTGGTGTTGGCCGATTTTTTCTTGAAGCGATTTGCGAACAAATATGACAAGCAGGGATTGCGTATCAACAATTTGGCTCAGGAAAAATTGATGGAGTATCAATGGCCTGGAAATGTGAGGGAATTGCAACATACCATGGAACGGGCCGTGATCCTTTCCGAAGGAAATGTGCTGAAACCATCCGATTTTTTATTGCACGCCAAGCCGAGCCAGTCTTTTGATTTGGGGCCTGCGACGTTGGATGAAATGGAACAGCAAATGATTTCAAAAGCCTTGGAGCAACACGATGGAAACTACAGTGCAGCGGCTGAACAATTGGGCATTTCCAGGCAAACCTTGTACAATAAACTGAAGAAAAAGAACAAATAGTGGCCAGTAGAAACTTTTACTTTCAACTGATTTTTAGGGTGATTTTGATGACACTCACCGCTTTAGTACTGGCGTTTGCAGTCTTCAAGCCCTGGTATTTTACGTTGATTTTTTCGGCATTTTTTCTGGTCGCTCAAGTGTTATCCTTGATTTCGTTCATAAATAGTACCAACAGAAAGATTGCCTATTTTTTTGATGCCATCCGTAATGAGGATTTTACGCTTCGCTTTCCAGAAAAGGTTACCATTAAATCCTTTAAAGAACTTAATCGAAGTCTGAATAGGGTCAACAATTTGATTCAGGAGGTGCACCTGCAGTTACAGATCAGGGAACAGTACTACCAACAAATTTTGAAGCAGGCCAATATCGGAATCATGAGCTTTAATGAAAAGGGACATATTCTGTTTTCAAATCCGACTTTGGAAAAGCTGTTGAACTACACCCCGTTGAACCATATTAAGCAGCTGAATCAGGTCGATGAAAAACTGTATGAGGTATTTAAATCGTTCCAACCTTTTGAAAGAAAGTTGGTCCAGTTGACCAACGAACGGGAACAGATACAATTGGCGCTCAAGTCCACTCCGCTTACCCTGGATGGAAAATCATTACTACTGGTTGTGGTTCAGGATATCCATCAGGAACTTGATGAGAAGGAGACCGAATCTTGGGTACGACTTATTCGCGTGCTTACGCACGAAATCATGAACACCATTACCCCTATCGCGTCGATTTCCGATTCCATTATAAAGTATTATCGCCATAGCGGGAAAATGATAGCCCTTGAAGATTTGGAGGAGGATCAAATCAAGAACACACTGAAAGGATTGGAAGTGATCAAGGAACAAGGAGGTAATCTTATGGACTTTGTACAATCGTACCGAAGTTTATTGAATGTTCCTGATCCTAACAGGGCGATTGTTGCTGGAAAGGCGTTGCTGGATAAAATTCATGTGATGATGTCCGCCAAACTGGGCGAAGAGCAAAACGTATTTTCCATTGACTGTGATCCTGAGGACCTTGAATTTTTTATCGATGAGAAACAAATTGCGCAAGTGTTGATCAATCTTGGTAAAAATGGGCTTCAATCTGTTAAGGGAATGAAAAATGGGAAAGTAAAGGTTATGGCTGGGATGGAAAACGATGGTGTTAAGTACATTGAGGTAAGGGACAATGGGCCTGGCATACCGGAGGACCTTATTGACGAGATTTTTGTGCCTTTTTTCACCACAAAGAACGAAGGTACTGGAATAGGACTGAGCCTTTCCAAACGAGTGATGCAATTGCATGGAGGTAGTCTGAAGGTGCGTTCCAAACCGCATCAGGAGACGGTTTTTAGATTGACTTTTGCTTAAAAATCAAGTTGTGGAATTAAAGGAGAAGCTTTTGCAGTTTTGCTGGAATTATGTTGATAGGCGATTGAAGACCTTGAAGAAACGCAGTAGCGCATTGCAGGATTCCCTGACTTCCGAAACCAAAAGCAGCGCTGGCGACAAACATGAAACCGGAAGGGCCATGGTACAATTGGAGCAGGAAAAATTGGGTCGCCAACTAACAGAGTTGGAAAAAACAAAAATAGTGCTTCAACAGGTAGACGTCCACATCAAGTCAGAAAAAGTACGGTTGGGCAGTCTGGTGAAAACAACCTTGGGCAACTACTTTGTTTCCATTTCTGCTGGTTTGTTTACCGATCACGACCTATCCGTTTTTTGTGTTTCGGCGCACGCTCCAGTGGCCAGACTTTTGTTGGGCAAGGAAAAAGGGGACAGTATTACCTTTAATGGAAAGGAAGTGTCAATTCTTGAAGTGATCTAACAGCTTTTAACCATTCCTTAAAATATTCGATAGGATAGTTCACTATCTTTAGGAGGTTTAACCAAAAACAAACATCATGACAACACAAGAAGTAGCAGACAAATTAGTTGGCTATTGCCGGGAAGGCAAATATGTCGAAGCTTATGCCCTTTATGCAGACGACGCGGTAAGCGTTGAAATGTCGGGAATGCCAAATCAGGTTACCGAAGGGAAGGACAATATCCTCAATGCTTATAAAGAGTGGGAGGCAACCATCGAAGAAATGCATGGTGGCACTGTTGGAGATCCTGTGGTGGCAGGCAACCATTTTATGGTACCCATGTCAATGGACGCGACTTTCAAAGAATCCGGAAGATGGGCCATGGAAGAGCTTTGTGTGTACCAAGTGGAGAACGGCCAAATTAAAAAGGTATCTTATTTCTACGAGGTGCCAGATGCCTGGTAAGCCTAGCCCTGATCGGGTTTTTTGCGCAGTGCTTTTTTAGCAGCATCCATTTTTTTGGACTTCAATCGTTTTTCAACAGAAGATTTAGAAGGTTTTGTAGGTTTTCGTTTTTTGGGAACCTCCAAAGCCTTTTTTAATAGCTCAACAAGGCGTTTGGTAGCAAGCGCTTTGTTCTTGTGCTGACTTCGAGTCTCATCACATTGAAGGAGTAGGAGACTATCCTTTGTCAATCGGGATTGAAGTTTGTGCATAATCCGCTCTTTTTCAAGCTCGGTCAACCCGTTGGAACTTTGTATGGAAAAGGAAAGTTCTACTTTGGAGGAAACCTTGTTCACATGTTGGCCTCCGGGCCCACTGCTTCGCATGGCCTTGAATTGAACTTCATTTAAGATAGTTTCCGTATTCAATGGGTGTGCTCTTTTTGTAATCGGGCATTGATGGTTTCCAAGGATACGTTTAGGAAAACAGCATCGCCTTTTTGAAGTTGTTTTGGGGTATTGAAGAACAAAACAATCTGGTCCTCTGCTTCCCCCTCATTTAAAAAGTGCTTCCCCTTGAAATAAGAATTTCGTACGACGACCCTTAAACCTGAAGTATCCGAAACCTGAAATTCGTGTGGGTAGATAAGCACTGATCTATCGATTTCTACGTATGCTTTCAACAATTTCATAGGAACCTGATTGACCTCGCCAAAAAGTGATGCGGTATAGTAACTGGGCGGATTCCTATAGAGTTTTTTCGTTTTTGCGTTGGCGATTATCTTTCCCTTTTCCAGTATGATGGTGCGCTCGGCATACGGTAAAACATCATTGGGGTCATGGCTGGCAGTAATGACCGTGATTTCCTTTTCCTTTAGATAATGAAAAAGCTTTCTCCGGAGTGAATTCCTTTTGAAATTATCGATATGCCCAAAGGGTTCGTCCAACAACAAAACTTCAGGTTCTTGGGCGAGCACCCTTGCCAACGCTACACGCTGCTGTTGACCTCCACTTAGGTTCTTGACCTTTGTCTTGGCATAAGCCTCCAATTCGATGAGCTCCAATAGTTCTTGGATACGTTGCTCATGTGTTTCCCTTTCGAAAACTGACAAATGCTCCCCAATGTTCTCTTCTACCGTGGTAAAAGGCATCAAGTCAAAACTTTGGGAAAGGTATTTCATATAAGATTCTCCTGGAACCAGATTGAAGTTGGGCCCCAAGGCCTGTTTTTCGCCCCAGAAAATGCTGCCCTTATCAACATGCAAAAGTCCGTAAACAATCTTCAGCAAGGTGCTTTTCCCTGAGCCACTTTCCCCCATCAGGGCGACATGCGTTCCCTTGTCCACCTCAAAGGAAATGTCCTCCAAAATGGTTTTTGACTTATAACAGAAGGAATCTATATGAACTTTGAGCATGATGGCATAAAATCAACAAAAAATCCGCTTCTATAGAAACGGATTTTGAGTGATAGGAATTGTACTTAATCCTTGAATTCTTTTAACACGGCCTGATTTGGTAGGGCATCATATCCCATATTGAACAAGGTAAAACCAAAAATATCCGCATATTGTTCTATGATCTTGCTAACGGGAGTTCCTGCTCCATGTCCAGCTTTTGTTTCGATGCGAATCAAAGTTGGATTATCCCCTGACTGCTTCTCCTGAAGTTCAGCGGCAAATTTAAAACTGTGTGCAGGAACTACACGATCGTCATGGTCTCCGGTGGTGACCAAAGTAGCCGGATACGCTGTTCCTTGCATCACATTGTGCACTGGGGAGTAACCTTTCAAATACTGGAACATGTCTTCACTTTCCTCAGAGGTACCATAATCATAGGCCCAACCAGCGCCTGCCGTAAAGGTATGGTAGCGGAGCATATCCAACACGCCGACCGCGGGTAAGGCCACCTGCATAAGATCAGGCCGTTGGGTCATGGTGGCGCCGACCAAGAGGCCTCCGTTGGAACCTCCACGAATGGCCAAATACTCCTTGGAGGTATATTTATTGGCAATCAAAAACTCGGCTGCAGCAATAAAATCGTCAAAAACATTCTGTTTTTGCTGCTTGGTGCCTGCAATATGCCATTGCTTTCCATATTCACCACCACCTCTCAAATTGGGAACGGCATAAACACCCCCTTGCTCCATCCAAACTGCGTTGACAATGCTAAAGGAGGGGGTCAAGCTGATATTGAATCCACCATAACCATACAGAATGGTCGGATTCTTGCCATTGAGCTCCAAACCTTTTTTATGGGTAATGATCATCGGTACTTTAGTACCGTCCTTTGAATCGTAGAACACCTGGGTGGATTCGTAATCCTCTGGATTAAAGTCAATCTGGGGCTTCCAATACTGCTCAGAAGCTCCGGTTTCCACATTGTATTTATAGGACGAACCAGGCGTATTGTAATTGGTGAACGAAAAATAAAACTCCTTTTCATCTTTTTTGCCTCCAAAGCCATTGGCGCTTCCCACACCTGGCAATTCCACTTCCCGTACTAAATTACCCTCGTAATCGTATTGCAATACTTTGGAAATGGCATCGACCATGTATTCTGCAAAAATGTAACCTCCACCAGTGCCTGTTGTCAAAACGTTTTCGGTTTCTGGAATGACATCTTTCCAATTTTCTGGAGTGGGGTTCGAAGCGTCCGCAACCACAATTTTTTTATTCGGTGCGTTTCGATTAGTGACCATGTATAATTTGGAGCCGTCATTATCAATGACATCGGTGTCCGAATCCGTGTCATCCAAAATAGTGACCAATTTGCTGTTGGACTGGGTCAGGTCTTTTAGAAAAAGCTTGTTGCCCGAGGTGGAAGTAGCTGCCGTGATGAACAGGTAATTTCCATCTTCGGAGGTATATCCTCCCACATAGCGGTGCTTTTCCGCGGGGATGCCACCAAAAATGATTTCATCATCGGACTGTGGTGTACCCAATTTATGATAGTATAATTTGTGCTGATCCGTTTTCGCAGATAACTCACTCCCTTTCGGTTTGTCATAGCTCGAATAAAAGAAACCTTCATTGCCCTTCCAGGAAATATAGCTAAACTTGATATCGACCAAGGTGTCCTCAACAATTTCTTTCTTTTCGGAGTTGATGACGATACATTTCCGCCAATCACTGCCACCTTCGGAAATTAAATATGCGGCCTTGGAACCGTCTTTTGTGAATTCCAACCCCATTAAGGAAGTTGTACCATCTTCGGAGAAGGTATTTGGATCCAAAAAGACTTCTTCTTCGCTCCCCTCTTTTTTTCTATAGACCACATACTGGTTTTGAAGGCCATCGTTTTTGTAGAAATAGGTATAATCTCCTTCCTTGAATGGGGAGCCCAGCTTTTCATAGTTCCAGAGTTTTTCGAGACGATTTTTCAAGTCTTCCCGGAAAGGGATTTTATCCAGATAACCGAAGGTTACCACATTTTGTTCCTTGACCCAGGCCTCTGTTTCGGCACTTCGGTCATCCTCGAGCCAGCGGTAAGGGTCTTTGATTTCAGTTCCAAAATAAGTGTCGATGGTATCGACTTTCTTCGTGGTGGGATAGGTCACGGCAATAGGTTCTCTTTTTTTTGTGGTTTCGCAGGCTGCCAAAAGGACTACAACAGCCAATAGACTTAGTTTTTGCATTTTTTTCAGATTGATTCTGATAAAAATACCATAATTAGTAGTTTAATTCGTAAGTGCATCTATGATTAACCTTTTTTAACTCAAAAATTTAATTGAAGACATCATGTTAAAGTTTGACAAACTTGGTAATGAAAAAAAAGCGGCACTTTTAGTTAAAATTGCTGCGGTCGTGTTTATCCTTTTCGTCGCTTTTCATGGGTTCCGAATGATTTTGGGTAAAGACATATCGTTAAAATATGAATCTGAAATCGATTTGGTTGTCACCAGAGTGGAACGTGAGAAATCCTTTTTGACCTTAAATGATAGTATTGGCATCCATTCTGGTACTCCCTTGCTTAAAGAAATTTCCAAAATGGGCGTATTACAAAATATGAAAATGCTTGATACCGATAGTTATGCAAAGTTTAAAATGGATTTTGGGCAATTGGTTAAACCTTATAGAATTGTCAAGGAATCCAATACCGATACTTTAGTGGTATATCAAGCTACTGACACCTTATACTTTGAGCTTCTCACCGACTGAGACTAAATTGTTCTCCACCAAATATTCTGCAATTTGTACCGCATTGGTCGCCGCACCTTTTCTAAGGTTATCCGACACCACCCACATGTTTAAGGTATTGCGCTGGGTTTCATCACGACGGATGCGCCCCACAAACACATCATCCTTACCATTGGCATAGATGGGCATGGGGTAGGTGTTGGTATCGGGATTATCCTGTACGGTGACACCGGGAGTTTCGCTCAGCAACTGTCGAACTTCGGATAGATCAAAATCCTCGTGGAACTCCACATTCACGGCTTCGGAATGTCCTCCCGCAGTGGGGATACGAACGGCTGTGGCGGTTACCGAAAATGTTCTGTCGTCCAAGATTTTTTGTGGCTCACGGGCGAGTTTCATTTCTTCTTTGGTGTAGCCGTTGTCCATGAACACATCGCAGTGCGGCAGGGCATTTCTGTTGATGGGATAGGGATAGGCCATCTCTCCTTGTATGCCTGCAGTTTCATTTTCCAATTGCTCTACCGCTTTCACCCCTGTTCCGGATACGGACTGATAGGTAGAGACCACCACACGCTTCATTTGGTATTTTTTGTGAAGCGGATTCAACGCCATCACCATTTGGATGGTGGAACAATTCGGATTTGCAATGATTTTATCCTCAGTGGTCAATACATCCGCATTGATTTCAGGTACAATCAGTTTTTTGGTCGGATCCATACGCCATGCCGAGGAATTATCGATTACCGTAGTACCCACCGCGGCGAACTTTGGAGCCCATTCCAGGGAAGTTCCCCCACCTGCCGAGAAAATGGCAATATCCGGTTGGGCGGCAACTGCATCAGCAAGGCCGATAACGGTATGTTCCTCTCCTTTGTAAGTCAGTTTTTTGCCCACAGATCGTTCTGAGGCGACCAGCAATAATTCCGTTATTGGAAAATTGCGTTCGGCCAACACATTCAACATTACTTCACCAACCATTCCCGTGGCTCCAACAACTGCTACTTTCATTTTAATCTTGTTTTGAAGGTCAAAGGTAAGACAGCTTATGATTTAAACAAGCATTTTAAGAACGACTAATTAAAAAATAACAAAATGTTATAAATAAAACAACCGTCGATTGCTAGCGAAACAAACCGACGGCTTTAAAATTAGTATTATTATGGTGTAGCGGCTGCCCAATTTGGGCAAACGATTGTTATTTCTTCAATAAATCCCTTATTTCTGCCAGTAATTCTTCTTGCGATGGACCTTTTGGTGGTTTAGGAGCCGGTTCTTCTTTCTTTTTCATTTTGTTGACACCCTTCACAATCATGAACATTACAAAAGCTACAATAATGAAATCGATGACATTCGTCAAGAACTCACCATACATTACAGCAACCTCGCCAACTTTTTCGCCTGCGTCGTTCATTGTCCCCTCTTTTATAATAAACTTTACATCTTTGAAATCAGCATTGAAAAGCAAACCGATCAAAGGAGATACAATTCCTCCTGTAAAAGAGGCAACCACTTTGTTGAAAGCGGCACCCATGACGAAACCTACGGCGATGTCCACCAGGTTTCCTTTCATTGCAAAATCCTTGAATTCTTTAAGCATTCTATTTATAGTTTAATGGTTAATATGCTTACAATGTAATTAAAAAAGGATTGTGTACCAATTGAAAGGGGCAAATCAAAGATCTGAGATCACCCGCTTTACCCTGGGCGAAATAGCGGTCAATATTTCATAAGAGATGGTGTTTGCGGTGGACGCAAAATCTTCTGCAGAGTGGTTTTGTCCAAAAACGATGACCTCATCGCCTTCCTTACAGTCGATATCGGTGACATCGACCATGATCATATCCATACAAACATTGCCGATAATGGGTGCTTTTTTTCCATGAATCATAAGATATGTTTTGCCATTCCCATATTGTCGCCCTATACCATCGGCATGGCCCAAAGGCAAGGTGGCAGTAGTGCGATAGCCATCCGAAGCAAAGGCTCTGTTGTACCCCACTGTCTCATTGGGTTCGATTTTATGGATTTGCGAAATGATAGTCTTCAGGGTGGCAACCGGTTTGAGCTGTGCATCAATATCGGGATGATTGCCATAGCCGTATAGTCCTATGCCGCTTCGTACCATTTCAAATTGCGCTTCGGGATAGTTTAGGACTCCAGATGTGTTCAGCATATGTCGAAATGGGGTGTAATTCAATTTTTCCCTTAGTTTCTCACTGATTTTTTTGAAAGTGGCTATTTGATTTAAACTGAATTGGCTTTCGTTACTATCTTCTGATGCGGCCAAATGGGAAAAAACGGAAAGAATTTTTAGTGAGGATTCCCCTTTCAACTGTTCTACAATAAAATCAACATCATTTTCCCAGAATCCCAAGCGATTAAGACCTGTATTGAATTTAATATGGACGGGATATTCCTTAAGTTTTTGTTCCTGGGCGGTGTGAAGGAAAAGCTTTAGAATGTTTGGGGAATAGAGACTCGGCTCCAAGGTATGGTCGATCAATTCCTTGAAATTCACGGGCTGTGGATGCAGCACCAAGATTGGGGTTTTAATTCCTGCTTTTCGAAGTGATACGCCTTCCTTTACATAGGCAACCGCAAAATAATCCACACCCAGATTTTCCATTTTTTGGGCAATGGCGACCATATCGCTCCCATAGGCAAAGGCCTTGACCACGGCCAGAAACTTGGTATTTGGTTCGATTCTGTATTTAAGGTAACGGTAATTGTGCTCAAGTGCAGAAAGATCGATTTCCAGCGTGGTTTCCCCAACTTTATCCATTGGCTGATTTCTTTTTTGGCGACACTTCCTCAGCCTCTACATCCATTTTACTTACTTTTTCTTTCAGCATGGCCTTGTAAAAAGCAGCCCGGCTCAAGGGTTCATATTCGCCTGTCTCACCAAGGAGTACAAGTTTGTCGTCGTTGGCCTTTCTAAAACTATAGTTGGCGAGGTTTCCGGTTCTTGTGCATACTGCATGTACCTTGGTCACATATTCAGCGGTTGCCATCAAAGCGGGCATGGGACCAAATGGATTGCCCTTGAAGTCCATATCAAGACCAGCAACCACCACACGTACACCACGATTGGCCAGATCGTTGCAGACGGTGACTATTTCATCATCGAAAAACTGGGCCTCATCAATTCCAACTACATCGCAGTCATCGGCCAACAGGCGGATATTGGCCGCCGCTGGAACAGGTGTAGATCGGATTTCGTTCGCATCGTGCGAAACCACCATCTCCTCATTGTAACGGGTATCCACAATGGGTTTGAATATTTCAACCTTCTGTTTTGCAAATTGGGCACGTTTCAGTCTACGAATCAACTCTTCCGTCTTTCCAGAAAACATGGAACCGCAGATGACCTCTATCCATCCAAATTGTTCTTTCGGGTTGACGGTGTTTTCGAGAAACATAGCGTACTTTTAAACGAAACTGGGCAGTTTTTACGTTTGGTTAAGGAAAAGCACAAAACTACTAAAAAAATATACCCTAGCTTTGGACTGAAATTTAACCTTTTGTTCGCAGGGAAATAAACAAAATGATTTTAAATTTATAGTAAAGAATAATAGTGATGATAAGGAAGTTAAGGGAGGAGTTGATAAAATTGTCCACGGACATCATCACCTCGAGGGAAGATAAGGAGTTGACGGAGCTTTACGACAATGCCAAAGAGATTTATGAAAAGTTGGCAGTACTGAAGTTTATTGATGAAAAATTAAGTGATATAGAAGTTGATGTATCCAAAAACGTAATAGCCACACGGTTCGAAAAAATGGCCAACGCCGTACTGAGCGGAAATATTTCCGTTCCGGAAAACAATCCGCATGAAGAGGACATTATTGTCCCCGGAATGGACACCATAAAGGATATGGTTTCGGAAATGCCCTCTGAGACTGCTGTGGAGCACGTATTTACGGAGTTCGTTGCCAAGTCGGAATACATGAAAAATGAGAAGGATATTCTTTCTCCCGAAAAAAATGGAAATTCTGGCAACTCATCAAAATCCTTGAATGATAAATTCATAAAAGACCTTCAGGTGGGATTGAACGACAAGTTGGCTTTTGTGAAACATTTGTTCGGAAATAACATGAACGACTTCAATCGGGTGATTTCGCAACTGAACACCATCGATACCGAGGAGCGTTCCATTGCCTTTGTCAATAACATGGTGAAACCGGAATACAACAATTGGGAGGGCAAGGAAGACTACGAAGCCCGCTTTTTGGCTCTCATTGAGCGCAGGTTCGCATAGCACTCCATTTTTCCATTACTTTTCATACTTTTAGGATACTTCATCCTAAACCATCAACTATGAAAGTTACCAAAATAGCCTATTGGCTGTCAACAGTGTTTCTGACAGCTATTTTGCTGGGCTCCGCTTATAATTATTTTTTTAATTATGAGATGATTTACGGCTTTTTTGAAAACATGGGCTACCCAACCTATCTCATTTATCCGATGGCCACGGCCAAACTTTTGGGATTGATCGCCATTTGGGGCAATTTTTCTAAATGGTTACGTGAGTGGGCGTATGCAGGTTTTTTCTTTAATTCCATTTTGGCCTTTTTTGCTCATTATATGGTCAGCGATGGGCAACACCTGGGAGCCGTTTTAGCTTTTGTTTTTGTTTTGACTTCATATTTTACAGGGAAACAGGTAAGGCCTTAACTTTGGCGTATGGGAAAACTGTATTTAGTTCCGACCCCGATTGGGAATTTGGAAGACATGACCTTTCGTGCCATAAAAGTGTTGAAGGAGGTGGACTTGATTTTAGCCGAAGACACTCGCACTAGCGGAAAACTGTTGAAGCATTTTGAGGTTGAAACACCTTTGCAGAGCCATCATATGCATAATGAGCACAAGCAACTGGATTCATTGGTTCAGAAATTGAAGGGTGGAGCCACCTTGGCTTTGATTTCTGATGCCGGGACTCCCGCCATTTCCGATCCGGGGTTTCTGCTGACACGAGCTTGTGTAGAAAATGATATTGCTGTGGAATGCCTTCCTGGAGCCACCGCCTTTGTACCCGCTTTGGTCAACAGTGGACTTCCCAATGACCGTTTCGTTTTTGAAGGATTCCTTCCCCTCAAAAAAGGTCGACAAACAAGATTGCAACTGCTAGCAGAGGAGAAAAGGACTATGGTTTTTTACGAATCACCCCATAAATTGATCAAAACCTTGATACAGTTCAAGGAATACTTTGGGGAAGACCGCCCTATTTCCGTTTCGCGGGAATTGACCAAACTCTATGAGGAAACCATTCGGGGGACAATTACCGAGGTCTTGGCTTATTTTGAACAGAAAACCCCCAAAGGTGAATTTGTGCTCGTGGTGGGAGGGAAACCTTGACGAGCCGTTAGCATCCAAGTATTTTTCCGACCAATCTGAGGCAACAACGTAAAACCAAAGTGGTTCAAAAGCTATTTCCCGAACTCAATAAAGTCTACTTTATCAACCAGTATACCCTGCTGCATATTGTTTCGGGTTCTGGGAGTATCCAAGTGGATTTTAAGAACTATCCGGATTGGGAAAACAAGGCCATTTACTTGGAAAAAGGACAATACATTAAGTTTCTTTCTGAGGATTTTGAGGTACGCTCCATAGAATTCCCCGGCAAGGAAATTTTTGAAAACAAGGAGGTCAGGGTGCTGTTCAAACACCTGATTTCCTTAGGCTATATCGACTTTGATGAGCGTAAAAAATACCTCGCGGACACCATTTTCTCCCAAAATACCAAAGAGGTCATGGATCTTTCCCTGAAACAATGGTATTGGCAAAATCCCTTCAACGCCAGTAAAAGCGAGTACCAATTGATTTTTGATGTCAAGGAGGTCATTGATAAGGAATATGGCAATCCATTGACCGCCCAAGATTTGGAGGCCTTGATTCAGGATAATGGCTCTCACGCCAGTGCTTTGGTGAAGGATAAGCTGGGAATGACCATAAAAGCACTATGGTCCAAAAAAAGGCTTGTGGAAAGCAAGAGGGAAATCGCATTCACGGATAAAAGCATCCAAAAAGTATCCTACGATTTGGGATTCAAGGATCCTGCTTATTTCAATCGTGTTTTTAAAAATAACACGGGATATAGCCCAGTTCAGTTTAGGGAAAACTTTGATTATGAGGGAAAGGATTCATTTGTTGAGGACATTTTAGCACTGCTACGGGAACACCACATGCAAGAGCGCTCTTTGGCGTTCTATGCTGATAAAATGAATCTTTCCGTAAAAGCAATGTCAAAAAAGACAAAGGACAAAATGAACGATTCCCTCGGAAGGTTGATTCGAAATGAATTGATCAAAACCTCTAAAAAACTGTTGAAAGAGGAAACACCAGTCAAGGAAATTTCCATTAAACTGGGGTTTGAGGAACCCAACCATTTTTCCACTTTTTTTAAGCACTACACTGGGGTAATCCCATCCAACTTCAACTAAAAAGTACAAGAAATCACTCCTTTTTTGTAGCAAAAGGCGAGCTCATCCACCAGAAATTTGCCCTGTAAAAACAACAAAAATTTTGTTCAACAATTAAACAGCGCAAAATGGATATTAAAACCCTAGCTACAGAAATGGACAACATCGTTGCACAAGGTGCAATTGTGGATGCTGTGAAGCAGTATTTTGCCGATGACGCAAATACGTCCGACTACAACAAGGTGACCACGACCGGAAAAGCACAAATGGTGGAAAAAATGGAAGGTTTTGCAGGCGCCATAGCCGAAGTAAATGGTATTACACACCATCACACCGTGGTAGACGATAATGTCTCTGCCTCCGAATTCACTTTCGATTTTAACATGAAGGATGGCAGTCATATTTATTGGCACGAGATCATTCGCCGCATCTGGAATGCGGACGGGAAAGTAATACAGGAAGAATATTTCAACGCAAAATAAAACGTAAAACAATGAAAACATTAAAAAGCATATCAATTTTAGTTATTGCAGTGATGACTGCAAACTTGACATTTGCTCAAGACAAAAAAGCGAACAACATCGACAATAGCAATATCGCATTGCTAGGGTATAGCCCCGTTTCCTATCTCGATTTGGGCATTGCCCAAAGGGGAATTAAGGAGTTCAAATCCGAACACAACAAAGTGGTCTATTATTTCACCGATGCCGATCAGAAAAAGAAGTTCGATAAGAACCCTAGCAAATATTTGCCGCAATACGGAGGTTATTGTGCCTTTGGAGTGTATGCAGGAGCAAAGTTTAGGCCGGATCCCAACAAGTTTATCGTACAGGATGGAAAGTACTTTTTGTTCCTCTACAATTTAGAGTTGGATGCCCAACAACTTTGGTTGGCCGAAAACAATCATAATAAGTTGGTAAGCAAGGCGAATACCAATTGGAGCAAATTGAAAAACACTTACAATTAGTTTTTCCTTATGGTTGTGTGTTTGAAATATCCCGGCATTCATGCTGGGGTATTTTCTGTTTTTGGTAACTTTCTTCGGATTGAAATCGAATCATGAAAGAACTGCTTTCCAACATTCGAAAGTGCGAAGTGTGCAAAGCGCATCTTCCTTTGGGACCAAGGCCCATTGTGGCCGCACACCCGGAAGCACGAATTCTGATCATAGGACATGCCCCTGGCACCAAAGTGCACCAAACCGGGATTCCATGGGACGATCAAAGCGGTAAACAACTGCGAAAATGGATGGGCGTGACTGATGAAGTCTTTTATGACGAGACCAAAATTGCGCAAATGCCCATGGGATTCTGCTACCCTGGAAAAGGCAGATCCGGGGATCTTCCACCTCGACCAGAATGTGCTCCCTTATGGCATCAGCTCCTTTTGGACGAAATGCCCAATATCAAACTGACTATCTTAATTGGACAATACTCCCAGCGCCATTATTTGAATCATCGAATGGAGCGGAATTTGACGGAAACCGTTAAGAATCATAAGAAATACGCTCCGGAATATTTTGTGTTGCCCCATCCTTCCCCCCGAAACCGATTTTGGTTGAGCAAGAACCCTTGGTTCGAAGAAAAAGTGGTGCCTTCACTTCGTGAAGCAATTCAACAGCACCTTAAAAGTCAGTAGGAAACACTGGCTCGCAATCGGCTGAATGTTTCTGGTTTCATGTTGAGATAGGAGGCCAGGTATTTTTGGGGAATCACTTTGAGCTCCTCAGGGCAGCGTTGCATAAAGGCAATATAGCGCTGTTCGGCCGACATTGTCAAAATCTCCACTTCGCGGTGCAATCTCCCGAAAAGGATATCCCGAAAGAACTCGTGCCCCCATACGTTGAAATCAGGATACTTTTTAAAGAGATTCAGATAGTCCTCAAGTGAAATAGCCAACAGCTTTGAAGGTTTTAGTGCCTCTAAAAAGGTATGGGAAGCCTGTTTGGCAATAAATGAATCAAACACCCCAGAGGGACTGCCAGAATAGGAAAAGCCCAAGACCACCTTTTCACCTTTTTCATTCAAAATGTAGAGCGCTTGTACGCCTTCCAAAACAAAATAAAAATAGCGCTCAATGCTCCCTGCTTCGGTGATGAAGTCATATTGGTTAAAGGTTTTTAATGACCAAAGCGATTTAAAATGATCTTCTTCTTGTTCGTTGATTGTAATCTGAGGGAAAAATGCCTTTAGGCGGAGAAAGGTTTCATCATCCATGTTGGAAAGGTGTTTCTCAAAAATAATCTAAAATGTTCCTTCCTATTTAAAGGAAAGCGATCTATTGCATTAGTCATCAGACTTCAGCGCACATCCATCAATTAACTATTGAATTTTAGGTCGGATTTCCCGAACTTCACTTATCGGATGATATCTTATAACGTTAGCGCTAATTTCAAAGCCGTTTTACCTTATGGACAAATTAAAAGACAAGCAAATTCAATGAAAAAAGAAATCGCTTTACATATGATAATTTGTAAAACAACAATTCGATATAGGGTTATTTTTTTGACGGCTTTGCTAATACTTTCTTTATCGCCATTCGTCCGGTCACAAGAAAAAACTAGTAAGAATTCAGGATCAACCGAACTATCCATTGAAAAGATGGTATCGCAAATTAATGCGGAGGTTGATCCTGAATTTGTTTACGATTACGAACAGACAAAATTTGTTCCTCCTCATGGAAAAACCCTGCTTATTATGGGCCAGACGGGTGAAAGAATTTCAGAATATCTTGATAATTTTCCTGATCAAAAAATTCCAGGTGGTTGGTCAGCTTATTGGGGAGTACCAGAGTTTAAGGGGATTACGGAGTCTCATAAAAATGATACTGGCAGCACACAAAATCACCAAATGCTAATTGATAAGTTTCCCAACACTGTTGTGCAAAGTGGTATGTGGATGGTAGGTAAATGGAATATTGCAAAATTTGCAGGCAATGGAGAATACGACCGTGTTATTAAGAAATATAGTGCCTGGGCTAAATCGGTAAACAGGCCGATCTACTTGAGGATTGGTTATGAATTTGATGGTCCCCACAACGAACTTGAACCTGAGGAATTTGTCAAGGCCTATAGACACATTGTAGATCTTATGCGCAAAAAAGGAGTGGACAATATTGCGTTCGTGTGGCATTCTTATGCATCAAAACCTTTTAACGACTATCCATTGTCTTCCTGGTATCCGGGTGATGATTATGTCGACTGGGCAGCTATTTCTGTTTTTGGGCATGCTTACAATGGCACAGACTTTGGTCCTTATTGTGATGCTGTGCTGAAATTTGCCAAACAACACAAGAAACCAGTAATGATCGCTGAATCTAACCCAATCAACGGTATCGACAGCAAAAGTGTTGAAGTGTGGGATCAATGGTTTGTAAACTTCTTTACATTCATCTATCGAAATAATATTAAAGCTGTTAGTTTTATAAATGAAGATTGGCCTCGGACAAAAATTCCCGGAATTTCAGAATGGAAAGACAGTCGTCTCTACAATAACGAACAAGTTTCCCGTGCCTGGTTTGAAGAGACCAATAAAGATCGCTATTTGAAGCAATCACCTGAGCTCTTTGTGCAGTTGGGGTACTCAAAGCACTAATATTAAAAACTTATACAAAAGTGTTCTGCCGAAAGACGTAAACCAGAAAAGTCGGTAACACATATACGGGTCGATAAGTGCAATGCCTAAAGGGCATGGATCAAGCTACCCCAAAATCTCATCAATTTGTACCATGTGCCGTTCCATATGGCTGAGCAAAAACTCAAAAGCTTCGGGAAGGTAGAATTTTAGGATGGGGCCGATGGCCGAGGTGATCTTTAGTTTGGAAACGTCCTTGCTTCTGCTTTCCAAGATGGCTTCCTTCAGATGGCCATGTAGTTGGAAAAAGGAATCGAAAATGGCATCGATTTTTTCTTTAGTAAGGGTCTCATGTTCCAAAAGCGGTTCGAACCGTTTTAGGGTCTTCATTTTCCATTTGCGCTTTTTCCCTTTGGGACGCTGCCCTTCGATGGCAAATTGTTGCCATGGGCGGGCTTTAAATTCCTGTGAACCTGAATCCGTATCGGGGAGTTGGGCCAGGGCTGCATCTATTTTTTCCTCATAAAGGCTGTAGGATTTATTTAAATGTGCCAATACTTCCACTATGTTCCAGGATTTGGCATTGGGCGCCGTAACCAGTTGTGAAAGCTCCAATTCTTGAAGTTCCCGTACCTTGTTCAGCATCCCATTAAGGCGTTGGATCTGATTTTCTGGGCTAAGGATCAATTTTGCCATGACTGCTCGTTTTTTGATTGATACAAAGTTCGAGCATGGCTGACCAACAAATGTTGATGTAAATCAAGAAATGATAAACCTAGTATCTGGATCCGTCATGCTTTCCTTTTTCCCAGCCGTGTTTTCCCAAATACTGTTCCCCACTTTCCACGGCTCCATCTTCGATGGAGGTTCCCATGGAGTCGTTCCAACGGTTGAGGTAACCAAACAGGGAAATAACCCCGAGCATTTCCACAATTTCCCCTTCGTTCCAATGTTCGTACAGTCGTTCTTTGATGTCAGCGTTGACTGCGTTGGGCACTTGTGAAGCCGCCAAGGAAAAATCAAGAGCAGCCCGTTCTGCCTCGGAAAACGCAGGATGAGTACGGTACTCCCAAATGTTGTCCAATTGTTCCTGCTCCGCCCCGTAGCGCTCAGCCGCCCGAATGGCATGGGCCTGGCAATAACGACATCCTGTACTGTTACTGCTCACCCAGGCAATCATCCGTTTCAGAGCCGAAGTCACCCTGCCCTCATTGGCCATCACAGCTTTGTTCAGGTTGATGAACGCTTTTGAAATTGCTGGACGATGTTGCATCGTCAATACAGAGTTTGGGCAGAAACCAAGGGTCTCATTAAAGAATTCGGCCAGTTGTTTGGTTTCGGGATCATGGTTGGGGTCAAGCGGTGCTACTAATGCCATAGGTGCAGTTTTTAATCGTATTTTTGAAGGCTACAAGAAACAAAAATTTGACTTCATGACAAATCACATCACAACCAAATGGCTTGGTGAAATGGCCTTTGAAAGCAATAACCCCTCAGGATTGAACTTGAAGATCGATGCAAGTCCAGATGATGGGGGCAAGGGGGAAGGATTGCGTCCAAAAGCGTTGATGTTAACCTCTTTGGCTGGTTGTTCCGGATTGGATGTGGCTTCCCTGATTAAAAAAATGAAATTGGAAGTGGATGATTTTCACATAGAGACCATTGCCAACCTCACTGAGGAGCATCCGAAATATTACGATAGCGTCACCATAGAATATCATTTTTATGGTTCCAATTTGAAAGAGGAAAAACTCAAAAAGGCAGTCGACCTATCCGTGGAGAAGTACTGCGGGGTGATGGAAATGTTCCGTAGGTTTGCTGAACTCAAGATAGAGTTGGCTTTTCATCATAAATAACAAGTTCAAGCTCAAAACTCAAGATTAAGTTCAGGGAAATAGCTTACATTTAATGACATTTTCAGCCTCAAAATCAAATCATATAAACTATGGGCCATAAAAAGTTTGATTTAGAGGATAGATTTGTCGAAATGGCGGCAAACATCGCACTTTTCTGTAAAGACTTACCGAGCGATTTCACAGGCCAATATTATGGTAATCAATTGCTCCGTTCCGGAGGAAGCGCTGCCCTTAACTTTGGAGAAGTCCAAGGAACCACTACAAACAAAGATTATCGCTTTAAAGCATCGTTGGTCTTAAAGGAGTTGAAGGAATCTAGGGTCAACTTAAGAATCCTCGATAAAATCAACTACGGTTCTGAACAAACCAAATACAAACTTTTGGATGAAATTGAGCAACTGGTTAAAATCACCTCCACCATTATCAAAAACAAAAAACCCTGAACTTATACTTGCCTTCTAAACTTGAACTTTGTTTATGCGATTGAACTTGAACTTTAATTATGCGATGGACCATTAAACCCAAACCGCCCAAAGAGGAAGTAAATCGACTTTCTGCCGAATTAAATGTGGATGATTTGATTGCGCACCTTCTGTTGCAACGAGGCATCACGACCTTTGACGAAGCCAAAAAATTCTTTCGCCCACAGTTATCCCACCTACACGATCCTTTGATAATGAAGGACATGGACAAGGCGGTGGCGCGAATCGAAGCTGCTATAGCTAAAAACGAAAACATTTTGGTCTATGGAGATTATGATGTGGACGGAACCACTTCGGTAGCTATGCTGTCCTCATTTCTTTTGGAAGCCTATCCCAATGTGGCCACCTACATTCCTGATCGGTACATGGAGGGATATGGTGTCTCCTTACAGGGAATCGGTTACGCTTCCGATAATGATGTTGCGTTGATTATTGCTTTGGACTGTGGGGTAAAGGCGGTTGACCAAATTGCATACGCCCGTAAAAAAGGAATCGATTTTATCGTTTGTGACCACCACCGACCTGGGGATATATTGCCTAATGCTGTTGCCATTCTTGATCCAAAAAGGGAAGACTGCACTTATCCTTACAAGGAACTCTGTGGCTGTGGAGTTGGGTTCAAACTGATTCAGGCTTTGGGGGCGAAAATGGGAAAGACCATTGAGGATTTAGTTCCCTATTTAGATTTGGTCGCTACAGCGATTGGGGCCGATATTGTTCCCATTACAGGAGAAAATCGTGTGTTGGCGTACTATGGACTGCAAGTGATCAACACAAATCCGAGGATTGGATTTAAGGCCATCATTGAGCAAATCAACAAGAAGGAATTGACCATCACTGATGTTGTGTTTATCATAGCGCCCCGAATCAATGCCGCTGGTCGAATGAAACACGGACAGCACGCTGTGGATCTTTTGGTGGAAGCGGATTTGGAAGTTGCCCGTGAACATGCCAAATCCATTGAGCAGTTTAATGCCGAACGAAAGCAGTTAGATCAAGAAATCACAGAGCAAGCCATTTCGCAGATAAAGGAAAATGGGGAAGAAGAACGTTTTACCTCGGTGGTCTACAATGAAAATTGGCACAAGGGTGTTATCGGGATTGTGGCTTCACGCCTGACAGAGACGTTTTACCGACCCACCCTTGTCT
>JANQRD010000098.1 GCA_028284725.1 Allomuricauda sp. | reverse complement strand
TCCCCGGCGAAGTCGACCACCCCTGCGATGAAGTCAAAACTTGTCGCGGTCCACACATCGATGTGGAAGTGGGTCATGCTTGAAAGGTCAACACTTGTGGCGATGGTCTCGATCCCCGCAAAGTCAAGATCGGTATAGAGCTTTGTATCGTCCCCGCTTACCTGTACGTCACTTACCCCCCCGCCTGCACTGAACCCGGCATAGAATGTGTCGACGGTGATGTCGGTGTATGCGTTGCTGAAGAGCGATATCACGTCGGCCGCGTCCCTTGCCGGGGGAGTTGGTGCCGCCTCCGTGGGCATGTCGCCACCGCCCCCAGATCCATCGTTGTAGAAATAGATGTTGTCCACATAGATGGTGCCCGTCACGTCCACTACATCCAATATCAACTGGCTGAAGTCTGTTGGTGTCGCGGTGAGCCCGGCTGTTTGCAGGTCGGCTATGGTCACGTCGATGGAGGTCCATGCCCCGGCCGCAAGTGTGCTCTGGGTGTCGCCCCTGGTGTCGTTTCCGCCTCCGAAGCCGTCCCCGGCGAAGTCGACCACCCCTGCGATGAAGTCAAAACTTGTCGCGGTCCACACATCGATGTGGAAGTGGGTCATGCTTGAAAGGTCCACACTTGTGGCGATGGTCTCGATCCCCGCAAAGTCCAGGTCGGTATAGAGTTTCGTGTTGTCCCCGCTCACCTGGACGTCGCTTACCCCGCCGCCTGCACTGAAGCCAGCATAGAAGGTGTCGACGGTGATATCGGTGTAGGCGTTGCTGAAGAGCGAGATCACGTCGGCCGCGTCCCTTGCCGGGGGAGTTGGTGCTGCTTCTGTGGGTGTATCGCCACCTCCTCCAGATGAATCATTATAGAAGTAAATATTGTCAACATATATGGTCCCCGTCACGTCCACCACATCAAGGATGAGCTGGCTGAAGTCCGTTGGTGTCGCGGTGAGTCCCGCGGTCTGCAGGTCGGCAATGGTCACATCGATGGAGGTCCATGCACCAGCTGCCAAAGTGTTCTGTGCGTCACCCCTGGAGTCGGCATTGGCACCCTCAAAACCGTCACCTCCAAAATCGACAATTCCTGTAACGAAGTCAAAGCTGGTTGCCGTCCACACGTCGATGTGGAAGTGGGTCATGCTTGAAAGATCCACGCTCTCGGTAAGTGTCTCGATTCCTGCAAAGTCCAGGTCGGTATAGAGCTTTGTATCATCTCCGCTCACCTGGACGTCGCTTACCCCGCCGCCTGCACTGAAGCCGGCGTAGAAGGTGTCAACGGTGATGTCGGTGTATGCGTTGCTGAAGAGCGAGATCACGTCGGCCGCGTCCCTTGCAGGAGGGGTTGGTGCCGCCTCCGTGGGCGTATCGCCACCTCCGCCACCTCCTGTGGTCTCCACTTGCTCAATATCATCTAAAAAGAAATCTCCTGAGGTAGTGCCAGGACCATCAACAAACATGGTCAATCTGGAAAAACTATCTGAAGAAGTAAAATCAAAGGAAATCATTTCCCATCCCGTTCCACCATGGCTGGCCGTAACTTCAGTATCAGCGCCAGTGCCTTGTTCCAATTTCAGTAATACATCGATTGCCGACTCTGACCAGAAGTTCATTGTGACGGTCTTATCATCAGTTAAATCTAAAGGAGTGCCTAAATTAAGGAAGAAGCCTTCGAACGTAGCACCACTATTAGTTACCTGTCCCACTTGGGAAGCTTGATCATTAGACCCTCCTGGTGCAGGGTTTGCCACGATGGCAAAAGCCGCTCCACCGAAAGTACCAATGTTACTATCGTAATCTACATTGGCATCATCAAAAGTGATTGGGAGGTTAACTGGATCTGGTATTACGATTACCAATTCGTCCTCAAAAGTACTGGTAGCTCCGGCGGTATTGGAAGCCGTGAGCGTCACCGTGAATGTACCTGATTCAAACGTTTTGATAGGGTCTATTTCGGTGGATGTTGTTCCATCACCAAAATCCCACTCAAAAGAATCAGCATTTTCTGAGATATTTATAAATGTTACGGTACCCGTATTTTCAAGAATAGTTTGCGTAAAGCCTGCTATGACCTCGGGAAGTCCATTAGCATCGTCATCATCTTCACATCCTAAAAAGGATATGGCCAAAATCAAAATCGAAAGAATCTTGGCTTTGTTAAGTAATAGTTTCATTTTTATAGAAGTTAGTTTAGTTTATTAATCTGTGTATACCCTTACATAGTCTACAATCATGGTCTGGGGAAATTGGGTCTCTGCATTTGGAGAACCTACAAAAGTGCCTCCTACAGCAAGATTCATGAGAATGAAAAAGGGCTTGTCAAATACCCATACCCCTTCGCCATCCGTTTCTTCATCGACATCTTCCGGGGTAATTTGATTGTAAAGAACATTGTCAACGTAGTAATTGATAAAATCCGGCCCCCATTCAATTCCAAAAACGTGGAAACCCGTATCAAAGCGGTCATTTTCCAGAGTATACTCCTTGGAAATAGCATCACCTCCGTTGTAGCCTGGACCGTGAATACTTCCTACGAGAATGGTAGGCTCCTGTCCACGGTATTCCATAATATCTATCTCCCCAGCTCCTGGCCATGGGTTTTCATCGATATCTGCTCCCAGCATCCAAAATGCGGGCCAAATACCTTGTCCAAAAGGTAGACGGATGCGGGCCTCAAAACGACCATATCGCTGTTCAAACTTATCTTTTGTAATCAATCTTGCCGAGGTGTATGCAGAACCTTCAAAAGACTCCTCTCGAGCCGTGATCAACAGTACACCATTCTGTATTTGCACATTTTCGGGTCGGTCGGTGTAGTATTGCAGCTCATTGTTTCCCCAGCCGTTGACGCCCGTACCAATGTCGAAGCTCCAAATGTCACTGTTAGGTGCTCCATCCGTATCGAATTCATCGGCTAAAACAAGATTGGTAAGGGTTGCCACAGTTTGTGTATCATCTGTTTCACAGCCTGATGTAAATCCAAGTGAGATTACTATTACGCATTTTAGCGCTATGGATTGTATTGCTTTCATCTGTATATATTTCATAATCATTTTTTTCGATTTTCAGGACTGCATTATTCTGTGTAGAAGTAAATGTTGTCCAATATGAAGTTGGGGCCACCAACCAATATGAGTGCTCCAAGATTGTTTCTCTGGGTCGTCAAATCTCCGCCAAGTGGAATATCGAAGGAAGTCCATTGACCCACGGTCAGATTGTTCAAAGTGAACCTAAAGTCCACATCATCACCATCAGGAAATCCTGTAGTAGTATTTGTTTCTAATACTTGGTTAGCTCCAACGTCCCTAATTTGAATTTCTACCTCTGTGCCAGCGGCCTGCACGTAGACATCAACATGTAAGAAATCTCTTGCTGTACCATCCACCGTGTTATTGAAGGTAATGCCCGTAAAATTGTTGTTGGCATAGGTTGCTACATTATCTCCATTGTTTGAAATAATTGTAGTCTCTGTAGTAGATCCGCCAAAATTGGGTAAAAAGCTGCTTTCTGTCACATTTGGATAAGCGTCACTGAAAATGGAACTTACATTAGCTGCAGGTCGTGTTGGTGTCGGGGCCGCTTGAAGGCCACCGGTAGAAGTTACTTCCAGTGATCCCTGTGCCCTCACATTAGCCAGTTGAGCCGTAATAGTCGCCGTTCCTTCACTGATAATCGAAATTTCGCCCAATTCGTTTACATTGGCCACAGTGTTGTCTGATGAAGTAAAATCGAAATAGCGTGGTGCCGCAATCACCGTTTGGTTGATTCCAGATTCCAGATTAAAGGTTTGCGTAAGACCTCCCAAAACTAGAGTGGAACCTGTGAAGGCTTGCTCTGTAACATCTTGACCAGACAAAATGGCTGGATTAGGTTGTGCTATAGTTCCTAATTTTTCAAAACGCAACTCATCAATCCAAAAAGTAAACCCAAAACCACCGGTACTCTGAGACCCTGCCGAGAAAAAGAACATTCCTCTTTCCTGTATCAATTTTGACGGGTCGGGAATAGGAATGACTATTTTTCGCCAATCGGTAGATAAGCGTATGCTTTGGGCAATTACCGCAAATTTATTTTCACCGAAATCGGTTCCAAAACCTACCTCACCAATGGTCGCTGTTGTGGAACCCTTAGTATAAAAGGTCAGGGCATCAAATCCGGTAAGATCTCTACCATCCCCACGATCTAAGAAAATACCTCCAATGAAACTACCGTTGGGATCGTCTGGTGCAGGAACATCAATCCGTATGGAAGATGTCCCCATAAAAGCAACGTTATCATCCGTACCAAAACCTTCTGGATTTGCAGGATTAGCACCAGCGGGGTCAAAAGAATCGAAGAACTCATCAGTAAGACCTACTGGTGCATCTGTAAATATGTCCCCGTTGGTATTAAACGTGGCAAACTGTACATCATCTGAAAAGTCTCTTTCGCAACTTGAAATAAGAGCAATACCCAAGCTCAAAAGAAGTATAAAACGTATGTTGATATTTTTATAATTTTTCATTTCTCAATCTTTTTATTTGCCAATGTTGATGTGTACATAAGTCATGATCTCCCATTCACTGCCATTACCAAATCCTACAGGGCTTATGATGGGTTCGGTTGCAAATTCATCTGCTACTGCATTCGGCGCGAACCTGGGGGAGAATTGATCTAAAGACCTCCATGTTCCGCGTATTCCTACCTGTGTATCCGGTAAAATGAACCAATCTGGTTTACCTAAAGTGGTCGAGAGGTCCAACATGAGTTGTGTGGGAAATGTCAAGTTAAAGTCCCTATGGTAATCGTATGGACCCCAATCATTTATCTTGACATGTGTCGATAGTCTGAATTTTTTGTAAATACCTCTTATTTCCGCTCCAAAACGTCTGATCAATCTGTCACTATCGCCGTTACCCTGCCCGTTGCCGTAGTAGAAATTTCCGATCAGACCCAGTTCCGGACTGACCTTGGAAACCATTCGGGAGTGTATTTCCCATAAATCCTCTGCTGGTGCTGAACCGGGAAAGGCGAAGAATTCCCGTCTAGCGTTAAATCCAATATGGGCATCCATGGTGGTAGGAAGATGACGATAGACAAAACCGAGATTCATAGCGAACTTGGCGTCCTCTGCTTGATCATTGTCCCACTCGTACATCCATGTGCCGGGTGTTGGATCAAAAGTGATAAGCAACTCCCCTGCTGTAGTTTCACGATTTGCTCTAACGGAAAACGGATCATCGATGATATTCCGTAAACGTCCAGGACCTTGAACATCTTGTGGCATGGCATCCACTATCGGTTTTTGCCACATGAAATTCGGTGCTATTTGAAATTTGCCGGTAGCGAACGTAAACCCTGACAATACATTAGTCACGTTACCACTTCCCGTGTCCCTCAGTTTCCATCCTGTAAAAGTTAAGGTTTGGTCTGCTCCTCCATTTGCAATCAATCCCATAGCGGCGGCTTGTCCGTACCAATTAAACTTACCGCCCTCATAGGTGATTTTAAGTTTTCCTCCCCAGTTATCACTGGCCTGAATTCTATCTTCAAATACCACATAATTGCCCGGAGTGCCTGTTACATCCTGAAAGGAGATTCCATTCAATGGACTGCCAGCCCAAATCCCTCCAACATGAATTCCAAATTTTCCGAATTCTCGTTCAACGGCAAGCGAAGCTCTTTCTGTTGGCCACGGTGGTATTACACCACTACGTATTTGATTGGCATCAAGAACACGCCGACCATTTTCATCCAGAATAACATCTGTTTCAAAATCCCTGTGATAGATTCCGGTAACATCGAACTTTCCTACGTGTCTTTTATACTTAAAGAGCATGGTTGGGTTTGCTCCCCACCATAACTGGGGTCCCACGGCCACTTTCAATCCTTTCAACGGGCCTTTACCATCAATTTCGGCACCCAGAATCTCACCATTGTAAATGTCAAGGTTGGGTCCGTAGTTGGCTTCGGGATAGAACCCAAAAAAGTCACCTTCATACCCCCAGTGGTAATGTCCAGTTCTATAAAACCCCCGTAAATCAAACTCCTTTGCATTCCATTCAAACTCTGCTTGATATACCCGTACCCGATTCACATCTGAAACTATCACATCACCCTGATCTGTGCTCACATCAATGGGGCGTGAATTATTTTCATAGAAAATCTCATTAATAGGATTTCGTGCTACGTTTCCAACAACGTTAACATTGACCTCTGCTCTCATATTTGGAGCTGGATTTCCTTCCACTCCAATGAAGTAAGACTGCAAATGGTCAAATCCTAACTGGTTGGGAAAGGTGTTTGGGTCATCCGGGTCTGGAGTATCTGGTGTGGTAATAAGACTACCTCCTGTACTAAAGGTGGCAAGTTTAGCCCGTAGATTACTAATTCGAAGTAAGTTGC
The DNA here is from genome assembly GCA_028284725.1 of Allomuricauda sp. Lineage (GTDB taxonomy): Bacteria > Bacteroidota > Bacteroidia > Flavobacteriales > Flavobacteriaceae > Flagellimonas. The sequence continues at coordinate 4,292 of JANQRD010000098.1, read as the reverse complement.
TTTGCTCTCCTTGTAAGGCTGCCTTATCGCCCCGCGCTTTGAGCACAGCGTCCATTAATTGGATATTGTTGAAATGGTTTTGCAAAAAATCCATGTCAACTCCATCAGCATATGGATTTAGCTGATGCGCCTCCTTCAAAGCATAGTATGCGGCTCTTGGATAGAGCTCATAAAGGCCTCTTGGATTGGTTTGGCCTTTAGCGCAGATACCAAACCATTCCTCATTCATATTATTCGCTCCCGGGGAAGCCAAATCCCTCGCATAGCCGCCATTGGACCAAGAAGCGTTGTTATCGTGAACATCAGCATTTTCCCGATCATCAAATCCAAATTTCCACCAACCGTCACTAAACTGAAAGGTAAATCCTCCAACGGAATTACCTACTTTTCCGAGTCCAGAAGCGTTTTCATAAATCTCTTTCCAGTTCTCGACCATGTAATAGGCCTGGGAATATTGGTCTTCTTTGTTTTCGATGGCATTGAAGGCATCTGCTCCGAACTCAGTAAACATTACCGGTTTGTTCAGCTTGTCCTTTACCACTTGGAACATGTCACCGAAAGAAGCTCCGCGATACGTATTGGTGCCATAGATGTCCACATCTTTACACTCTTCTGCAACAATATCAATGAACAAAACATCACCGTTGCATATCGCAACCGGGTGGGATGCATCCATGGATTTCATCATTTTTGCGGCTTCGTTCATTAAACGGTACATGGGTCTTCCCCGGCTTTCACCAATAAACTGAATTCTTCCTTCATCATCCGGAAAATCCTCGGTTTCTGCGCCGGCCCAGAATAGGCCATAGTTGTTTTCGTTCCCCAAGAGGTAAAGAAGGAGCCCCGGAGTGTCTTTGTAACCTTCTACCAATTCTTTCATTTCCGTCATCAAAAACTCCATGGTTGTTGGGTCATCGTAGATGGTTACCGGAGTCCAAACACCATCCAGTGTGAGACCATATCGCCCAAACGAATGATTGAGCATGGTATAAATCCCATAATTCTCATAGATGTACTGGATCCACCTAGCAGGTACACCAGTATACTGCCGAATGACGTTTACACCCATGTTTTTTAGGAGTGACATTTCCGTATCAAGTCCTGCTTTGATGACATCGTCCGGCTTTTCCCAGAATTGTGCATTAACGGTATTGGTGCCTATGGGGATGTAGTCCCAGTTCATACCATTAATCATGAAATCTTCCCCGTTGACCACCAACTTCATACCTCCTTCATCGGTAACGACAGATACCTGGTCCGATTGGGCATACAGGCCTGTCGCGAATAAAAAGAATAGTAATCTCAGTAAATTGTTTTTCATAGTAATGTTTAGTTTTAGTTTGATGTTTTCAAAAAAAAGAGGTCACAGAGAGCTGTTTAGTGAAAAACAGAAAGTGTGAAGAAATGGGGGACTTCTATTTTTGTAAACGGTTAAACTTATCTTAAAAAAATAGGAAGTCCATAAAATTTGCCTCAACAAAAAATATACATATCAAAAAAATGCATATATTTTTGTTGAATTGACAAAAACCCTACATTTTATAGGGCTTTCAAGACGATTGTGTTATTGTGCAGTTTTCCCGAATTATCCTTGTTGTATAGGTGTTGTTGAGGTGGGTTTTTAGGCAATCAGTTGAATTAAAGCTTAAGGATATAGTTGACGAGGTTATCGTCGTGGGACAGGTTTAATTTTTTGCGAAGACGATACCTTTTAATTTCCACACTGCGGGCAGAAATGTTCAATAGCGGGGCTATTTCTTTTGAGGCCAAATTTAAGCGTAGATAAGCACACAATTTTATATCGTTTGGAGAGAGGTTGGGGTGTGCTTTTTTCAGTTTCTTTAGAAATTTACGGTCGGCATTGTTGAACGCTTCCTTAAACAGTTCCCAATCATCGTTCCGGTTAAGACTTTTATCAATCATGTGAATAATGGGTCGTACAGATTCCCGATCGGCGATGGTGGTGTCCAATTGCTCTTTTACTTTGGAAAGCAGTTCATTCTTTTTGATAATGCTCATGGTCGAAGCGGCCAATTCATTGCTTTTACTTTTATAATCCTCTTTTAGCTGCTCATTTTTAATCCTTATGATTTCTTTCTCATTTTGGGCTTTGGTGAGTTCCATTTCCCGCTTGTTTTCCTCGATGAGTTTTCGTTGGCGGTTATGATAATATCTTTTGTACAAGTTATGTATGGCCAAGGAGCCTAAGATTGCACTAATAAAGTAAAGTACAAACATCAAGTTTGAAAAATACCAAGGTCTCGCAATGGAAAAGGAATACGAAGCTGTATTGGAAGAAATCGTGCTTCCGATTTTGGACCTTACATTGAAAACATAATCGCCTGGTGGTAGATTTTCAAACCGTACGGAAGAAGTGTAGTTCCAATCGCTCCAATTTTCATAGATTCCTTTTAGTTGGTATTGGTATTCTGGACGAAGGTACTTGTTGAATTCGGCAGCATAAAAATCTATTTCAAGATTGTTATCCGTGTTTTCCAAATCGCCCTCCAAATTTTTGTTCAACGTACCAGCACTTGAATCATCCTTACTTTTTTCCACTTTTCTAATTGCCCCGATCCGAACGGAGAAATTAGGTTCGCTTAGTTTGTTCAGGTCAACAGTTACATAACCCGAGCTATTGCCAAAGGCATAGAGGCCATCCCCTGGTAATGGTGTTACGCTTTCGTAGCCGACTATACAGTTACGCATGTCTTCTGTTAGTGGAATTGTGTTCATACGAGGGCTACCACCCAATCTACCTTCCGAAACATAAGTGATGTTCTGATTGGTGAAGACCCATAGATATCCGTTTTTTTGATCTACCATTAGCTTTCCTGAATCGTATTCGGCTTCGGAAAAGGCATTGCTCAATATGTTGTCCTTTATGAAGGTGTCCTTGCTTTGTTCATATTTTAGGACGCCCTTTTTGTAAGCATAGAGTAAATCTCCCTTATAGGTCACCAATCCAGAGTTGGATCCTTTTAGGAGCGTATCAATGGTGACCTCTTTTGCTTTTCTTAGATTGGAATCGATGGATACCTTAAAAACTCCTTTGTACTCATGGTTTACAAAAATATTTCCTTTAAAGACCTCAAGGTATCTGGAGGAATGTTCAAATCCCTCAATCTTGTTCCTTAATTGCCATTTCCCATTCAATCTTTCCAATACGTACAGACCATCATAATTTCCCTGCAAAAGCAAATCGGGATTTTCGGGATGCTCCACTATTTTCCAAGTACCCTGTGCCGAAGCGATTTGGGTAGCCTGCTTCCCCGCTACAGTGAAAGTCCCAGTATGATGTCCACAGAACAGCGTTCCATCGATAGTGTTCAATGACCAAACCTGACCTTGGGTACCAGGGATTAAGGAAAAACCTGTTTCATTTCCAAAATCGTTATAAAAAAGTCCTTGGTTGGTGCCCAGATACATGATGTTGTCCTTCACTGCTGAGGTGTAAACGCTTCCCACAACTCCGTTGGGATCATGATAAACCTTGATTGGTGACCTAAGATTGATGTAGCTTATCCCATTGTCGAGTCCCAACCAAATGTTTCGGTCCACATCCTCGAACAATGACAGCACCGTATTGTTTCGCAGTCCATTTTCCTGATCAAAGCGGTTCAAGAGATTGCCATGCTTGTCCAAATGAACAAGGCCGTGTGAGATGGTTCCCAAGACCAAACTCTGATCTTGAAGTTGCAAACTGCTATATACGCTTACTCCCGATAATAATCCATCTGAAGTTGTATCCCATTTTTCAAGGGATGCACCCCGAGATCTAAAAAACCCCTTGTGCCTGGTCAAAACCAGGATTTCCCGATTGTCTTGAAAAATGCCCACAACCTCATCATTCAATAATAAGGAATCGTCATAAACCAACACTGACCTGCCATTTTCAATCCTGAATATTCCCTTATTGGTCCTTTGGAAGTAGATGCTCTGGTTTACATTGAACATTTTTGGAAGTGATGTCTCCGCATCAACGGAGTACACAGAATCTTCCTTAACGTTGTAGACGTAGATTCGGTTTGGAGATTGGAAGACCACCCAGTCGTCCATGTCCAGAATGCCCCAAAATTCTTCGTCAGGCAAAAATTGAATTTTCAGCTTTTTGGAAAGTGAGGTGTATTGGAGCGTTCCGAAAACGTCTTTTTCCCAATAGCCAAACTCCATATAGCAGCCGGTATAAATTCTATCCCCAATGACTTTTACAGATCGGATGACCGTCTCATTAGGGGATGGATAGCGCGTCCATTTGGCTCCGTTGAATTCCAAAAGACCTTTGTTATTGG
>JANQRD010000090.1 GCA_028284725.1 Allomuricauda sp. | reverse complement strand
AGCAGGTTGGCCCAGGGGATACCTTAATATTTAAATGCGATTTAGTTTCCCCAATTCGAAGAGGAATTTGCCATATGCAGGCCTATGCATACGCCAACGGAAAATTGGTTTCTGAAGCAGAGCTTATGGCGCAGATCGTAAAAACAAAAAACAACTGATTTTAGATGAATCAACCCCTAGCTTACGTACACCCCGGGGCGAAGATTGCCAAAAATGTGGTGATTGAACCCTTTACTACCATACATAATAACGTAACCATCGGTGAAGGTACTTGGATTGGCTCCAACGTGACGATTATGGAAGGTGCCAGAATCGGCAAAAACTGCAACATCTTTCCTGGAGCTGTTATTTCAGCAACGCCACAAGATCTTAAATATCAGGGAGAGGAAACCACAGTTCATATAGGTGATAACACTACCATTCGGGAGTGTGCCACGATCAATAAAGGTACCTTGGATCGCATGAAGACCGTAATTGGAAACAATTGCTTGATCATGGCCTACTGCCACATCGCCCATGACTGTTTGGTGGGTGATAATTGCATTTTCAGTAACAATTCCACTCTGGCCGGACACGTCACCATAGGCGAAAATGTGGTACTGGCGGGGATGGTTGCCGTGCATCAATTTGTTTCCATCGGAAATCATGCCTTTGTCACCGGAGGTTCTTTGGTGCGAAAAGATATTCCCCCTTATGTAAAGGCGGCGCGGGAACCCCTTTCCTATGTTGGAATCAATTCCATTGGTCTTCGACGACGTGGTTTTGAATCCGATAAGATTAGGGAAATCCAGAATATTTACAGAATACTGTATCAAAAAAATTATAACAACTCCCAGGCGGCTTCCATCATTGAAGCTGAAATGGAGGCAACTCCCGAACGCGATGAGATACTTCAGTTTATAAGGGATTCACAACGAGGAATTATGAAAGGGTATTTCAGTTCAAACTAAGACTATGGCAAACACTTCAGATATTCGAAAGGGATTGTGCATCAAGTACAATCATGATATTTATAAAATTGTGGAGTTTCTCCATGTAAAACCGGGAAAGGGTCCAGCTTTCGTTCGAACCAAGCTGAAAAGCGTTACAACGGGAAAGGTAATCGACAATACGTTTTCTGCAGGACACAAAATCGAAGATGTCCGTGTGGAGACCAGATCGTACCAATACCTCTATGCAGAAGGGGACACTTTCCATTTTATGAACACTGACGATTACAACCAAATCACCCTAGAAAAAAATACGTTGGATGCTCCTGATTTGCTCAAGGAAGGAGAAGTGGTCACCATTCTGTTCAATACCGAAGACAGCATGCCGCTTTCCGTGGAAATGCCCGCCAGCGTTATCCTGGAAGTGACCCATACGGAACCTGGAGTCAAGGGCAATACCGCTACAAACGCCACCAAGCCTGCCACGGTTGAGACCGGGGCTCGTATCAACGTGCCGCTCTTTATCAATGAAGGAGATAAAATCAAAGTAGATACTGAAAAGGGTAGTTATTTAGAGCGCGCAAAAGAGTAGTGGAATGAAATTTCCCAGACAGTATACCTTAAAAGAAATATCAGAAATCATCGATACCGAGTTTGTCGGGAAAGATGATTTCCCCGTTTTGGGCATGAATGAAATCCATGTGGTTGAAAAGGGTGATATCGTTTTTGTGGACCACCCCAAGTATTATGACAAAGCGCTTCAATCCAAAGCTACGGTCGTATTGATCAACAAAAAAGTGGAATGCCCGGATGGAAAGGCCTTGTTGATATCAGATGATCCCTTTCGCGATTTTAACAAGCTTACCCGTTCCTTTGCACCTTTTAAAAGCTCAAATTCTGCTATTTCGGATACTGCGGAAATAGGAAAAAACACCGTGATTCAGCCCAATACGTTTGTAGGCAACGATGTTAAGATTGGCGACAATTGCTTGATCCATTCCAACGTGACCATATACGATAACTGCATCATCGGAAACAATGTGACCATTCACGCAGGTACTGTTCTAGGCGCAGATGCCTTTTATTATAAAAAAAGACCTGAAGGGTTCGATAAGTTACTTTCTGGTGGACGAGTGGTTATCGAGGATAATGTCGACATTGGCGCTTCATGTACCATTGACAGAGGGGTTACCGGAGATACCACCATTAAAGAGGGGGCAAAGCTCGATAATCAGATTCAGGTTGGACATGACACCGTAATTGGAAAAAAGTGTTTGATTGCGTCCCATACAGGAATAGCGGGTTGTGTGGTTATTGAGGATGAAGTCACACTTTGGGGTCAAGTCGGGGTTATCAGCGGAATTACAATTGGTAAGGGAGCAGTGGTTTATGCCCAGTCAGGAGTTGCCGGAAGTTTGGAAGGTGGAAAAACTTATTTTGGCAGCCCGGCAGCCGAAGCAAGGGTGAAAATGAAAGAATTGGCCGCGATAAAGAACCTTTCATCATTATTAAAAAAATCCAAAGGAGAATAGGCAAAATAGCTTTATTCTTCTAAGACAAAAGCATACTTTTGTCATCGCAAATTAATCGAAACTATGAGTGTTTTAGTAAACAAAGATTCAAAGATTATTGTCCAAGGTTTCACAGGAAGTGAAGGAACATTCCATGCCGGTCAAATGATTGAGTATGGAACCAATGTAGTAGGAGGTGTCACTCCTGGAAAAGGAGGACAGGAACACTTGGGAAAACCTGTTTTTAATACCGTTGAAGATGCTGTAAAAGAAGTCGGCGCGGATACTTCCATCATTTTTGTGCCACCAGCCTTTGCCGCCGATGCGATAATGGAAGCTGCAAGTGCAGGTATTAAAGTGATCATTACAATCACCGAGGGGATTCCTGTGGCCGATATGGTAAAGGCCAACGATTACATCAAAAAATTTAATTGCACACTCATAGGGCCAAATTGCCCCGGGGTCATCACTCCCGAAGAGGCCAAGGTTGGAATCATGCCCGGCTTTGTTTTCAAAAAGGGTAACGTCGGTATTGTATCAAAATCGGGAACATTGACATACGAAGCGGCAGATCAGGTGGTACGTCAAGGTTTGGGCATCACCACCGCAATCGGAATTGGAGGAGATCCCATCATCGGTACGACGACGAAAAACGCTGTGGAGCTGTTGATCAACGACCCTGAAACCGAATGTGTGGTGATGATTGGTGAAATCGGTGGGCAACTTGAAGCCGATGCCGCAAAATGGTACAAGGAAAGCGGAAGCAAAAAGCCCATTGTAGGTTTTATTGCTGGAGAAACAGCCCCTGCAGGACGAACAATGGGGCATGCCGGAGCTATTGTTGGCGGAAGTGATGACACGGCACAAGCGAAAAAACGAATCATGCGCGAATGCGGTATCCACGTAGTGGATTCCCCAGCAGAAATAGGCGTAAAAGTGAAAGAGGTTGTGGGCTAATCAACCGTTAAAACTATTGTAAATCCCGTGACAAGCGGGATTTTTTTTCTTCAAAACATAAAAACAAAAAGTATATTTGGTCAATAACCAAGCAAACAGCGATTGCACATCATGAAACTTTTAGAAGGAAAAAACGTAATCATCACAGGGGCCAGCCGTGGCATTGGAAAAGGAATTGCCCAGGTCTTCGGACAGCATGGAGCGAATGTAGCATTCACCTACAGCTCTAGTGAAGCTCCAGCTCTGGAATTGGAAAAAGAACTTTTGGACATGGGGGTCAAGGCAAAGGCCTTTAAAAGTAATGCCGCAAGTTTTTCCGAGTCTGAAGAATTGGTAAAACAGGTTTTGGAGCATTTTGAGAGCATCGATGTATTGATCAACAATGCCGGTATCACAAAAGACAATCTGTTGATGCGGATGGGAGAGGAGGACTTTGACAAAGTCATTGAAATCAACCTTAAATCCGTTTTTAACATGACAAAGGCCGTACAACGCACCATGTTGAAACAACGTAAAGGATCGATTATCAACATGAGCAGTGTGGTCGGGGTTAAAGGAAATGCCGGGCAGACCAATTATGCTGCCTCAAAAGCTGGAATGATTGGTTTTACAAAGTCGGTTGCCCTGGAGCTTGGATCCAGAAACATCCGCTGCAATGCCATTGCACCTGGTTTTATCGAGACGGAAATGACGGATAAACTGGATGAGAAGACTGTTCAGGGTTGGAGGGATGCCATTCCGCTGAAGCGTGGTGGTTCTCCTGAAGATGTAGCCAATGCCTGTTTGTTTTTGGCTTCCGATCTTTCTGCATATGTGACCGGACAGGTACTTAATGTGGACGGCGGAATGCTAACTTAGAATGCATGGAGATTCATACGGTGCTTTTACTTATTTTGGCGGTTTTTGCCGCTCTTGTCATCGTATATTACCAATACTTTTATAAAAACCGACGTAAGGGAAGGCTATATTTCATTTTAGCTGGACTTCGCTTTTGCACCATTCTTTGCGCGTTGCTGTTATTGGTGAATCCCAAGCTTACCAAAAATGAGTATTTCCTTGAGAAATCCAATCTTATTGTATTGGCAGACAACTCTTCGTCCCTGGGCGAAACTACCGATGGAGCGCAGTTAAAAGCAAAAGTTGATGTGCTTTTAACAAATGATGATTTAAGGGAACGCTTCGAAATTCAACAATACCGGTTTTCTTCAGATTTGGATCAAAACGACAGCTTAAATTTTGATGGCGGCAATACCGATATTGCAAACGCATTGTCAAAATTGGATGAAATCTACGCGACTGGAAACAACACAGTGGTACTTTTTACGGATGGCAATCAAACGTTGGGAAGGGATTACGAATATGTCGGTTTACAGGAAAACTTAACGGTAAACCCAGTGGTTGTCGGAGACACCACAAAGTTTGAGGACATCTCCGTAGGTTTGATCAACAGCAACAAATATGCTTTTCTAAGAAACAAATTCCCGTTGGAAGCCACCATATTGTACAAGGGAGATAGAAATATATCAAACCAGGTGACAGTTTCCATGAACGGGAAATCTGTGTATCGGCAACGTATCGATTTCAATGCAAGCGAAAATAGCAAAACCGTCGAAGTATTGCTCGAAGCGGCGAATGTGGGTATTCAATCCATAAAGATTCAAGTGCAGCCATTGGACAATGAGAAAAATCTCTTTAACAACAGCAAGGAAATAGCTATTGAAGTGATTGATGAAAAAACCAATGTCACTTTGGTTTCAGAGATACTGCATCCAGATTTGGGTGCCCTGAAAAAAGCTATCGAATCCAACGAACAACGTTCGGTTTCCATCAGAAAACCAGCTGAAGCCCTTTCTAGGTTGGATGAGTCGGATGTACTGATTCTATATCAACCTGGTGGTACGTTTAAAAGTATTTATGATCAACTTGGGAAGGACAGGATCAGTGTATTGACGATTACCGGCACAAAAACCAATTGGGGATTTTTGAACAATGTGCAAGAAAGCTTTTTTAAGGAAAATTTTAATCAAGAAGAAGAAATCCTTCCCGTATTGAACAACAGTTTCAGCACCTTTGGACTGGCGGATTTTTCCACCGAGGACTTTCCACCCTTATTAGGGAATTTAGGGGATATCGAAATCAAAAAAGAACACGAGGTCTTGGCCTACCAACGGATTCGAGGAGTTGACTTGGACAAACCCCTATTTGCCGTTTTTAAGGGAAGTTCCGCAAAGGAAGCAGTGATTTTTGGGGAAAATGTCTGGAGGTGGAGGGCGCAAACGTTCAAGGAGAACGAAAGCTTTGGAATGTTCGATGATTTCATAGGGAAACTTATGGTATATCTTTCCAGTAGCAGTGGAAGGAGCAGATTGGAACTGGACTACGAGCTGGTTTTTCAGAATTCGAGCGGTGCAAAAATTAGGGCATTCAGCTTCGACGAGAGCTATAACTTTAATCCAGATGCCAATATAATGGTCAGTTTTAAAAATGGTGAAAACGGATTTTCAAGGGAATTCCCCATGCTTTTAAAGGGAACTTATTTTGAAGCAGATCTGAGTGACTTTCCTGCAGGGGACTATGCTTTTACCGTTACAGAAACGACGGAGAACCTAAAGCGCTCTGGAAATTTTAAAATACTCGATTTTAACCCTGAAAAATTGGCCGTTTCCGCTAATTATGAAAAACTTCAAAGACTGGCGGAAAGGAATAACGGGGAATTGTTTTATTTGGATAATACAGATTCCCTTGTTTCCAAATTGGTCAATTCAGAAGTGTTTGTTCCCATTCAAAAGAGCAGACAAAATGTCGTATCTTTAATCGATTTTAAGGTCTTGTTGGGGGTGATGGCCTTATCACTTGCCTTGGAATGGTTCATCAGAAAATATAACGGATTAATTTAAAATACATTCAAAATGGATAGATTACCTAGAATTGCGGTACCTGTAATTTTTATAGTCATTGTTCTGGTTATACTACTTACAAAGGTCATTGTCCGGGTCGGACCCGGAGAAGGAGGGGTGCTGTTTAGACCTGCCGGAGGTGGTGTGGTCACCGATAAAACTTATGGTGAAGGATGGCATATTGTTGCTCCTTGGAACGACATGTTGATCCATAAAGTGAGACAGCAGTCAATTTCCGACGAAATGAACGTGCTTTCGGTAGATGGACTGCAAGTTTCTGTAAACGGAACAATTTGGTTCGAACCGGAGTATTCAAATTTAGGGAACCTTATAAAGACAAAGGGAGAAGATTTCATCGTTGAATTGTTGGATCCGGCAATAAACTCTGCAGCCAGGAGTGTTGTGGGGCGTTATACCCCGGAACAATTGTATTCCAGTAAACGCGATGTTATTGAGCAGGAGATTCTTGTTGAAGTACGCAAGGAACTGGAAGGACAATACCTTAACGTTAAGCGGATTTTGGTGGAAGATGTTAAACTTCCTCCCACAATCAAGGAGGCTATTGAAAGAAAACTAAAACAAGAGCAGGAGTCCTTGGAGTATGAATTTAGATTGGAGAAAGCCGAAAAAGAAGCGGAACGCCAACGTATAGAGGCACAGGGAAAGGCGGACGCCAATAGGATATTAAGCGCTTCCCTCACCGATAAGATTCTGCAGGATAAAGGTATTGAGGCAACCTTGCAACTTTCGCAATCGCCAAATTCCAAGGTGGTAGTTGTAGGATCCAGCGGTGATGGACTCCCATTGATTTTGGGAAATAACTAAATAATTCTTTTTTGATAAAAAAATAAATTCTACTTTTGAATCGAAATGAGAAATAAAAACGTACATCATCATTTTTATACTTGCCCTCAAGCGAGATAGAAGTGTATTGTTGTATTTAAAATATATTCTAACCCGTTTGAGAAATCAAACGGGTTTTGTTTTTGAGCTTGTTTGGTTTCCGAACGAAATTTAAACTGAAATGACAAAAATTCGCATTGCGGTTCAAAAAAGTGGACGTCTCAACGAAGACTCCTTAAAAATCTTAAAGGACTGTGGTATTTCCATCGACAATGGAAAAGATCAGCTGAAAGCTACCGCCCGGAATTTTCCCTTAGAGGTATTCTATCTCCGTAACGGGGATATTCCACAATATTTAAGGGATGGAGTGGTGGATATTGCAATTATTGGGGAAAATGTGTTGGTCGAAAAGGGAGATGATATTTCCATCGTAGAAAAATTGAACTTTTCCAAATGCAGAGTTTCCTTAGCTGTTCCGAAGTCAATGGAATACAAATCAGTAAAGGATTTCGAGGGAAAGCGGATTGCCACTTCCTATCCGAATACTGTAAATGATTATTTGAGGTCGAAGGGGGTGAAAGCCGACTTGCACATCATTAATGGATCCGTGGAAATTGCCCCAAATATCGGGCTGGCCGATGGAATCTGTGATATTGTTTCCAGCGGGAGCACACTTTTCAAAAACAATTTGAAAGAGGTAGAGATCATCCTGAAAAGTGAGGCCGTTCTTGCGGTGTCCCCAAACATTTCTGAGGAACGCAAATCCATTCTAGAGAAACTTCAGTTCAGGATAAAGTCCGTCTTGCAAGCCAGAAACAACAAGTATATCCTTTTAAATGCACCCGATGAAAAGTTGGATGCCATTATTTCCATACTGCCGGGAATGCGTAGCCCCACGGTATTGCCGCTCGCAGAGGAAGGGTGGAGCTCGGTACACTCAGTAATTAATAGGGATACATTCTGGGAAGTCATTGACGAGTTGAAAGCGGCCGGTGCCGAAGGCATTTTGGTGTGTCCCATCGAAAAAATGGTTTTATAATGCAACGTATCGATTATCCAAAAAGGGAAGATTGGTCCAGGTTGCTAGAGCGGCCTACCCAAACCGTTGTTGACATTGAGGGAACCGTATTGTCCATTTTTCAAGAGGTAAAAGAGGGTGGGGATACGATTGTAAAAAAGTACACGGAAAAATTTGATGGAGCGAAGTTGGATTCCATGGTGGTAGGCCAGAAAGAGCTTGACCAAGCGGCGGAGAAGGTCTCAGCCAATTTGAAAAATGCCATTGCCTTGGCCAAAAGCAACATAGAAAAGTTCCATAAAGCCCAGGCAACAACTAAGATTGAAGTGGAGACCATGCCCGGGGTTTTATGTTGGCAAGAAAAACGCCCTATTCAAAAAGTTGGACTGTACATTCCTGGTGGCACGGCACCTTTGTTTTCCACAATTTTAATGCTGGCCGTTCCGGCCAAACTTGCCGGATGCGAGGAAATCATTCTTTGTACACCACCCAATGAAGCTGGAGAAATAAACCCGGCTGTTCTGTACACGGCACATCTTTGCGGTGTGACCCAAATTTTTAAGGTGGGTGGAATCCAAGCAATCGCAGGAATGGCATTTGGAACGGAAACCATCCCCCAGGTTTATAAAATATTTGGTCCCGGAAATCAATATGTGACCGTTGCCAAACAATTGGCCACCAAATATGGTGTCGCTATAGACATGCCTGCAGGTCCCAGTGAGTTATTGGTGGTCGCAGATGATATGGCAGATGCCGCTTTTGTTGCCTCCGATTTGTTGAGTCAAGCCGAACATGGAGTGGATAGCCAAGTGATTTTGGTATCAACTTCAGAAAAATTACTTGATGTAGTGTCCGAAGAGATAGAAGAACAGCTTAAAGTGCTACCTCGAAAAGAAATTGCAGAAAAGGCCATTGCCAACAGTAGACTTTTTCTTGTGGAAAACGATGAGACCGCTGTGGATTTGATCAATGCCTATGGACCGGAACACTACATTGTATGCGTGGAAAATGAAGATTATTATATCGAAAATACCATAAATGCAGGTTCCGTTTTTATCGGAAACTATACCCCTGAAAGCGCCGGGGACTATGCTTCTGGAACCAACCATACCCTGCCGACAAATGGCTATGCCAAACAATATAGTGGGGTAAATCTCAACAGTTTTATGAAGAGCATGACCTTCCAAAAAATTACGAAAGAGGGCATACAGGGAATCGGAAAGGCGGTGGAATTGATGGCTGAAGCGGAAGGCCTCCAGGCACACAAAAATGCCATGACGCTTCGGATAAAAAGTTTGACGGAATGACTAGAGTGTTCAACATAGAAAATCTGGTTCGGGAAACGGTCAAAGGCCTAAAGCCTTATTCTTCGGCAAGGGACGAGTACGTTTCAGATGGTTCCCAAATGATTTTTTTGGATGCCAATGAAAATCCTTTCGACAGCGGCTTGAATCGGTACCCCGACCCGCAACAACGAAGCTTGAAAGCACTTTTCGCTGAACAAAAGCAATTGAGCGAAAAGAATATTTTATTGGGAAATGGTAGTGACGAGGTGCTTGATTTGATTTTCAGGGCTTTTTGCGAACCTGCAGTGGACAACATCATCACCATGCCACCCACCTATGGGATGTACAAGGTGTTGGCTGGAATAAATGCCGTGGAGAATAGGGAGGTTCTGTTGACATTGGACTTTGAGTTGGATGTTGCCCAAATTTTGGAAAAGGTCGATGACCGTACCAAAATCATATTTGTTTGTTCTCCAAACAACCCTACGGGAAACGCTTTTTCCAAAAGCGACGTTACACGGTTGTTGAAAAACTTCAGAGGTATTGTCGTGGTTGATGAAGCCTATATTGACTTTTCTGGACAAGAAAGTTGGGTGGCATCGTTGCAGGATTGTCCTAACTTGGTAGTTACCCAAACCATGTCCAAAGCCTATGGAATGGCAGGAATTCGTTTGGGTATTTGTTATGCTTCCGAAGCGATTATTACTGTATTGAACAAAATCAAGCCACCTTACAACGTCAACCAGTTGACTCAATACCAAGCGCTTAAAAGAGTCCTTGACGAGACGATGGTACAGGAAGAAGTAGAAGTTATACTAAAAGAAAGGAATCTACTGGTGGACGCATTGAACGGCTTGGATTTTGTAAAAAAGATTTATCCTTCCAATTCAAATTTTGTGTTGGTCAAGGTGGATGATGCTTCCAAAAGATATAAGGAGCTTTTGGACGCCCAAGTGGTGGTTAGAAATAGGAGCAACCAACCGTTATGTGAAAACACACTCCGGTTTACAGTGGGCACTCCAGAAGAAAACAAAAAATTGATTGTTATACTTAAAGCACTGAACTAATGGGCAAGAAGGTACTTTTTATAGACCGCGATGGCACGATCATCAAGGAAACGGCCGATGAGCAAATCGATGCTTTCGAAAAGATCATCTTCTATCCGAAGGCGTTCACTTTTTTGGGAAAGATTGCCAAGGAACTCGATTTCGAGCTGGTCATGATAACCAATCAAGATGGGTTGGGCACTGATGTATTCCCAGAGGAAACTTTTTGGCCCGTCCATAACTTTATTTTGAAGTCATTTGAAAACGAGGGGGTAGTTTTTAATGAAGTTTTTATAGACCGGACATTCCCTAAAGACAATGCCGATACCCGTAAACCCGGCACGGGTATGTTGACATCCTATTTTTCCAATGAATATGATCTTAAAAATTCATTTGTCATTGGGGATAGGTTGACCGATATGGAATTGGCCAAAAACCTAGGGGCAAAAGGAATCTTTATCAATGATGAAACGCATCTGGGAACCAATGAAATTACTGTGAAACGTGAGGAGTTAGCGGGAAACATTGCCTTGGAAACCAATGACTGGGAAAGCATCTACGCGTTTTTGAAGCTTGAAGAAAGAGCGGCAGAAATCACTCGAAAAACCAATGAGACGGACATCAGCATTAAACTGAATTTGGATGGTGTCGGAAAAAGTCAAATCAATACCGGTCTTGCCTTTTTTGACCACATGTTGGATCAATTGGCACGACATGGCCAAATGGATTTGGAAATAAAGGTTGATGGTGATTTGCATGTTGATGAACACCACACCATTGAAGATACAGCCATTGCATTGGGTGAAGTATTTTCTAAGGCTTTGGGAAACAAGTTGGGAATTGAACGCTATGGATTTTGTTTGCCCATGGATGACTGCCTGGCGCAAGTGGCAATCGACTTTGGAGGTAGAAATTGGTTGGTTTGGGAGGCAGAGTTTAATCGTGAAAAAGTCGGGGACATGCCCACGGAAATGTTCCACCACTTTTTTAAATCCTTTACTGATGGAGCCAAAACCAATTTAAATATTAAGGCAGAGGGCACCAACGAGCATCACAAGATTGAGGCGATTTTCAAGGCTTTCGCCAAATCCATAAAAATGGCTGTCAAACGAGATGTTGAAAAGATGGTGCTGCCATCAACAAAAGGAATGCTGTAAATGAAAATAGTAATTATTGACTATGGTGCTGGGAACATCCAAAGTATCAAGTTTGCCATGAAACGTCTTGGATTTGAAGCGGTCTTAAGTGATGACCCAAAGGAAATCCAAAAAGCGGATAAGGTCATTTTTCCAGGAGTGGGTGAAGCCAGTTCCACGATGACCAAGTTAAGGGCCAGCGGATTGGATAGCTTGATTCCTAATCTGGAACAACCTGTTTTGGGTATTTGTTTGGGAATGCAATTGATGTGCAATTCTTCTGAGGAAGGCAATACCAAAGGACTCGGAATTTTTGATTTGGACGTAGTCAAGTTTCCCGATTCCGTTAAAGTTCCCCAGATTGGTTGGAACCAGATTGAAAATCTGAAGTCCGATCTTTTTGGCGAGATAACGGATAAATCCCACATCTATCTAGTGCACAGTTTTTATGCCCCATTGGGAGCGGATACCATTGCGACAAGTGAATACGCTTTAAGGTATAGTGCTGCCTTGCAGAAGGATAATTTTTACGGGGTGCAGTTCCATCCCGAGAAGAGTAGTACGGTGGGAAATAATATTTTGAAAAACTTTTTGGAAAAGACTTAGAAATGGAATTTTATATCTCTTCTGATAAGCAAAAATTGGATGTTCTTAAAATCCACCAAGCGGTAAAGGATTCCTATTGGGGGGAGTATCGTACTTTGGAAATGACTGAAAAGACTGTTGAGAACTCTATGTGTTTTGGCGTATACTCCAGAACAGATGAACTGGTAGGTTTTGCCAGGGTGCTTACAGACAAGGTCGTGTTTGCATACATAATGGATGTACTGATTTTTGAGGATTTCCGTGGAAAGGGTCTTGGGAAAAAGTTAATGGAACACATTATGGAGCACCCAGAAATCAAACAGGTTCAGACTATAGCCCTTAAAACAAAGGATGCCCATAGCTTGTATGTACCCTTCGGATTTGAAAAAGTAGGCGATTCTGAATTATGGATGGCCAAGGATAATGCAGTTTACGAATAAGAAAATGCGAATAATATCAGCAATAGATATCATTGAGGGCAAATGTGTCAGATTGTCCAAAGGGGATTACGATACCAAAAAGGTATATAGCGAAGACCCTTTGGAAATGGCCAAACAATTTGAGGCCCATGGAGTACAATATTTGCATTTGGTGGATTTGGATGGTGCAAAATCCAAACATATTGTCAATCATAGGGTCTTGGAAAGCATTGCCTCCAGAACCACATTAAAAATTGACTTCGGTGGGGGATTAAAAACAGATGAGGACTTGCACATCGCTTTCGAAAGTGGAGCGGCTCAAATCACTGGTGGTAGCATAGCGGTGAAAAATAAGGAGGTTTTTTTAGGATGGCTCAAAACATACGGATCAGAAAAAATCATCTTAGGCGCCGATGCCAAGGATGAAAAAGTAGCTGTTTCAGGATGGCAGGAAGAATCCGATCAAAATCTTGTTCCCTTCGTCAAAGCATATCAGAAAAAAGGGATCAAATACGTCATTTGCACCGATATCAGCAAAGATGGTATGTTGGAAGGCCCATCGTTCCAGCTCTACAAAAAGCTATTGGACAAGACCAAAAAAGTAGAAACCTTGATTACCGGAAGTGGAGTGGAAGACCGTGAGTTGATCGGTATTAACTTGATTGCCAGTGGAGGTATCTCACATATTGACGAGCTCCCAAAATTAGCAGAGATGGGTTGTGAAGGCACCATCATTGGAAAGGCTATTTATGAGAATAAAATCAGTTTAAAACAATTGGAATCCTACATTTTGGGAAATGGACAAGGATAGCAAAATACAAGAAGAGTTTATTCAGAATGCAAACTATCGTATGGATGAAAGTCTGCGCATGATAAAAATTTGTCTGGACAAACTATCTGAGGAAGCCATTTGGCAAAAAACCAACGAGTCAACCAACACCATTGGGAATCTAATACTACATTTATGTGGCAACATTACCCAATATGGAATCGCTTCTTTGCAAGGTCTGGAGGACAACAGAGACCGTGATGCTGAATTCGCGGTGTTTTCAGGATATTCAAAATCCGAGCTTTTTCAAAAATTGAAGGACACTGTTGAAGAAGCTAAAAAGAGCTTCAACAATAGTTCCAGTGAAAATTTGTTGAAGAAACGATCCGTACAAGGGTTTGAGTTTACAGGTATTGGCAATATCGTGCATGTGGTAGAGCACTTTTCCTACCATACTGGACAAATTGCGCTCTTGACCAAACTTCAGAAGAACAGTGATTTGGGGTTTTACGCTGGAGTGGATTTAAATGTAAAAAATGAATGACGTCACCCCGAACTCGATTCGGGGTCACATTAGGATGAAGCAAAGCTTTGTTTATATCATGACAAATAAGTATCGAACCACATTTTATACTGGTGTAACCTCAAATTTGTCTAAGAGAATTATGGAACATCAACTTGGGCAAGGCTCAAAATTTACAAAGAGGTATGGTTTGACTGATTTGGTATATTTCGAGACTTTTTCAGATATAAATCAGGCAATTGCCAGAGAGAAACAATTGAAAAACTGGCATCGTGATTGGAAAATAAGTTTAATCAAAGAGCAAAATCCAAAGTTCTCGACCTTGGATTATTAAAATAATGAGACCCTGAAACAAGTTCAGGGTGACAAACTAATATGTTAACAAAACGAATCATACCCTGTTTGGATATTAAAGACGGACGTACCGTAAAAGGTATCAACTTCGTTGATTTACGGGATGCCGGCGATCCTGTGGAATTGGCAGCACTATATGCAGACAAAGGTGCCGATGAACTGGTGTTTTTGGATATCTCGGCCACTGAGGAAAAACGAAAAACCTTGGCCGATTTGGTATACCGTGTTGCAGAAAAGGTGAATATCCCATTTACCGTTGGTGGTGGTATTTCCTCAGTAGAGGACGTCGATATCTTGCTAAAAAATGGAGCTGACAAGGTATCCATCAATTCCTCTGCAGTAAAAAGACCTGAACTGATCAATGAACTTGTGGCCAAATTTGGATCCCAATGCATCGTTGTGGCCATCGACGCCAAACAAATTGATGGCAACTGGAAAGTACATTTGGTAGGAGGTAAAGTTCCTACGGAAATCGACTTGTTCGAATGGGCAAAGGAAGTAGAGGAAAGGGGAGCTGGAGAGATTTTGTTTACCTCCATGGATCACGATGGTACCAAAAATGGATTTGCGAATAAAGCGTTGGCGCACTTATCCGAAATGCTCAACATTCCCATTATCGCATCTGGCGGTGCTGGGGCCGTTTCACATTTCACTGATACCTTTGTCAATGGAAAAGCCGATGCCGCTTTGGCTGCAAGCATTTTCCATTTTAAGGAAATTGAAATCAAGGATTTAAAAGAAGCATTACAAAAAGAGGGGATACCCGTAAGATTATAAAAATGGATATCGATTTCACCAAAAATACCGATGGTTTGGTGCCTGCTATAATTCAGGATGCAAGCACCAAAAATATATTGATGTTGGGTTATTTGAATCAGGAAGCTTTGGAAAAGACCCGGGAGACCAAAAAGGTGACGTTCTATAGTAGAAGCAAAAATCGCCTTTGGACAAAAGGAGAGGAGAGCGGTAATTTTTTGGAGCTGGTCAGCATGAAGATTGACTGTGACAAGGATACACTACTGATTCAAGTCAATCCCGTTGGACCAACCTGTCACAAGGGTACGGATACCTGTTGGGGAGATAAAAATGTCCAGGAATACGGTTTTCTATCCCAATTGGAAGAAATCATCAGCGATAGAAAAAAAGATGCCGAAAATCCCGATAGCTATGTAGCATCGCTCTTCCGAAAGGGAATCAATAAAATGGCACAAAAAGTGGGAGAGGAGGCGGTTGAAATCGTGATTGAGGCCAAGGATAACAATGATGAGCTTTTTTTAAATGAAAGTGCCGATTTGTTGTTTCACTACCTGATTCTGTTACAGGCCAAAGGTTTTCAATTGGACGACATCGTGAAAACACTGAAGAGCAGGCATAAATAGATAACTTAAACAAGAGCGTTAAGTTTTTTTAAAATCCCGTTCCCGTATTGCGAAATAGCTTAATTTTATCTAATGGCTATGAATACGAGGAAAGGATTTCGTTTTACTACCTACGAAGCTCCGAATCAAACCCCTTTTGAAAAACTTTTTGAGATTTTTCAGGAATTGATCACACATACCTCTGGGGATGTGGAGGAGGCTTTGGATTGGCTGCGCGAGTTGGACAAGGAATACGAGCTCACCGATGACGACTATACCATTGATGATTTTATTGAGGACTTAAAAGCGAAAGGCTTTATCCGGGAAGAATTCGATACGGATGGCGAACGGGGAGAAGGTGAGGGTGATGAAAGCGACGGTCAGGGTGGAAACCTGTCCATTACGGCAAAGTTGGAGCGGATGCTCCGCCAAAGGGCTTTAGATCAAATTTTTGGGAAACTGAAACGAAGTGGTGCAGGCAATCACAAAACTGGAAAATCTGGAAGAGGGGACGAGCATACAGGGGAATTTAGAGAGTACCGTTTTGGAGATCCTTTGGAGCATATCTCCATGACCGAAAGTCTTAAAAATGCCCAGATCAACCACGGAGTGGGTAATTTTTCCCTTAGTGAGGACGATTTGGTCGTTGAAGACACCCAATACAAGGCGCAGATGAGTACGGTGCTGATGATCGACATCAGCCATAGTATGATTTTATATGGCGAAGACCGTATCACACCCGCCAAAAAGGTGGCCATGGCATTGGCTGAATTGATTACCACCCGATATCCGAAGGACACCTTGGACATTTTGGTCTTTGGAAACGATGCTTGGCCTATTCCCATTAAGGATTTGCCTTATCTAAAAGTAGGGCCTTATCATACCAATACCGTCGCCGGACTGCAATTGGCGATGGACATGTTGCGTAGAAAGCGCAATACCAACAAGCAGATTTTCATGATCACTGATGGAAAGCCATCCTGCTTGAGGCTTCCCAATGGTGATTATTATAAAAACAGTGTTGGACTTGACGATTATATCGTGGAGAAATGCTACGCTATGGCCCAACAAGCCAGAAAATTACATATTCCCATCACCACCTTTATGATTGCCCAAGATTCTTATCTGATGCAATTTGTGCGTGAGTTTACCAAGGCGAACAAGGGCAAAGCTTTTTATACTGGATTAAAAGGTTTGGGTGAAATGATTTTCGAAGATTACGAACAAAATAGAAGAAAAAGAATTAAAGGATAGCGATTACTTAGATGAAATTGAATCATTCCAAAATACACACTCTGGGCGATTTGAAAGCTGCAGGGTATGCAAGCAAGAGCATTAAGGACGAGTTGCGAAACAACCTTCTCGAAAAGATTGGAAAGGGCGAGGATACCTTTGAAGGTGTTTGGGGCTACGAGAATTCCGTAATTCCAGAGTTGGAGCGTGCAATATTATCTCGTCATAATATCAACCTACTCGGACTACGAGGTCAGGCAAAAACCCGATTAGCACGCTTGATGGTGCAATTGTTGGATGAGTGGATTCCAGTTATTGAAGGTTCTGAGGTGCATGATGATCCGTTGAAGCCCATTTCAAGATACGCCACAGAGCTTATTAAGGAAAAAGGGGATGACACACCCATCACTTGGATCCATCGTGATGATCGTTTTTATGAAAAATTGGCAACGCCCGATGTTACCGTGGCGGATCTTATAGGTGATGTTGATCCCATTAAAGCGGCCAATTTGAAGCTTTCCTATGCTGATGATCGTGTGATTCACTTTGGGATGATTCCCAGAGCCAACCGTTGTATTTTTGTGATCAACGAGCTTCCCGATCTTCAAGCAAGGATTCAAGTAGCACTGTTTAACATATTGCAAGAGGGAGACATACAGATTCGTGGTTTTAAACTTCGACTTCCACTAGATTTGCAATTCGTCTTTACGGCAAATCCTGAGGATTATACCAATCGGGGAAGTATTGTGACCCCATTGAAAGACAGGATTGGATCCCAGATTCTGACCCATTATCCGGAAAGCATTGAAATTGCTAAAAAAATTACCCTTCAAGAAGCCGCTTTGGACCAGCGGCAATCTGATTCGGTATATGTTCCGGAAATTGCAATGGATGTGTTGGAACAGATAAGCTTTGAGGCCAGAAACAGCGAATATGTGGATGCAAAAAGTGGTGTCAGCGCCCGGATGAGCATTACTGCCTTTGAAAACTTGTTGAGCACGGCCGAAAGGCGCATTATAAAATCCGGCGATAAGAGCACATCCGTTCGATTGAGCGACTTTATGGGCGTTATCCCATCGATCACTGGGAAAATTGAGCTTGTCTACGAGGGCGAGCAGGAAGGAGCGGGATCCGTAGCGGAAATCCTGTTAGAGGACGCCATAAAGTCACTGTTTTCCAACTACTTTCCAAAAATCGATAAGCTGCAACGCAAAGATGCTGAAACTGAATATGATGACTTAATTAGTTGGTTCTTTGAAGGGGACGGTTTTGAACTGTTGGATGAGGATACCGATTTGGAATATAGGACTAAACTGGATTCCGTTGCCCCACTAAATACATTGCTCACAGAATACCAGCCCGATATACCAAAAGAAGATTCTTACTTTATGAAGGAGTTGCTGCTATGGGGATTAGTGGCACACAAAAAATTGAGCAAACAACGATTTATTCAGGGCTTCCAGTTTAAAGATCTCTACGGCAGCTACATACGAGGCTTGTAGTCTACTGCCATATATTCAAATTGTCGTTGTAGTTCTCAAATTTGTAAGCCCCAACATGTCTCCTTCGTTGCCAGAATGACAAGACTGTCAATGGAGCCAATAAGATATACAACACCAAAATGAGTGTACTGCTGGGTTCGAAAGTCGAGGGAACCATGTGCTGTTGAAACTCGGTGAGTGAGTTCAGTACTAAATAGCTATCGTAAATCTTGTAAAAATAGAATCCAGCTAGCGCGTAGACGGAATATTCCAAATTCCGCATTACGGGATCTGGCAATTCATTCTCTGTAATCTTGAACCAAATCACATACAAATACACAAAATGGGTCATTGTAAGAATGGGGAAAATATAGTTTGTGGGTTTTGTAAAGTAAAACCGATTTGTATAAACTCCGTAAAAATTCAATACTATTAGTGCTAGCAGGACAACGGAAATAGCGATGTTCGTCGTTCTCCAATTCAGAATGTTGTGCAGCTTTTTCATTTTCGTAAAAGATTTGGGTTCAACACTATGATACGAAGTTCGGAAGAATCGATTTTTCCTACATTAAATAATCGACGAATCGTGAGTATTGTAAGTCATCCTGCCACACAAGTACGGCTCGTCGATGATTTTTGCACTATTTCTTTAAAGGGAAGCTTCTTAAAAAAGTAGCACTACGCCATAACCATTCCAAAGGACCGTATTTGAATTTCTGAAGCCACCATTTGCTCAATAGCATTTGCACAACAACGATTACAATGGCTATGGCAAAAGTATAGACATTCCTTAGTTCGCCGAGGTAGCCCAGACCCCACCCAAACAATAAAAATGTGCCTACCACACTTTGAAAAAAGTAATTGGTCAAGGCCATTCTACCATAAGGTGCAAACTTCACCAACCATTTTTCTGGCTTCACCCGTTTATATAGAATCACAAAAATGCTGATCAAGATAAAAGTCATCGCGATGTTATTCAGATCGTATGCTGTCAATCCAATCATAGCAATCCAATTATCAAAGGTTACATTTTCGCCCATTTGACCAAACGTCGCCGCCATAAGTCCACCTGATACCAAAAATAGCACCAACGACCATATCCAAGTACGTTTTATAAGTTTCTTTTGCTCTCGAAAGGTCTTAAAGAAACCTGTTCGCCCCACATACATCCCCAAAAGGAAAAAACCAAATGTGACATAACCACGACCGAAAACGCCAAATTGAAAGTCGAGTTTGTTTAGATGACTGTTGTAGGCATTCACAGAAAACACATCCAAGAGTGATCCATTTTTCAACACATCATAGTATTCCAGAACCACTGGGCTGTCGGGAGCAAAACTCATATTTCCAAAGATGTTCGCCCCTTGTGTCAAAACGAACACAATGTATCTTCCCAATCCGAGAAAGAGCAATGCCACAATACCCAGAACCCATTTATTGCTGACCTTGTAAAAAGGGATAAGAAATACACCCAACATGGCATATAATGTCAAAATATCACCGGCGTAAAAGAGACTATGCAGATATCCAATTGCTAGGAGCAAAATCAATCTCCAGAGAAAACGTCCTCCAAAATAACCACCACTTTTGGCCACGTTATCCATTTGTATGAAGAAACTCAATCCAAAGAGAAATGAAAAGAGTGCGAAAAACTTCCCTCGCAGCAAAAATCCCATAAAACCATCTACGATATCATCAGCAAGTCCTTGGTGTGTGGCTTCAATGAGTTCAGCAGGAGGGGGAGCAGCGATATAATTCTCCACCAAGTGAACAATTACGATTCCCGCTAAGGAAAACCCTCTCAGGGCATCGATGATTTCAATACGTTTTTGGGGCTGTACGGTTTCAGGTGATTTCATGACAGAAGGTTGCTTATTCGATTGATGATAAACATAAGACAACGTGGCGACAAATATGTTACACTTTGGAGAATAATTATTTGATTCATAAATCGGTAAGGGTGCCTGTATGGATTTTTTTGTATTTTGGATCAAACGCATTTCACATGGAGAAGTGGCTTTATATCGGATTGATCATTGTGGCGGTTTACCTTGTGGTGAGTGTTTTGTTGTACTTCTTTCAGGACTTTTTCCTGTTCAAACCTGAAAAGCTGCCCAAAGACTTTCAATTTCATTACGATAATCAAGAAATCGAGGAATACAATGTGGAAACCCGCGATGGTGCCATAATCAATGGATTGCGTTTTAGGGCAACGGATCCAAAGGGAGTTGTGTTTTATTTAAAGGGGAATTCAAAGAGTATAAAAGGTTGGGGGAAGTTTGCAGTCGATTTTACCCGTCATGGCTATGACGTGATCATGGTGGATTACCGTGGATTTGGAAAAAGCACCGGACGAAGGACACAAAAGGCCGTAAAGCGTGATATGCAGGTAATTTACAACAAGATAAAGGATAAGGTTTCTGAAAAATATATTATCCTTTACGGACGTTCCATGGGTTCCGGTTTCGCTGCCAAACTGGCCTCCATGAACAATCCCAGGATGCTAATATTGGATGCTCCCTATTATAGTTTGAGCAAGGTCGCGAAGAAGTTCATACCGTTTATGCCATTGTCGCTGTTGATTAAGTTCCCGATGCCCACCTACAAATGGCTGCGATACGTGAACTGCCCCATTCATATTATCCATGGAACCGACGATCGGCTCATCCCTTACAAGACCAGTGTGAAGCTTTCCAAAATAAAACCGGAACTTACCAAATTGTACACGGTGATAGGAGGAGGGCATAAGAATCTCAATAACTTTGAATCTTACCACAAAATGTTGACAGAAATCATTACAACACGGCCAAAAAAAGTAAACCTCGAGGGATCAAGTATTAATGTAAACCATTCCTCAAAGCGGGTCAATGCGAAAGCTTAAACGAATACTGCTTTATGGCATAGTGATCATCTCCCTTACCGTAGTCGCGTTTTATATGTTTCAAGAAAAGCTCATTTTTTTACCTACAAAGCTCCCACAAAATCATGTGTTCACTTTTAAGGCTGATTTTGATGAAGTTTTTATTGATAGCTCTGATGGTGCACGATTGAACGCCCTTCACTTTTATGCCGAAAATTCGAAAGGACTCATTTTATACTTTCATGGTAATGCCGGCGACCTTTCCCGATGGGGAGAAATTGTGCAACCTTTTGTGCAGTTTGGATATGATGTCTTGATCATGGACTATCGCACGTATGGAAAAAGTACGGGCACTTTGAGCGAGGCAGCATTGCACAGTGATGCCCAGTTGTTTTATGATTATGCCTTAAAAAAGTATGACCAAAACGATATTCTGATTTATGGCCGTTCCCTTGGAGCCAGCATTGCTACCAGACTGGCATCAAACAACAACCCAAAAAAATTGGTGCTGGAGACACCATTTTATAATTTGATGGATGTTGCTGGAGAGCGTTTTCCGTTTTTGCCTTTGAAGTACGTGTTGAATTACAAATTCACTTCGAATGAATACGTCCAGCAGGTGAATGCTCCCATCCGTATTTTTCATGGTACCGCAGATAAGGTGGTCTCCTATGAATCAGGAAAGAAGCTTTTTGAGGCTATCCCCATATCGGACAAAGTCTTCTACACCATTGAAAATGGGGAACACAACAACCTCAGCGAGTTTGAGGCCTATCAAAATGGGATTCTGCTCGAGCTGGAATAATTCACTCAAAAAGGTCGGAGGACAAATAACGATCTCCACGATCACAAACAATGGAAACGATTGTGCCACTTTCCAACTTTTCGGCCAGTCGAAGCGCAACTGTAGCGGCACCACCACTGCTCATCCCTGAAAAAATACCTTCTTCCTTTGCCAATCTTCGCGCCATTTCTTCAGCTTCCTCCTGACTCACTTCCATGATGGTATCCACTTTTTGGGGATTGAAGATTTTTGGAAGATATTCTTCAGGCCATTTCCGTATCCCTGGAATCCTTGAATCATCGGTCGGTTGTACCCCAATGATCTCAATAGTTGGATTTTGTTCCTTTAAAAATGTGGATGTGCCCATTATGGTTCCTGTAGTTCCCATACTGGAAACAAAATGCGTAATCCCTCCATCAGTGTCCCTCCAAATTTCGGGACCAGTCGTTTTGTAATGGGCTTTCCAGTTGTCATCGTTACCAAATTGGTTCATCATTTGGTAGCCTTCATCCCGAACTTTGGCTTCGGCGTAGTCGCGGGCCCCTTCAATACCAATATCGGAAGAAGTCAAGGTGACCTTGGCACCATAGGCGCGCATCGTCTGGACACGTTCCTTTGTTGAGTTTTCTGGCATCACCAATTCAATGTTCAATCCATAAATACCCGCAATCATGGCCAAAGCGATTCCGGTATTTCCACTTGTGGCTTCAATCAATTTTGAATCTTTGGTGATATCACCACGTTCCAATCCACTTTTGATCATGTTGTAAGCTGGTCTGTCCTTGACACTACCTCCAGGATTGTTGCCTTCCAACTTAAAAAACAGGCGTACGTTGGGATTGGTGTTCAATACTTTGGATTCCACAAGGGGCGTGTTTCCAATGAGGTCTAAAATACTTTTAGACATTGGAAACTGTTTTTATTTTGATTTCCGGTGTGTGGAAAACGGTTGAGTTTGCTGGCACAGACGAAGTCAACCACGCATTTCCGCCGATAACCGAGTTCTCTCCAATAACGGTCTGCCCTCCTAAAATAGTGGCGTTGGCGTATATGGTGACATTCGACATGATGGTGGGATGCCTTTTAGTCTTTTGAAGGTCTTTGGCGACATACAGCGCACCCAAGGTAACCCCTTGATAAAGTTTTACGTTGTCATGGATAACGGCGGTTTCCCCAATAACCACTCCAGTGGCATGATCTATAAAAAACGATTTCCCGATTTGGGCCCCTGGATTGATATCAACACCGGTCTGTCGGTGCGCATATTCCGTCATCAATCTTGGCACCAATGGGAATCCTTGAATGTAAAGCTCGTGTGCCAGACGGTAAATGGCGATGGCGTAAAAACCGGGGTAGGCCATGTATATTTCTTGAATGGACAAGGAAGCTGGATCGCAATTCAGGATAGCTTGCGCATCGAGGTTCAATTTTTCCAGTACCTCAGGTAAAGTTAAAACAAAGTTTTCCCAGATTTTTGTGCAGGGGCGCTCTATTTCCCAACACGCCATATCAACCAGGGTACTGAACTTTTCTTCCAAAACATCCAAATTCTCTGCTACAGGAGTGTTCGCATCGAAAAGGGTATAGAAAAGAATGTTAGTGAAATTTTCTGTTTCTTGCTTTAATCTATAGTCTAAATAGGGTAGATTTTTGTGCCTATTCAGTTCCTCGATGATTTTTTTCTTGTCCATGATGATAAGTAAAGTTTAAAAATAGCCAAATCATTACCACTCCGTTACAGAATTGGCTAACTTTAGCTTAAAAATAACACATCAACTTAGTCCTGTGAACAATCAAAGAATTACAAAGGAAATTTTCGACTTTTTGAAGAAGCTTGCCAAAAACAACAATAAGGAATGGTTTAATGAAAATAAGGCCGCTTTTAAAAAACATGAAGCGGATGTAAAATCGTTTTATACCCAGGTACAGGAAAACCTGAATGTCCATGACGAAATCGAAAAGATGAAAATGTTCCGGATTTACCGTGATGTTCGTTTTTCCAAGGACAAAACGCCCTATAAAACGCATTTTGCGGGTTCCTTTTCAAGGCTGGGAGCCCACCTGCGAGGCGGCTATTACCTTCAGTTAAAACCAGGAGGCACCTTTTTGGCCACGGGATTTTGGGAGCCCAATAAGGAAGATTTGTTCCGTATTCGCAAAGAATTTGAGATGGATGCCAGTGAATTCCGAAAAGTCATTAATGATAAATCCTTTAAAAAAGTATGGGGAGATTTGATTGGGGGAGGTGTGAAAACAGCACCAAAGGGTTTTGACAAGGAACACCCAGATATCGATCTTATCAAAAGAAAACAGTTTATTTTCGTCAAGAACTTTACAGATGCTGAAGTACTTTCTGGAGGATTCATTAAAGAAGTCGATACTTCTTATAAAGCCATACGACCTTATTTTGACCTAATGAGTGATATCCTTACGACGAATCTTAATGGGGAATCGCTTCTAGACTAAAATTTCTTCTTCCAATAGCTGAATCTGGTCTTTCAATCGTTCGATGACCATATTCATCATCCGTTTGTTCAGTGCAGAGGAATTTTTAGTATACATACTGTATTCCTCGATGGTAAATTGCCCAATGATCATCCCCTTCAATGAGTTCCGGAACTTGATATCCTTTTGAATAGATCTTTCAATATATTCCATCCGTTTTTCCAGGGAAAGTTCATAAAACGAGCCCTTGTGCTTGCGGATGTAGTTCTTGTACATTTCCAGCAATAAAGGGTTTTGGAACTTGATTATGGGTCGTAAAGTTTGGTTTTGAAATCGCTCATCAGAACCGGTATCGGTGCGCAAAAGACTTTGCTTCATCTCAGGTCGAATGCCCTTGAGACGGTCGGACCTTGAATCCATGATCGTAAGTTTTAATAAAATTACATATTCAAAAACCGTACAAATTCAACCTGCCCAATAGTTTTTAACGATTTTATAAACAAAAAAAGCCGGTGTAAATCACCGGCCTTTTCTACATATTACTACTTATTTACTTTCTAAAAATTCATCAAAGGTTTTAAGTTCCACCTCCTGCTTTTTCAGGTATTTACCCTTTATCTTTTCAAAAGATTTCTTTGCTTCCTCCAGTTGTGAAGTAATCAATGCTAGATTCTCCATTTCTGAAGCCGTAGGCTTGTCGTAGCTGGCTGCCACTTTGCTATACAAAGTCGCCAATTTTTCACGAAGCTGTGGTTCTGCAGAACCGACATAATTGTCCCCAGTGGTGATTACCAAGGTATTTTTAAGCGCATTAAGCTTGGATACAGTCTTGGTATCGCCTTTTTCAGTAGCACTGGCAATGATCTCATCAACTTCGTACACCATATAGGCCAGATCCTGGGTCATATTATACAGTTGTAGGGTGATGGAATTCTTCTGATTTCTTTCCTCGGGTGTCAATGGCGACGCCTCATCATACACCAATTCAAAAGTGTGCTCAAAGGTTTCCTTCCCTTTTTTCAATACTGCTTTGTAGGTTCCAGCGGGAACTTTTGGAGTAGTAAAACCACCAAAGGTAAAGGTCTGCCCTTTGGCAATTTTCGGCATTTTCAGACTATAACCCCAATTGACAATATTGATTCCCTTCGATTTTCCAGGAGTGAGTTCTGAAATCATCTTTCCATCCATATCCTGAATTTCAAGTGTCATTTTACCGAAGGTATGCCGTTTCTTGAGAAAGTACTTCAATTGGGCATTTGACGTCTTACTTGGCCCCACAAATTCCGTTTCGCTTCCAAAACTACCCGAAAAGCTACTCTTTTCATTGATTGTTGTGGGGGTGTTCGCGAAGAAATGTACGTTCTTGTTCAATACTTCCGGAGTGATTTCCCTTAGCGGAGAAATATCATCCACAATTATAACACCGCGACCATGGGTTCCCATCACCAAATCGTTCGTGCTTTTTTGTAAATCGACGAAGTGAACTGCCACGGATGGCATATTATTGGTGAACTTTTTCCAATTTTCACCTCCATCAAGGGTAATGTAC
>JANQRD010000085.1 GCA_028284725.1 Allomuricauda sp. | reverse complement strand
TGCAGATTTTTGGCTCTTCCTTCATTACCTCAAGCACATCCATTGGAAATCCAGTTGGAAATGCATAATGCAATCGAATCCATTCAACGCCATCCACTTTTACGAGAGCCCTTAACAACTTGGCCAGATTACGTTTTTTATAGAGATCTAATCCATAATAGGTAAGATCCTGGGCAATCAATATAAGTTCCTTTACACCATTGGCAGCCAAATTTTCGGCCTCTATGACCAAATCCTCAATAGGTTTGCTTCGATGTTTACCGCGCATCAAGGGAATCGCACAAAAGGAACAAGGTCGATCGCACCCCTCTGCAATTTTCAGATAGGCATAGTTCTTTGGTGTGGTGGTCAAGCGTTCGCCCAATAACTCGTGCTTGTAATCCGCTCCCAAAGCTTTTAATAGATTCGGAAGGTCGCTGGTGCCAAAATATTCGTCCACATTGGGAATCTCCTTTTCCAAATCGGGTTTGTAACGCTCACTCAAACAACCAGTTACAAAAACTTTGTCCACATCACCAGTCTCTTTCTTCTGTACATATTCCAGGATGGTGTTCACGCTTTCCTCTTTTGCATTGGCAATAAAACCACAGGTGTTGATCACCACCACATTGCCTTCTTCTTCGTGCACCACTTCCTTGTCATTGGCCCGAAGTTGACCCATTAGCACCTCAGAATCGTAGACATTTTTGCTACACCCCAGGGTTACCACGTTGATTTTGTTCTTTTTAAGCGATTTTGTGCGCATATTGTCTCAAATGGGGTGCAAAAATACAACATGACAGGGCATTACGTCGATTTACCCGAATATTTTTCAAAAACCAGCGTTAAACCTTTGTACAACCAGACCGTCCAAGATAAAACCTAAATCATGAAAAAGCCACTCTTGGTCATTTTAAGTTCCCTAGCTTTGTGCCTGGGCTGCTCATCGGAATCCTCTAATGGGGATGATAATGGTTCTGAGCAACCTACTCCCACGAATCTGTATTTTCCACCTTCGGAATCTGCCGAATGGGAAACCTCAGACGCTGGCGATTTGGGGTGGAACACAGAAAATGAGCAAGATTTGTTCGATTACCTGGAAGAAAAAAGTACCAAGGCCTTCATTATATTAAAGGATGGAAAAATAGTGGTGGAATGGTATTTTGGGGATCATACACAAAATACAAGCTGGTATTGGGCCTCAGCAGGCAAGACCTTAACAGCTTTTACGGTAGGATTGGCCCAAGAGGAAGGCTTTTTGGATATCGACGATAAAACCTCTGATTATTTAGGCGAAGGATGGACGAATACTGCTTCAGAAAAAGAAAATCTAATCACGGTTTGGCACCAACTGACCATGACCAGTGGGATGAATGCCCTTTTTTTTGATTGCGTCACTCCTGAATGCCTCACCTACGTGGCAGATGCCGGTACCCGATGGGCCTATCACAATGGTCCCTATACCCTATTGCAAAGTGTCGTTGCCAATGCCACTGAAACGGAATGGAACGTTTATTTTAACTCCAAATTGCGGGATAAAATCGGAATGGATGGATTTTGGCTCTCCACTAACGGCCTCAACAATGTTTTTTTCAGTACAGCCCGTAGTATGGCTCGTTTTGGTCTCTTGAACCTCAACAACGGGGTATGGAACGAAGAGACAATTCTAGGGGATAATGACTATAAAAATGACATGCGAAACACGTCCCAGGACCTGAACAGATCGTATGGGTATTTATGGTGGCTAAATGGGAAATCAAGTCATCGGGCACCAGCCTCCCAGACGGAATTCCAGGGGGAACTTATTCCCAATGCCCCTGCCGATACCTATGCCGGATTGGGCAGGGATGATCAAAAGCTGTACATTGTTCCCAGCAAAAGTTTGGTCATTGTACGCATGGGCGAGGATGCTGGAGAAGATTTGCTTGGCCCCTCAAGTTTCGACAATGAGCTTTGGGAAAAACTTAATGTGTACTTCGACTAAATCTCCTTCCCTTATTTTCCTATTGAAAAAAGGACGGTATTGAAAAACGGCCCAGTTCGTCGACCGGACCGTTTATCGCTAAAAAATAGTCATCTTTTGGGAATCATATTCGAAGTATCCACCGGGAAGCTATCGTACTTGTTGTACAGTTTTAGATATTTCTTCGGATCTATGGGATCTTCACTTAAAGTTTCATACAGTCCCCTAAAAAAACCCTCCCGCTTTTGGGATGGATTGAACAACAGTGTAAGCTTCACCGGTTTGTCGGTGTCATTTTGAAATCCATGCGGCGTAAATCGGGGAACATAAACAATCGACCCTGCTTCTGCCCGAATTTCCTCTTCTCCCAATTGGATAGTCAATACCCCTTCATCCACAATGAATGTTTCATCCATAAAACGGTGGTAATGCAATTTTGCACCAATGGCCATGGGCTCCAAAACTATGGTATAGACCCCAAGTTGGTCGTTGGTCATCTCACTGGTTACCTTAAAGGTAAAAGTGATGTCGTTCAGTTTCAATGCTTCACCTTGCTCAGGCAGAATCACCGTTGCCTTATCCTCCAATACGTCGTTAAAAAAATCTGTTTCAATGGTATGCATCTGTTTTTGTTTTAAATGATTTATCAATAAGTTCATAAACTTGCTTTTTATTTTGTTCCAAGATGTCGGTATCGGTAGTTCCCTCTAGCGAAAACAAATGGGTTTGCCTTATTCCCATATGTCCCAAAATGGCCTTTAAATAAGGTTCCTGAAAATCATATTGCTCCATAACGGTGTCTTTGTAAACACCTCCCTTCACTATGGCAACATAGGCGGTCTTATTTTCGAGAAGTCCGAAATACCCATTTTCATCAATACCAAAAGTGTGACCGATCCGAACCACCTGATCAAAATAGGCCTTAAGGTTGGATGGGATATTAAGATTGTAAAGCGGACTACTGATGAGCAATGCATCCGCATTTTTGAGCTCGGAAATTAGCACGTCTGAAAGTGCGGTTGCCTCGGCGGCTTCCTCCGACCAATTTTCCATAGGTGTGTAAAAGCCGACTATGGTACTATTATGGATATGAGGTAATTGGCTTTCCACCAAATCCCGAAAAATGACCTTCCCTTCGGGATTTTCCTCCTTCCATCTTTTTTCAACATAGTCTGCTAGAGCCCGTGAATGCGATCCCTCTATCCTGGAACTGCTATCAATTCGTAACAATGTTTTCATCTGTTTTGTAGTTTATCTTAATGACAAACCACCACAGGAAAACGTGACCAAAATTGCTAAAAAATGATATGGTTTGGGTTAGGCTTCCTTTAGTGCGGTAACCTGGATTTCGATTTTCATTCGAGTGTCGGAAAGTCCTGCTGAAATCATGGTGGCTGCCGGGCGTACTTCACCAAAATACTTTTGCAGCACAGGCCAGCATGTTTCAAAATCAGCAGCATTTGGAAGAATGTAC
>JANQRD010000097.1 GCA_028284725.1 Allomuricauda sp. | reverse complement strand
TTTTCGCATTTGAACGGTAAATAAATCGCAATTTCGGATAGCTAAAATCTGAATTGAATTATTTTTGCCAAAATTTGACCCATGAACATTCTCGTCCTTGGCTCGGGTGGGCGCGAGCACGCAATCGCCCATAAAATATCCCAAAGCCCTAAAGTGGATAAACTTATAGTTGCACCTGGAAATGCAGGGACATCCAACATAGCAACAAACAAGGATATTGGTGTAAACAATTTTCAGGGAATCAAGGAACTTGTACTTACAGAGAATGTGGAACTGGTAGTGGTGGGGCCTGAGGATCCTTTGGTGAACGGAATCCACGATTTTTTTCTGGATGATCCTGAGCTCAGAAACGTTTCAGTGATTGGCCCACAAAAAGCGGCGGCTACGTTGGAGGGAAGCAAGGAATTTGCCAAAGAGTTTATGCAACGACATCAAATTCCCACTGCGACTTATCAAAGTTTCATTGCTGATAATCTTGACGAAGGATATACCTTTTTGGAAACCTTGGAGCCTCCCTATGTGCTCAAAGCTGATGGTCTAGCAGCTGGAAAAGGAGTATTGATTCTACATGATTTGCAGGAAGCCAAAAAAGAACTGAAATCCATGTTGGTAGATTCCAAATTTGGAGATGCCAGTGCCACCGTGGTCATTGAAGAATTTTTGGATGGGATAGAACTGAGTTGTTTTGTGTTGACTGACGGAACCAACTACAAGATTCTACCCACGGCGAAAGATTACAAGCGCATAGGAGAGGGAGACACAGGACTTAATACCGGCGGTATGGGCGCCATTTCTCCAGTGCCATTTGTAGATGAATCTTTTATGCAAAAGATTGAACAACGCATTGTGAACCCAACGGTTGAAGGCCTTAAAAAAGACAACTTACCTTATGTAGGTTTTATTTTCATTGGATTGATAAAGGTAGGGGACAATCCGAAGGTAATCGAATACAATGTACGTATGGGAGATCCAGAAACCGAGGTGGTCATGCCTCGGATAAAATCTGATTTGGTGGATGTGCTGCTGGCCATGGCCCAGGGAAATCTGAATAAAATAGAGTTGGAAATTGATGACAGGGCAGCCACAACGGTGATGGCCGTATCTGGAGGATATCCGGAAGCTTACCAAAAAGGAAAGGAAATTTCAGGGATTGATGAAATAAAAGATTCCCTGGTATTTCACGCTGGGACCAAACAAGACGAAAACGGGAAAGTGCTCACCAACGGGGGACGTGTGATCGCAATTACTTCCTTCGGAAATGATTACAAAGAAGCATTAAAAAAATCCTATCAAAACATCGAAAAGCTCCGTTTCGATGGAATGTATTATCGAAAAGATCTCGGATTTGATTTATAGATAGGAGTGTGAGGAAATGCTCTTATCTTCCTCTCCTCTATCATTGAAAGACTTAAGCTCCTTCATCCAATAAATCATGGCAACAAAGCCAATGATGGTCAAAATCCAGTTAACCAAGTTGGAAGACCACCAGTTTTCCATAAACCGGAAAAAATCGTAAGGTGCAAAAAGCACATTGACAAATAAGTCCTCTATGCCGTAAAAAAACTTGCTCATGTTGGCTATATTTACTTTACAAAAGTAGTAAAACCTAATATGATTTCAAGCTTTTTCGGAAAAACAAAACCCATAAATTATATTGTTTTATCCGTTTTTTTATTCCTTTTCTATTCACTATTGGTGTTGATTGGACTGGAACAAAACAATATTATCGATACCATTCCATTAGAGGTATTGACCTTTGGGGCATTGCTTTTGATTCTATATGTGATCAACGAAATCGTACGTGTAGAGAAAGTGACCGATTTTAGCTCTTACGCTATGCTTTTTTTTGTACTGCTGTTAGTAACCTTTTCTGACACGCTAACAGATAAAAATGCCGTCTTTGCAACTCTTTTTCTGCTTTTGGCACTGTGGCGACTACTAGCGATCAAATCCATTAAAAATGTGAAGCACAAAATTTTTGATGCCTCTTTTTTGATTTGTGTAGCGAGCCTATTTTATGACTGGGCAATTATTTTTCTAGTACTGGTATTCCTGGTAATCAATGTCTATGATCGAAAAACAGCCAAAAACTGGGTTGTCCCATTTGTTGCAATCGCCACGATTTTTATTTTGATGTATGCGATACAGAAGCTGTATGGCGCGACTTCTTTTTTTGAGGAACATTATCGCTTTTCCATCGATTTTTTGAATGGTAACTTTTTTGAAACCGGCCCAAACATAAAACTACTGATCTATGTGCTGTTAATTGTGGTGGTTATGTCCGTCGTTTTCTTGAAGGTCCGTAAAAAGGGAGGGGGGAAGTTGCTTCGTTTGCGTATTGTGTTTTTGGCCTTTATTTTGGGAGCCATAATTAGCTTTTTTAGGACCGAAAATGCATCACCGGTGATACTTACCTTCTTTCCGGCAGCTGTTTTTTTCACTAATTATCTGGAAACCATAAAGCGGGTTCGCCTGCGTGACCTGTTCATTGGATTGTGTACACTTTTGCCACTATTGCTTTTTGTACTGGAGCTTAATCAATAAACGATAAAGCAATATCTTTGCGCAAAGTCAAACACTATGTTCAGCGCACTTGCTTTCCGCATTTTTGAAGAAAGTATCCAAACGTACCATATCAAGGACGATGTTTATCAAGAGTTCACCAATCCTTATCCGAAGGATAAAATAGAACATCTGCTGTACCGAAAAAATTGGATCGATACGGTGCAATGGCATTATGAGGACATAATCAGAGATCCTGAAATCAACCCAGAGGATGCCTTGGTACTTAAACGTAAGATTGATAGCAGTAATCAGGATCGAACCGATTTGGTGGAATACATCGACAGCTATTTTCTGGATAAATACAAAACAGTTGAGGTAAAGCCGGATGCTACTATAAATACGGAAAGCCCAGCTTGGGCGATTGACCGGCTTTCTATTTTAGCATTGAAAATCTATCATATGCAAGAGGAGGTAAATCGTACCGATGCCTCCTCATCCCATATTGAAAAGTGCAGCCAAAAGCTGGCTGTGCTCCTGGAACAAAAGAAAGACCTTTCAACAGCCATTGACCAATTATTGACCGACATTGAAGCTGGAAATAAATACATGAAAGTCTACAAACAGATGAAGATGTATAACGACGACGAGTTAAACCCCGTTCTCCGTGGACAAAAAGGGTAAGGCAACCCATATTCTGGTAATTCGACTTTCCGCTTTGGGAGATGTCGCCATGACAGTCCCTGTACTTCTTGTTTTAACAAAGTCCTACCCGGAGCTAAAGGTTACCGTGCTTACCAAAAAACCATTTGCCCCGATTTTTGATGGGATGGAAAATGTCTCCGTCCATGTGGCGGATGTCAAAAAAAAGCACAAAGGCTTGGTCGGTCTCTATAGGCTATACAAGGAACTTAAGGAGTACGATATCGATGCCGTGGCTGATCTTCACAACGTATTGCGAAGTAGGGTGCTTAAGAATTACTTCAATTTGAGTAAGGTCCCCTTCATGCAGGTCGATAAGGGAAGAGCTGAGAAAAAAGCACTGACTCGTGCCAACAACAAAAAATTTCAGCAGCTAAAAGGCACCCATCAACGTTATGCAGATGTGTTTTCCCAACTCGGTTTTCCAATTGATTTGTCTGAAATCAAACTTTTGGAACGAAAACAACTATCAGAAAATGTCCTGCAATTGGTACAGCAGGATACTAAAAAATGGATAGGGATAGCTCCATTTGCGGCCTATGAGGGCAAAATGTATCCATTGGCTTTAATGCAAGGCATAATCACAGAACTAAATGATACCAATAAGTATAAAATTTTGCTTTTTGGTGGGGGCGACATGGAAGTTCTACAGTTGGAAGCCATTGCTAGAGAGCGTGAAAATGTGCTGAATATGGCGGGAAAGCTCAACTTATCTGAAGAATTGGAATTGATTTCCAATCTGGATGTAATGTTGTCCATGGACAGTGGTAACGCTCATTTAGCGGCCAATTATGGTATTCCTGTGGTGACGCTTTGGGGTGTTACCCATCCGTATGCCGGTTTTTATCCGTTTGGTCAGCCGATGGAGAACGCTTTGTTGTCCGACCGCGAGCGTTATCCGTTGATTCCCACCTCAGTTTATGGTAACAAATTGCCCAAAGGATACGAATCCGTAATGGAGACTATCAGTTCGGAAAATATAGTGGATAAACTTTTCAAGATCCTTGAAGGTTAGGCAACTGCCCGTGTTTCCTTTATGGCGTTGAAATACTGTTTTAGCTGCTGCTGATACTGGTACTTTAATTGTTGGCCACCATTATCGGCAAGTAGAGATTGCATCCCCAAATAAGAAGCAATAATGTAAGTGGCCACGCCTTCACAATCCACATGGCGGGCTATATGGCCATCCAATTTTCCCCGTTTCAACAGCGAAACAAGGTTTACCTCCCATACTTTAATGATATCCTTTAAGTACGAGCTGATTTCAGCATTGCGCTTGTGAAATTCGGTCAGGAAATCATTCAGCATAAAGCCATAGACCATTTCATTGCGCTTATCTGGCTCCAACGCTCGTTCCAAGCTTTCCAAAATAACAGGCAATGGGTTTTCATAGGTGTTCAAAGGCTCAATCAACAGCGCATATACTTTTTGCTCAATGAGGTTTTGAACGATAAAGATACAAAAATCCTCCTTTGATTTAAAATGGTGATAAAAAGCACCTTTGGAAAGTTCCAATTCCTTTAAAATGTCATCCAAGCTTGTATTGTAGTAGCCTTTGGCATGGAACACTTCAAGGCCTTTGGCACATAATCGGTGCAGGGTTTCTCTTCGTTTTAGGCTCTTGTCCATAAGATTTGGTTTTGGGTTCAAATAGACCGTTAAGTCGGTTACAAAGATTTAATGGATTCACTCCAACCTCAAGAATCAAGGATGTACTTGTAAGAAAAATCGGTGAAATGTGAAAATAAACCCTAAAAACCAAGATAGACAAAATGCATACCGACTGGTGGGTCGGTTTAAACGATTGCTTTTAAGGTTAAACGGATAACAGAATAAACTAAAAACAACCTATCAATTCAAAACACTACACATTATCCTGAACATCACTTTCCCAAAAGAAAGAAACCAAAGGAATAAAGGAAAAAGCCAAAAAAACAATGGCCAATCTCTGAAATAAAGGGTGAATCAGATTTCCTATTAACACCAACACCCAATTAATAAGCAACACCATTTTAATTTTCATGGGGATTTTCTTGTTCCAAAATAGCGTGATCGTTAATAAAAACAAAGCCAAAAAGACCAGGTTCGGTAGTTTATAGAACAAGGTATCAACCAGAGGGGTTCTGTACAAAAGACTATGTACTTCCAGTGCGTCTCCTCCTACTTCGGCAAGTAACGGCATAACAAAATCAATGGTATATTGTCCGGCCAGAAGAACACTTGTTAAACTGATTACTACCACCAAAACCGTAGCAATCACGTCAGCAATTTTGTGCTCCAACAAAAGACGAATACTGAGAGCGGCAGGTGTTAAAAAAGCCGTGCTTAATAATAATACGACATGAGCAACC
This sequence comes from Allomuricauda sp., assembly GCA_028284725.1. Lineage (GTDB taxonomy): Bacteria > Bacteroidota > Bacteroidia > Flavobacteriales > Flavobacteriaceae > Flagellimonas. The sequence continues at coordinate 17,310 of JANQRD010000097.1, read as the reverse complement.
AGCCAGTCGTTTTTGTTGCTTAATAGCTTTTCAAAAAAAGTGCCTGATGCATTATCTACTTGGAGCAACCAAATCATTCCGATTCCTGCCAATAGAAAAGTTAAGGGAATCGATAGTAATCCTGTCTTTCGGAGTGTTATCATTACTCATGATTTTATCCTTAAAGACTGGGGAAACAACCGCCTGTTACAGTTTTACCTTAAAATAAGGGTATTACTTTGGTTTCAAACTACCTACTAAATCAAGCCACCGTCCCTTGACAACTGCTCCCTGCACCAGCCGTACAGCCATAGCAGTGTTGAGAAATAATAATATTTCGGTCGTTTAGGATATCTTCATTGTAGTCCTTAATGTGTTTTACCTTACTGGCGACCTTAAGGTCGAGCATCTGGTTAAAGTCACAGTCGTACAACCAGCCATCCCAACTTATGGAGATGGTGTTGGTACACATTACATTGGCTACCGCTGCAGGATTATAGGCTTCCACCAAAGCGTACATATAATCCTCATAGTTTTCTGAGGCGATTAAGTAATCCAAGAAACGAGATATTGGTAAATTGGTAATGGCAAAGAGGTTATGGAAATCGATATCGAAGTCTTCCTTTAAGGCTTTTTTAAAATCTTTTTCCATGGCCGCTTGATCCCCAGGCAAAAATGCTCCCGAAGGATTATACACCAAATCTAACCGCAGATTGCTATCGGACATACCATAACCCACAGCATTGAGTTCCTGCAATGCCTTTATGGATTTATCAAAAACCCCATCACCACGCTGTTTGTCCGTTTTGCCACGGGTGTAGTGTGGCATGGAAGAGACCACGTGCACATTGTGTTTTTTAAAGAATTCTGGAAGGTCATAATATTTTTTGTTGGCCCGAATGATGGTCAAATTAGAACGCACAATAAAATCCTGGATGCCGGCTTTGGCGGCCTTCTCCACAAACCATCTGAAATTGGGATTCATTTCGGGAGCACCTCCTGTAAGATCAAGGGTATGCGCACCCGTGTTACGGATTACCTCCAAACATTGCTCCATGGTCTCTCGGGTCATGATCTCTTTACGGTCAGGGCCTGCATCTACATGACAGTGCTCACAAACCTGGTTGCACATATAGCCGACATTAATTTGTAGGATTTCCAACGTTTTGGGTCGGAGGGGGAAATGACCAATTTCTGCAATCTTGTCTTTAAAAAATGGAAGTTCGCCATCCGAAAAAATTCCTCCGTTCAGGATTTCCAATTGCTTATTGGTTTCCGCCAATTCATTGTCCCTGGCTTTCAGCGATTTTTTAGCTGCTTTTTTGATTTGCGGTAAAATACTTTGTTCCATAATAAGGTCTGGTTACATGGATAATTTGTTGTATTTGTTCATCATCTGCACACCGTGTACCAAGGTGGCTCCACTTTCGATGGCGGCACCCGCATGGACAGCTTCCATCATTTCCTCTTTGGTGATACCCCGCTGCAGCCCATCCTTGGTATAGGCATCAATGCAATAGGGACATTTGACGACATGGGCCACGGCCAGTGCAATCAATGATTTTTCGCGGGCGCTCAACGCACCCTCCTCAAAGACCTTTCCGTAATAATCAAAGAATTTTGTTCCAAGCTCTTCGCTCCATTCTGTGATGTTTCCAAACTTTCGTAGATCTGCTGGGTCGTAATATGAATTTACCATAATGGTGGTTTTATAATAGTTAGGGGTAGCACGTAAGTGCACATAAAAAACTAGGCCAAAAGGCCGAAAATTAGAGAGATGGAAAGTAAATGGGCGACCCTTTATTCAATAAAACCGTTTGGGAAGGTGAAGTAAAATTATGGAGAGGGTTGTATAAAATTCGGTCTTTGGATTCCAGAAGCTTCGAAAGAAGTAGCATCAGCCATTGACCCAAAGATTTGATATGATTGGATAGACGTTTTACATTGGAAATCGAATCAATATCGGTCAACTTGATTAGTGCATGTACAGCAAACAGCCTTGTTTCAAAATAGGTTTTAGTATATAGGTACAAGGAAGCGGTTTGCCACGGAAGGGACTTGAACGATTCCTTTTCAAAAGCAGAACGATGCATACCCATTAAATACATTCCTCCATCCATAGCAGGCCCCAAAACAATATGGTGTCTGGAAATTTGCGATTGTGCCTCTAAAATATGTTTGGCTGTTAGATGAGGACTGTCATTTCCTAGTGTTATGACCTGAGCATATCCCAAATCAAAAACTTGTTGAATCGCATTTGCAAATCGTTCCCCGAAGGAATTTCCGTGCTGTTCCTTTTCACTAAAATGGAAAAAAGGCAATCCTGTGGCTTGGATAGTTTTTATTGTTTTGTCCGTAAGCCTTTCGAACAAAGCTTCACCAGCTTCCATTCTCTTTAGGCACGAATCCTGCTGTGCGGAATTCGCAAAAAGGAGAATGGCGGTATCTGATTTCGTTTCAGCTAGCAAGGGGAATCATATATTACCTTAAACTTACGACAAATATGGATACTAATATTGGTCGAGTTGTAGCTTTTGGGATTACACTTTTTCCCAAGAAACGACAATTTTAACATTCCGACCACCAAGTCGGTCTTAGAAATGACCACTCCAAAAATTGCAAGACTAAACTCGAAGTGAAATCGTTGAAATACAGAAAAAGCATAAATTTTAAAAAAAATCAGACCAGATGGTCGGTAATTTTGTCTTAAAAAACAGTTCAAAAATGGTGTTTTTAATACTTAGCTACTAATTTTGACATTGTCTGCATCTTAATCTAACCATGCCAAAAGATATCACACAAGCTACATCGATAGGATTGGTACTTTCCGGAGGTGGAATTCGCGGGATGGCCCATATTGGGTTGCTCAAGGCGATGCAAGAACATGAATTGGATGCACAATTGATTGCGGGCTCAAGTGTAGGTGCTTTGGTCGGGGCACTGTATGCTAATGGAAATGCTGTGGATGACATGCTACAGTTTTTTCGGGAGACTCCGCTGTTCAAATACGACTTTTTTGCCATAAACAAGCCTGGCTTTATTGATACTGAACGGTATTTTAAGATTTTCAAAGGTTATTTTCCACACGACTCCTTTGAAAGTTTGGAGAAGCCATTGCATGTAATAGCCACTAATTTACTTCAAGGTAGCGAGGTTGCCTTTTCAGAAGGCGAATTGATTCGACCTTTACTGGCCTCAGCGGCCTTGACCCCGGTTTTCAGCCCCGTTGAAATTGATAACATCCTATATGCGGATGGTGGGGTGATGAACAACTTTCCGAAGGAATACGTGGATGGAAAAGTTGATTTTATTATTGGCAGCAATGTTTCCATAGCCGGGGAAGTGGGGAAAAGAGACCTTAGAAATTCATTACAATTGGCCGGCAGGGTGACCGGCCTTATGATTTATGCTTCGAGCCACCGAAAATTGGAAGAATGCGATTTGCATATCGAGCCGAAAGAGCTGGAAGGCATCGGAGTTTTAGACAAAAAAGGGATTGAAAAGGCATTTGCCATTGGTTACGACCATGCAAGTAGGGCTATTGAAAAAGTGTTTTCCAGGGCATAACAAAGGGAAGAAACAGGATCCCAACTCAATTTACACATCATCATAGTCCACTTTCAGGGTAGGTGTTACTGGATGTGCCTGACAAGTTAAAATCAATCCCTCGGCAACCTCACCATCCGTCAAGATTTGGTTTTTGACCATTTCTGCTTTCCCTTCCTTAATTCGAGCAATACAACTACTGCATACGCCACCCTGGCACGAATAAGGTGCATCGATGTTCTCTTTCAAAACGACATCCAAAACCAACTCCTTTTGATCCATGGTTATGGAAAAGGTTTCATCGTCCACAATAACTTCAACTTTTGTTTTGCCATCCAATGCTTCGGCCAAAGTATCCTCCGTATCGGAGCTGGTAAAAAGTTCAAATAGGATTCTTTCTTCAGAAATTCCATTCTTTTGCAACGTATCCGAAACGGTATTGATCATTTCCTCCGGGCCGCAAAGGTAAAAAGCATCAAAAGAAGTATCCTTAAACTTATTCTTCAAAATGAAGTTTACCGTTGAGGTCTCAATTCGTCCAAATAGTGCATTTTCTTCTTGGGCTCTACTATACACATGTTGAACAAAAAACCTATCGGAATATTTTCGTTGAAGCTCCTGAATCTCATGCAAGTACATGGTTTCTTCAGCACTTTGATTGCCAAAGACCAACACAAATTGGTTTTCCGAATGACTTTCCAATACGGTTTGGGCAATGCTCATAATCGGAGTGATTCCACTTCCGGCTGCGAATGCAGCAACATTTTTTGCAGATGAAGTTTGCTCAAACACAAACCGCCCCTCCGGAGGCATTACTTCCAACACATCCCCAGCTTTCAGTTGCTCATTGGCATACACTGAAAATGTACCATTTGTCATTTTTTTGATGCCGACGGTCAGTTTTCCTGAGGAAGGGGCCGAGGAAATGGAATAGGCCCTTCGCAATTCCTGTCCGTTTACACCATGTTTAATGGTGATGTATTGTCCAGCCTCAAACTGAAAGGCTTCCGTTTTGTCTTCCGGAATTTCAAAAGAAAGCGCTACCGAATTTTGCGTCAGAGCATCTACGGAAGAAATTTTTAAAGCATGAAAATCGCTCATAAAAACAATTTTTGTGCAAAACTAAGGATTAGCACTTTATTGCCCATCGAAATTCATAAAAAGGAAGCATATTGTAACAAAAATGGGTTTTAGAGTACTAACCAGAAGAAAAATTGCCAACCATGATCATGCACTTTATTAATCTCCAGTGGAAGTCCTTCTTTCGCTCCTCTTCTTTCGGAAAAGGATTGGCTCTAAAGCTGGTGATGCTGTTTTTTGGGATTTACATGCTGACCGCGTTAGTGGCCACAGGTGCGGGGTTATATTTTATCTTGAGAAAAATTTTTCCAGACCAGTCTCCCATGTGGATGCTCAGCCAGTATATGATTTACTGGATACTTATAGAACTCTTTTTCCGATATTTTTTGCAGAAGCTCCCTATAATGGATATCAAACCCATGTTGTCCTTTCCTATTAAAAAAAGTGCCATTGCCCATTATATTTTAGGTCGCTCTGGTTTTTCCATGTATAACCTAATGGCTCCCTTCTTTTTTCTCCCTTTCGGTATTGTTTTGCTTTTTCAGGGATATCCTATTTTGAATGTTATTGTTTGGTTGCTTTCCATTGCCGCCATTGTCCTTTGTATTAATTACGTCAATTTCATTGTAAACAAAAGTGACAAGGCGCTGGCAATCATAGCCGGAACCATTGTGATACTCTACGGATTGGACTACTTTCAAGTTCTTCCTATAAAGGAATTTTTTGGCCCTATTTTCCATAGTCTGTATCAATATCCCATTACTGTTTTGGTTCCTATGGTTTTAGTAATGTTGGTGTATTGGCTCAACTTTAAATACTTAAGAAATCAAATTTTTCTGGATGCATCCCTCAAAACCAAATCCAAAGAAGCAAAAACTTCCGATTTGGCCTGGACGAGACGGTTTGGTGATATGGGCCCTTTTCTACAACTGGATTTAAAAATGATTTGGCGCAATAAGCGAACGAAGGCCCAGGTATTCATTTCCTTGCTTTTTGTCTTTTACGGATTGATATTTTACACCCAGGAAATCTATGCCAACATGATGCCGATGTTTGCATTTTTAGGCATTTTCATGACCGGGATTTTCCTGAGCAATTTTGGGCAGTTCATTCCCGCTTGGGACAGCAGCTACTACAGCATGATGATGGCCCAAAACATCCCTTTGCGGAAATATTTGGAATCGAAGGCAAGTTTAATATCAGTAAGTGTGGTCGTAATGTTTTTGTTGACCATCCCCTATGTATATTTCGGTTGGGAGGCCCTCGCGATAAACTTTGGATCGGCCTTGTACAATTTAGGCGTGAACATTCCCATGATTCTATACTTTGGTTCCTTCAATAAGAAAAGAATAGAGCTGGATAAAAGTCCGCTTGGTAACATGCAGGGCACAAGTGCCACCCAGTTTTTGATCATTTTACCGGTATTGGGCGCTCCTATTTTAATTTTCACCCTGTGTTACCTCCTTTTTTCTGTGGAAGCTGCTGTATTGGTGCTTTGCCTTCTTGGAATTGTTGGCTTTGCTTTGAAAAGCAGATTGCTCGATTCCATTACCGAACAATATAGAAGGAAAAAATATGGCATGATTGCCGGATTCAAAGAAAAAGATGGTTAATCTATAAACATAACACGAATTTCACGAATGGCAAATAAATTACTGGCACTTGAATGAACCTAAATCTGAACTTGAACTTTGGTGTTGAACTTGAGCTTTTCTTTTGAACTTGAATTTGTACTTGAGCTTTGCTTTTAAACTTGAACTTTATAATTGAACTTGACACTTTACAACCATGATAACTGCACAGAACCTCACAAAAAAATACGGAAGCCAATTAGTCTTGAATCTCGAAAATTTGGAAATCCCAAAAGGCCAAAGCTTTGGCCTGGTCGGGAACAATGGTGCTGGCAAGACCACTTTTTTCAGTTTGCTATTGGATTTGATTCAACCTACCACCGGTAAGATCATCAACAACGAAGTGCAGGTGAATGCCAGTGAAGACTGGAAACCCTTTACCTCAGCCTTTATCGATGAATCATTTCTGATCGGATACCTTACCCCCGAAGAATACTTTTACTTCATCGGAGATTTACGTGGCAGGAACAAAGCTGATGTCGATGCATTGTTATCCACCTTTGAGGACTTCTTTCATGGTGAGATTTTGGGTCAAAAGAAATATTTACGTGACCTTTCCAAAGGAAACCAGAAAAAAGCTGGTATCGTCGCGTCCTTTATTGGAAACCCTGAGGTAGTGATTTTGGATGAACCTTTTGCCAATTTGGATCCTACAACTCAGATTAGATTAAAAGGAATCATTAAGGAATTGGCAGCGAATCAAGATGTGACGGTTTTAGTATCGAGTCACGATTTAATGCATGTCACCGAAGTGTGCGAACGTATCGTAGTGCTGAATAAAGGTGAGGTCGTGAAGGACATTGAAACCTCAACAGAAACCCTGAAGGAACTCGAAACCTTTTTCGGGGGATAAAAAAACGCCATGCATGCATGGCGCCCAAAGTTTGAGTTGGTTGTAAGAATCTTTTAGAACATTGTAGAGGGATCGTAATGGAATGAAGCCTTTTTAACTTTTCCATTTTCTACCTGATACATGCACAATTCTTCCATATTTACTCTTCGTCCGTCCTTAAAGGTGACATCGCTGGTCATGGGAACAACGAAATGGTTTCCGGCTACTACTGGATTGCCAACCGTTCCACCATGCGCTTCCTGAATCATGCTGGCCCATTGTTCGTATCCTTTAAGGATATTGTCAATCCCCTCGGTCACTTCGTTGGGTGTTCCTGGCATTTCCACACTTACTGCGTCATCGGCGTAAAGGCCGTAGGCTTCGTCATATTTGCCCTCTCTGCAAAGGCTCACTAGTTTGTCTGCAACTTCTTGTGTTGTCATTTTGATCTTGCTTTTATGATTAATAAATTAAACTCTGTCTAATTGAACGCCGTGTTCAAATAGGTGTTCAAGGGTCGGATGGCCTCAAAATGGTTAAGCACTTCCTTGCTCAGTTCTTCTGAGCCATAAAATGGATCCAATGGAAATTCTGCCATCGCATAAAATTGCTTGTGGTAGATCAAGTCGGTTTTTTCAGCAATGGGAAGCAAAGCTTTATCCAATCGCTTGGCCTTTTCTCCTTTTAGTTTTCCAAAGTTTTGGGTAAAGGAAGGAGCATTTGCAATATCGATCAGTGCTTTCGGGTTCTTGGCGATGTGCTCCCTCACAAGTTTTAACTCCGGAGGTCGCAACATAAATAATCCCCCACCAACATGGATGCTTTGCGCATCAATACCCAAATAATATCCTGGCAAAACCGATTTTTTTCCATTGGGTGAGAATCCAGCTTTCAATAAAGTATGATAAGGAGCCTTGTCCTTTGAAAAACGGATGTCCCTATTGATGCGAAACATCGCCTTTTTGGCGTCGGGAAGAATACGGTTGTCCCATTCCGTTAATGTCGCCAGTAATTCCTCAAGCAGATTCAAAAAAGGGACCTTAACCTCATTTTCATAGCGTTTTTTATTGGCATGAAACCATTCTTTGTGGTTGTTTTTGGCTAATTCCTTAAAAAATGAACTGTAAGTTTTCGTGATCATGAGATGGGTTTTTACACTAAAGACGTTTGCAACGAAAAAAAATGGACAGAAAGTGATTTTTTCAAAGTCACCTACTTGATTCAGCCATATGCAACGCTGTTTCCGTCAGTTGTTGCCATAGGTCGCTATATTCAAAAGACACTTCGTACCACCCGGTCAAGGATTTTCTGTTCTTAAAGGGATTGAATTCCAAAAGCTCCATATCGGATTCAAGCAAAGGATGGTTCTTTCCAAGCTTAAAGACCATTTTGTTTTTTCTGGAGAAAAAAGCGAACACCTTCTTTTTGTAATGAATGGCAGGGGAACTCATCATTTTTCCCTCCGAAACATCAGGGTGCTTCAAACACATTGAATTTCTGATTTCCACAAACTTTTCAAACTCCATAGTCTCAAAGCTACAAAAGGGAGTTTGGTCAAAATATGGGGAAATCAGACACTTTAAAGGGTTGATTCTGCCAAGTAATTCAATTACATTTATAGGACTAAAATTACTGGTTATGAAACACGTAAGTATTTTGGTGCCGAAAGGCAATGCCATCCTGAGCAATATTGTTGGACCTTTTAAGGTGCTCATGGCGGCGAATCAGTTTATGAAACAGACCGGTGCAAGAAACGACGATTTTTTTGAGACCCATCTGGTAGGCCTCGATTTGGATTATAACCTATACAATGGCATGTTCAGTGTCCACTGCGATAGCACCATACATGATATCGAAAAAACGGATCTTATTTTAATACCAGCCCTGCGACCCGATAAGCTTGCCGAAGATCTCGATCAAAACAAGGATTTCATTCCTTGGATATTACATCAGCGGGAAGTGCACCAAGCTGAAGTGGCCAGCATGTGCATGGGAGCTTTTGTGCTGGCACAGACTGGTCTGGTCGATGGCAAACAATGTGCAACCCATTGGGCTGGTATGGAGTTGTTCCGAAAAATGTTTCCGCAGGTGAATCTGGTACCCAATAAAATTGTTACGGAAGAAGATGGCATCTATTCCAGTGGAGGGGCATTTTCATTTTTAAACCTGATGCTGCATCTGGTGGAGAAATATTGTGGTCGAGGAGTCGCCATTTATATCTCCAAGTTTTTTGAGATTGAAATGGATCGGGAGGACCAGAACCAGTTTGCCATATTTCAAGGACAAAAAGATCATGACGATATTGCCATTAAGGAAGCGCAAAAATACATTGAGAGTAATGTGAAGGATAAAATTTCGGTGGAACAACTGGCCAAAAAGTATGCCATCAGCAGTCGAAATTTTGTCCGCAGATTTAAAAAAGCGACCCAAAATACCCCTTTGGAATATATTCAGCGTGTAAAGATCGAGGCGGCCAAACGAAGTTTGGAATCCACAGAACAAAATGTGAATGAGGTAATGTACCAAGTGGGTTATGCCGACCAAAAAGCCTTTCGCACCGTGTTTAAAAAGTACGTTGGGATTTCCCCGGTTGCCTACAAGTCAAAATACAATCGTGGGCGCGTACATTTTGACCGCCCCACCGCCTGGTAAAACCATCAGTTTTGTTAATGTTTTGCCCTAGCCAAAAAATAATTGCATTTTGCCGATGAGCCTTATAATAATCTGCTGGTTTTTCAGTTAAGGTTAGATAGGATTATAGCTAAATTTTGAAGCTTCAACATTCACTTTTTACGGGAATTCTTTTGGGAGGGTTGATTTTGAGCTCATGTTCTACAAAAAAGGACAAGTTCATCAACCGAAATTGGCATGCGCTAAATACCAAATACAACACCTTGTACAATGGCAATATTGCTTTTGAACAGGGACGTGAGGAATTGAACTCCAGTTACCGGGACGATTATTGGGAAGTGTTGCCTGTGGAACGTTTGGAAGTCACCGAAGAAATCAAACTGGATTCGGAGGACAACAATCCCAACTTCATTCTTGCGGAGGAAAAGGCCACCAAGGCCATCCAGAGACACAGTATGGACATTAAGGATGAAGAGCGCAATCCACAAACAGATGAGGCTTTTTTGCTGTTGGGGAAGGCACGTTATTTTGACCAACGTTACATTCCCGCCTTGGAATCCTTCAACTATGTGCTTAGAAAATATACGGAGAGTAATAAACTCAACGAGGCCACTATATGGCGTGAAAAGACCAACATGCGTTTGGACAATCCGGAACTGGCCATTAAAAACCTGCGACGGCTTTTTAAGTTCGAGACACTCAAAGATCAGGAGTATGCCGATGCCAATGCGGTCTTGGCCCAGTGCTATATCAACCTAAAAGCGCCCGATACGGCGATTCAAAAATTGAAAATAGCCCAGGCCTACACCAAAAAAAGACCTGAGCAAGGAAGGTACCTTTTTATTATTGGGCAATTGTACAATCAACTGGGACATAAAGACAGCGCCAATTATGCCTTCGATAAAGTGATTGCCTTAAACCGGAAATCTCCGAGGGTCTATATGATCAATGCCCATCTAAAGAAAATCCAGAACACTGCGATAACGGAAGCCAACCAATTAGAGCTATTGGAATATCTGACGGAGCTGGAAGAAAACCGTGAAAACCGTCCCTTTTTGGATAAGATCTATCGAGAAATAGCGCAGTTCCATCTGGCCACAAAATCCGATAGTTTGGCAATAGCTTACTATAACAAATCACTAAAAGCCAATAAGACGGAGCGTAAACTCAACGCACTAAACTATCAAAGTCTGGCGGATTACAATTTTGACCAAGATCAATACAAGGTAGCTGGAGCCTATTACGATAGCACCTTGACCAACCTCACGGAAAACACCAAAAAATACCGCAGCATCAAAAAGAAGTTGGACAATTTGGAGGATGTTATCAAGTATGAGGACATTGTGGTATATACTGACAGTGTCATCACGATTTATGAAATGCCAGAGGCGGAACGGAAATCTTATTTTGAGGATTACATAGCTGAGCTGAAACACAAAGAGGAAGAAGCCGCCCAAAAAGAATTGGAACGCACCACTGCTGGGTTTGCGGCATTCGCGGAAACCAAAGGAGGTAAAGAAAACAAGGGCAAGTTTTACTTTTACAATATTACCAGCTTAGGATACGGTAAAAATGATTTTCGTACCCGATGGGGAGACCGAGCACTGGAAGATGACTGGCGCTGGAGCAATAAGGCAAGGACATTAGTATCGGAAGCGACAGGAGAAGCAGTTGCCGCTAATGCTCAGGGACAAGGTGAGATTACTGAAGAACAAAAATATTCCCTGGATTTTTATTTAGGACAAATTCCTACTGATGTGGAGGTTGTGGATAGCCTTCGTGCCGAACGAAACTTTGCCAATTACCAATTGGGTTTGATTTACAAGGAGAAATTCAAGGACAATTTATTGGCAGCTGCCAAATTGGAACGGGTATTGGCTTCAAACCCTGAAGAAAGACTGGTCTTACCATCCAAATATAATCTTTACAAGATCTATGAGGAAAGTAGAAGCCCATTGGCTCTGAACATGAAACAGGACATCATTACAAACCATCCGGATACCCGCTATGCGGAAATTCTGTTGAATCCACAGGCGGTTTTAGAAGGGAACACCGATAGTCCTGATGCGCGCTATGCAGCGTTGTTCAAATTATATGAAAAGCAGGAATACTTGAATGTGATTACGCAATCTCAGGAGTATATCACCAAGTTTACCGGAGATCCAATCGTCCCAAAGTTTGAAATGTTGAAAGCAAATGCCATTGGTCGTCTACAAGGCTTCGAAGCCTTCAGGGAGGCACTGAATTATGTGGCACTCACCTATCCAAACAATGCTGAGGGGAAAAAGGCGGAGCAAATGGTTGCCGAGCAACTTCCCAAATTGGCGTCGCGTGAGTTTGTTTCCGAAACGAACTTTCTCAACTCCGGAAATTGGAAACTCGTTTTCCCTTTCAAAATAAAGGATAATGAAAAGGCGTTAAAACTTAAGAAACGACTTGAGGAATCAATCGAGGATTTGAAATACAAGAATGTGATTTCCAAAGACATTTATAACCTGGAAGATCAGTTTGTTGTGGTGCATGGCTTTAAGTCGAAGGATTTTGCACTGGGCTATGCGGAACTCATAAAAAAGAATAAGGACTACAGGATCAACGATGAGAATTTTGTAGTTTTATCCAATAATTACAAGATCATTCAAGTTCACAAAAATTTAAAATCATACAAAGAACATATTTTAACCCCAAAACCCTAGAAAACAATGTTTTCAGACAACAAAAAACCTCGTACTATGACAGAATTTGGAGGACAACCCAACAGAATCGAAAAGAACACCAAAATTAAGGGTGACATTACTTCGGAAGCCGATTTCAGAATCGATGGAAAATTGGAAGGCAACGTAAAGACATCCGGAAAGGTTGTCATTGGAAAAGATGGCTACATCAAAGGAAAAGTGGAATGCGTTAATGCCGATATTGAAGGAAAGTTCAACGGGGAACTTCAAGTGACCGATTTACTTTCCCTAAAAGCTTCTGCCGTGATTGAAGGTACAGTAACTGTAGCAAAATTGGCCGTTGAACCTGGTGCTACATTCAATGCAGCCTGTACCATGGGCAAGGCTGCCGCCGCAGCTACAACGACAACTACTTCGGCTTCGACCCATAAATTGCAGCCGACAAAAACGAATGAACCAGCAAAAGTCTCCTAAAAAGAACAATAACTTTAAGAATGCCGCGATCCTTTCCGGTATCGCATTCGAAATGGGCGCCATTATCTTTCTGGCCGTTAAAGGAGGCAAATGGTTGGATGCGCACTATCAAAATGAAAAAAACATTTTCACTGTAATTGCCACTTTATTGGGAGTGGCAATTTCAATTTGGGTAGTTTTGCAGCAGCTAAAACGGATAAAGTATTAATGCAAAAAAACAACCTGCTCTTTCAATTTCTATTGTTTTTGGGAATGGGTCTCTTGCTTGCCTATGGGGCTCACCTTTACGTTTTGTCCAGCAAGGGGCTGCCACTTTCCGATAACCTCATCGTTCGGTCTTATGTGGTGAACGGGATTTTGGCTGCGGTCATATTTATATTGCTGTACCAGTTCCGTAAAAAACTCAAAAACCAAATCGGCTTTCTGTTCATGGGAGGCAGCCTGTTGAAGTTTGTCTTTTTCTTCCTTTTGTTTTACCCTACTTACAAGAGCGACGGTGATATGTCCGGACTGGAATTTGCAGCCTTTTTTGTGCCCTATGCCGTGGCTCTTTTTTTAGAGACTTTTTTCACCTCCAAAATGCTCAAAAATCTGGAGCAAACCGCCAAAAAATAAGACCCTCAAAATCCTCAAAAATAAAAGTTTGAAAGCTTTTTTCTTTTTGTAAGAATGACTTACATTTGCACCGATTTTGAGAGACCGATATTTTGAGCGAAATGCGAAAGACTTTTTTTAAGGGAATTCTACTTGTTGCAACACTTTTTTTAGGTCAGTTCACCTACGCCAGTGAAAAGGAAAATGAAGGCGAAGCACACGGCGGAGATCTAAAGACTGAAATTAAGGATTACATTTTCCATCACCTTAAGGATTCACACGACTTTTCATTGTTTTCTTACACCAAAGAAAACGGGGAACATAAATACGTCGGGTTTCCATTACCGGTGATTCTTTGGGATGATGGATTAAAGGTTTTCTCTTCTTCAAAATTCCATCACGGTGAGACTTTGGCTGAGGTTGATGGTAACTATTATAAGCTATACCATAGTAAAATATATAAGACCGATGCGGAAGGAACCATCAACTATGATGAAGAACACCATCCCACCAATGTAAAGCCATTTGATTTTTCCATTACTAAAAATGTGATGATGATCATTATCACGGGTCTTTTAATGTTGTGGCTGTTCAGCAGCTTGGCAAGATCCTATGCCAAGAACAATGGCATTCCAACTGGTGCTGGTCGTTTTTTTGAACCCATAGTCCTATATATTCGCGACGATATTGCACGACCAAACATTGGTGAGAAAAGATACAAGAAGTACATGCCCTTCCTGTTGACCATCTTTTTCTTCATCTGGTTTTTGAACATGTTCGGGATGACCCCACTGGGCATCAACGTAACAGGAAATATCGCGATTACAACCGCATTGGCTGTTCTCACGTTTATCATTACCAATTTTACGGGGACCAAGGATTATTGGATGCACCAATTTGATCCTCTAGGAAAGTCTTTGCCTTGGTATGGAAAAATAGTATTGTACATCATTTTGGTTCCGATAGAATTATTGGGATTGATCATCAAGCCTTTCTCACTTTTGATTCGTTTGTATGCCAACATGCAGGCGGGACACATTGTAATAGGAAGTTTGATCGGGTTAATGTTCGTATTTAAAAGCTGGATCGGAAGTCCATTGTCATTTGGGCTGGCTTTTGCCATTATGTTGATTGAAGTTTTAGTGGCCTTGCTACAAGCCTATATTTTCACCATGTTGAGTGCACTGTATTTCGGATTCGCTTCCGAGGAACACGAGCATGATCATGAGCACGAGGTTGCCCACTAAAGAATAAAAAAATGTCACTTCGAGCGCAGTCGAGAAGTACTATAAATTGAATATTTAATTTTTAAACTAGATAGATATGGAAATTCCAGTAATGGTAGGTGCAGGTTTAGTAGTTATCGGTGTTGGTCTTGGTATTGGTAGAATCGGTGGTTCTGCTATGGAGGCCATTGCTCGTCAGCCTGAAGCTTACGGAAAAATCCAAACAGCGATGTTGATTGCAGCAGCGTTGATTGAAGGTATTGGTTTTGCTGCCCTATTTGCAGTGTAATCAAACCTGTTAAAAGTAAGGGCTGCAACGGTTGGTTGCAGCTTTTGCTTAGTTTAAAAATTTCGAAATAATAAAGCATAGAATATGGAAAAGTTATTGGAAGAGTTTTCGTTGGGACTGTTTTTTTGGCAAACCTTGTTGTTTTTGCTGTTGTTGTTCTTGCTTTGGAAGTTTGCCTGGAAACCTATCCTTAAAGCGGTAAACGATCGTGAAGAGGGCATCAAAAACGCCTTGGATGCGGCTGAGGAAGCCAAAAAAGAAATGCAGAATGTTACTGCGGATAGCGAAAAACTACTGAAGGAGGCTAGGGCTGAGCGGGAAACTTTGTTGAAGGAAGCGCGCGATATCAAGGAAAAGATTGTTGCCGATGCCAAGGAACAAGCTCAAGTTGAAGGGGATAAAATGATTAAGCAAGCACAGGCCACTATCGAAAGTGAAAAGAAAGCAGCTGTGGCCGATATCAAAGCCCAAGTAGCTAATCTTTCCATTGAGATTGCCGAGAAAGTGATCAAAGAAGAATTGTCCGACAAGAAGAAGCAACAGAAGTTGGTGGACGATATGTTGGGCGACATCAAATTGAACTAAGAAAACATGAACGAGAGTAGGGCAGCGATACGCTACGCAAAAGCGACTTTGGACTTCGCCATCGAAAAGAAGGCGGCCGAAGCTGTGGAAAAGGATATGCGAAGCATTGCTTCTTCAATTGCCGACAACTCCGAGCTCCAAAGCCTATTGGGGAGTCCGATTGTTAAGGGAGAGATAAAGAAAAATGCGTTGCAGGAAATCTTTAAGGGATCCAATGAGATCACCATGGGGCTTATTGGCACATTGACCGACAATAAAAGAATCGGAATGTTGCAAGAGGTTGCCCTAAAATATATCATCCTTTATGAGCAGTTGAAGGGTGAGGATGTTGCTTTTGTTACCACGGCGGTTCCATTGACTGCTGCTTTGGAAAAGAAAGTTTTGGCAGAAGTAACCAAGATTACGGGCAACAAGGTCACTATTGAAAACAAAGTTGATGAAAGCATCATCGGAGGATTTGTTTTGCGCATCGGTGACTTGCAATACGATGCCAGTGTTGCCAACAAATTGAACGGATTAAAAAGAGAATTTACAAATAGTCTATAAAAATGGCAGGAGTAAAAGCCGCTGAGGTATCAGCAATTTTGAAAAAACAATTATCAGGTTTCGAAGCTACCGCAACTTTGGATGAGGTAGGTACCGTATTACAAGTAGGTGATGGTATCGCCCGTGTTTACGGACTTTCCAATGCCCAATATGGTGAGCTTGTGGAGTTTGATGGCGGTATGGAAGGTATTGTTCTGAACCTGGAAGAAGATAACGTAGGTGTCGTATTGTTGGGTCCCTCCAAAGAAGTAATGGAAGGCGCAACGGTAAAAAGAACGCAACGTATCGCATCTATCAATGTTGGTGAAGGAATTGTTGGACGTGTTGTGGATACCTTGGGAGCACCGATTGATGGCAAGGGCCCAATCGCAGGTGAAACCTACGAAATGCCTTTGGAGCGTAAAGCACCGGGGGTTATTTACCGTCAGCCCGTAAATGAACCGCTTCAGACTGGAGTTAAAGCTGTGGATGCAATGATTCCAATCGGGCGTGGACAAAGGGAGTTGGTGATTGGTGACCGTCAAACTGGAAAAACAACGGTTTGTATCGATACGATTCTGAACCAGAAAGAATTTTACGACGCAGGAGAGCCAGTTTACTGTATCTATGTTGCTGTTGGGCAAAAAGCTTCTACAGTAGCCGCCATTGCCAAGACTTTGGAAGATAAAGGTGCTTTGGCGTATACAACTATCGTTGCTGCTAATGCATCAGACCCTGCTCCAATGCAAGTATATGCTCCTTTTGCTGGTGCGGCGATTGGAGAGTACTTCAGGGATACTGGTCGTCCAGCCTTGATTATCTACGATGATTTATCAAAACAGGCGGTTGCATACCGTGAGGTTTCATTGCTTTTGAGAAGACCTCCAGGACGTGAGGCATATCCTGGTGACGTTTTCTACTTGCACTCAAGATTATTGGAGCGTGCTGCAAAAGTTATCGATGATGACAATGTGGCCAAGAACATGAACGACCTACCTGATGTGTTGAAAAAGAAAGTAAAAGGAGGAGGTTCCTTAACAGCACTTCCAATTATTGAAACACAAGCGGGTGACGTATCCGCCTATATCCCGACCAACGTAATTTCCATTACGGATGGACAGATTTTCTTGGAGCAAGATTTGTTCAACCAAGGGGTGAGACCTGCGATCAACGTGGGTATATCCGTATCACGTGTGGGTGGTTCGGCACAGATCAAGTCCATGAAAAAAGTGGCAGGTACCCTGAA
>JANQRD010000025.1 GCA_028284725.1 Allomuricauda sp. | reverse complement strand
GGCTGCTTAAGTTGATTGACCTAGAGGAAACCTTGGCCAAAAATACGTTGGATGGGCGGCTATTGTACAAAAATTACTGCTCAGCCTGCCATGGCGAATCCATGGAGGGGGGGCATTATGTCCCTGACCTTATAGAAGTGGACAAGAAATATTCCTTTGTTCAAGCCAATGATATTGTAAAAAAAGGAAAGGGCATGATGCCCGCTATGGATTATTTATCAGACGTGCAGCAGCAGGCCATCATCTCTTATATTATGAAGATGGAATCCTCAAAAATTAACGTGGAGCAAACAGATAAAGAAAATGGGGAAGCAGAGCATTACAAACTTCGGTACACAAACCAAGGCTACACCCGCTTTAATGATCAAGAAGGATACCCGGCAATCAAACCTCCATGGGGCACCCTGACCGCTATCGACATGAATCGGGGCACCATTGCGTGGACCAGTGTTCTAGGAGAATACCAAGAGCTTACCAATCGCGGCATCCCTCCTACTGGAACCAGAAATGAGGGAGGCCCGATAGTCACTAAAGGGGGATTGGTCTTCATTGCCGCGACCTTTGACAACAAATTCCGTGCTTTTGACAAAAAAGATGGTTCCCTCGTCTGGGAACATGAGCTTCCTGGATCAGGCCATGCCACCCCTGCAACCTATGAAGTAAATGGTGAACAATACATCGTTATTGCGGTCTCGAAAAAAACTGAAAAGGGATACAAAGGGAAGTATATGGCCTTTAAGCTCCAGAAAGGATAATCAGTCCAACAAAGTCAGCTTTGGCAATTTCCCATTATTGCGGTCAACTATTTACCGTAAAATGGGGTTGAGACTAAAGATATTTTTTAAACCATTTGACCCACATAGCTTCAATCTTTTTTTTGCTGGGCTTGATTTTGGCATTCTTATCAGGTCTCGGGTTAAAACCATGACCAGCGTTCTTTACAGGTACCAATTTATGCTCCACCCCTGCTTCCTCCAGGGCCATCACAAGCAGTTCCGATTGGTTATAAGGTACTTTCCTATCATTCTTCCCGTGGATGATAAGCACTGGAGGGTCGGTAGCGTCAATATATGTTATAGGGTTGGCCCTTTTTGCCTGTTCAGGTATCTCTTGAATGGGGCCGCCGATAAATTCGGATTCGGGAGAACTGGCACTATTGTGATCCATATCCCCTGGAACATCGTTCATTTTTAGAAAATCTGTTGGCCCATAGTTTTCAACCACGGCTTGTACCCTACTGGAGAAATCTTGGTACGGCCCTTCACCCTCTAGATAGGAATCTCCAAAAGAAGTGCCCATCATTAAGGCCAGATACCCACCGGCCGAACCTCCAAAAGCTCCAATTCTTTTGGGGTCTATTCCATATTTTTTGGCATTTGCGCGAGCCCAACGAATGGCAGTCTTACCATCATGTACTGCTGCCGGAAAGATGGCCTCCCCACTCAAACGATAGTTGACACTGACCCCCACAAATCCTGCTTTCGCAAATCGGAGGGCAGTCTTGGCAGATGCCTGGCCCTGTCTAAAGCCCCCACCATGAAAATGAATCACAGCAGCCAGGGATTCATTGATTTTCTTTGGGTAAGCAATTAGTAATGTTTTTGATTTACCCCCAGATTCGGTATAAGGAACCTCATCCAATTGGAGATGTTCAGGAACATCATATTCCGGTGCGTTTTGCGCATTCAAACATAGTCCACATATGACGAGTAGAAAAGCCAAAATATGGCCATAAATCTTAAGTTTCATAATCGGTAGATTCTGTCTATCAGTACCAAAAATACTTTAGTAGTTTAATGATTATTATCTTGCTTTAATTCCCCTATTAGGAACCCCTGTTGAATATGGACCAGTATCAACCAAAAAGCATACCTAATACGTCATGGTGGAAATTTTCAATTTTAATTGTATACAATTTTATTGATTTTTGTGTACATTTACAAATGTTTTTTCCGTTCTCAAGAATTGCCTAATGTTTCACTGCCAAAATCATTTCATAATCACCATTATACAGAAATGTATCTTATTTGCCTTTTTAGGTCAGTTATTATCTTGTTCGCAGAGTGCACAAGAATCCAGCCTGTCACCCCTACAGGTAGCCCGTGACGGCCATCACCTTGAAAAAAAGGACGGAACTCCATTCTTTTGGATGGGAGATACCGCTTGGGGACTATTCAGCAATCTGGATAGTTTGGAGGTCATAACCTATTTTGACCATAGAAAAAAACAAAAATTCAATGTCATACAATGCTCCGTAATTCATGGAGGCGCCGATAGGACAAATGTCTATGGAGAGACCCCTTTCGTTGACCGGGATGTCACCAAGCCCAACGAGGCCTTTTGGCAAAATGTAGACCACGTGGTGCAACAATCACTTAAAAAGGAGCTGTATCTGGCCATATTGCCAGCATGGGCAAGAACTTACATCGAGCCTGGAAAAGGAAATGCTGAGGACAAGATTTTCAGTGCGAATCCATCTGGAAGTTACACCTATGGAAAATTTTTGGGCAATCGATATAAAGAATATTCCAATATCGTCTGGGTCTTGGGCGGTGATACACAAGGGACTAGGGATACCATTTATGACCAAATGGCCAAAGGGATACGCGACGGTGCGGCCAATGAAAAAATAAATGGTGCATTGATGACCTTTCATCCCAAAGGGGGCACCTATAGGCCTCCTGCTACTTCTTCGGGAGAGTTTTACCATGAAAAAGATTGGCTTGATTTTAATATGATACAATCCGGACATCGAATCGGAAACCGAAATTTTGAACGTATTTATGAAGATTATTCGCGTAGTCCTACAAAACCCACTATTGATGCCGAGCCTTGTTATGAGCACCACCCAGCGATGCATGATTATAAGCATGGAGAGTTTTTTGCACACCATCTAAGGAGGCGTGGCTATTGGTCTGTTTTGGCTGGGGGGTTTGGATTTACCTATGGTGGATCGGGCATCTACCAAATGTCAACCAAGACCCGAAAAGGAAAGGACTCCCATTTTAAAAACTATTGGCACGACGCATTGGATTATGTAGGCGCAAATGACATGAAACATCTTAGAGCACTTTTTGAGAGCAGGCCTTTTGTGAATCCGGCTAGAATTCCTGACCAGAGCCTTGTCATAAGTCCACCAGACCCCATAGATATAGATAAGCATATCCAGGCAGCCAGGGCAGAGGATTTTAGCTATATAATTGCCTATTTTACCAGTGGGGCAAGTGGCAAGCTCCGTTTGAAGAACGCTGGTCAGAGAACCTACAAGGCATGGTGGTACAATCCAAGGGATGGTAAAACCTATGATGGTTTTGGAAATGAAAGCAACTTACCCTTTGATGAAGTGAATTCCGATAATGTTGGAATATTTGACCCTCCTGGAAGTACCCATCCCGACAATGACTGGGCCTTGGTTTTGGACGATGTAGCTTCAGGCTACAAGAAACCTGGTTTGTAAGGAATTTGAAAAAATTCAATCCTTATGGTACATAATCCTAGAAATGAAAAAAGTCCGGTCCAATTCTGATCATGATGCAGTAATACAGATTCTTTTTTTGCGCCTAGTCTTAAGGATTTCCACTAAAATCAACCAGGAACGGCTATCCGTACCATCCCGGAAAATCTTATCTTCTTACCCATTGATCCAAAATTCCTGAGCCATATCTTTTGTTAATGGTTCGAAGCAATACACTATCCAATATTCCTGTTACACGTTCCTGAATATGAAGCTGTTCCAAAGGGGAGATGGCTTTCTGTATACTCCATTTCATTTTTCCACTATAATATCCTTCAATTTTTAGATAGCCTTTGTGGAAAACGGCATAATCTCCTTTAAGTATACCATTGAAAAGTGTGAGTCTTCCATTTAGTGTCGCTCCCCATTCATTGGCATGCACCACAACGCCTTTTCCAGTTCCATGGGCCATCTTGACCTCAAGCACACTGGAATCACCAGGCTTTAATCCCCTTAAGGCCCCTAGCCATTCCAACTCATAGAGCCCAACTTTTGAATTGCTCACGTAAATCTCCATATTAACACCATTATCTGCTAAGGGAATCGTGGGATTTGTGTCATGTAAATGCACAATGACCGTTTCTTCTTGGTTGTCTGCCAATGCCGACCATCCCTTACTTAAGTCTGCACCAATTTTAAAGTTGTCGTTAAGACTGTCAAATTGGACACTGTGAATTCCTTTGGATATATTCTTTTCAAGCTGACTTGCTCCCAAATCGTTAAGATAATTAAGCCCATCCCTACCAAACTTACTTTGTGGATTGTAGGGAAAATATCCCACGAAACGACCAATCCCTTGAACTGCATAGGTAGCGATAAGCCACGGTGCCCAAGGAGAGGTTACTTGTGAGCCCTTATTGTACAGTATTGATGAATGATTGATGAGCGTAGAGTTGGGCACTAAAGTGATTTCGGATTGAAGTTGGAGTCCCTGTATATTTTTTCTGGACAAAGTATCAACGGTACGCTCTATGGGGCTCGTCATAGTAATACTTGATGCGCCCGGTTTTGTTACCATATTCCAAGCTGTTTTATAACTGAAAATACTGGTATTGGCGCCCCAAGGCTTCATGGAAGCCCCAATCCAATCGCTCTGAGGGGCCAAAGCCATCTTAATTCCCTGCATTTGGATACCCGTTTCACGGCTTCTATGCTGTTTGAGCAACTCATTGTCCTTAAACTTGATGCTTGATATCCTCCCACCGTATTTGGAAGCATATACTTCAATAAAATCATTTTTTACAACTGTAGGGGGACCGGGGTGTTTCTGAGCCATGGAAAGATTACTGTTTAAGCTTAAAATCAATGAACAACAGAACACCGTTAAAGAATTGGGAAAAATGAGACTGGGCGGTAGTTTTACAGGATAGACCAAGATATTACATTTATCAAATCTGTTTGGACCGTTTTCTTTCAAAAGCATCTACAATATATTGTTTTAATCAAAAAATTATACAATAACTCTTTAAAAAATGTATTTTTTTGGTCAAAATTGTATACATTTATATTAAAATGACAGCGGGAATCAGCACATACACCTATACCTGGGCCATTGGGGTTCCGGGAAACATGCCTGAAAAACCGATGGATGTTTTTGGATTGATTGAAAAAGCCACCAACTTGGACATCAGTGTGGTTCAAATTGCCGACAACATTCCTTTGGAGGCTTTTTCGGATGACCAACTTCACAAACTGAAATCCTATGCGGATGAAAAGGGAATCGCATTGGAGATAGGGACTAGGAAACTTACAACAGACCGTCTAAATCAATTTATAGAAATAGCGGATATTTTGAAATCAAAAATTCTGCGTTTTGTAGTGGATGGGAAGCAGTTTGAGCCCAGTCTGCTTCAAATTGAGGAAACCATTCGCCCTTTTTTGGCCACGCTTGGCGAGAAGGGCATCTACTTAGCTTTGGAAAACCATGACAGATTGTTCACCAAAGATTTTGTAGCTCTATTAAAAAAGTTGGACAGTTCGTGGGTAGGAATCTGTCTTGATACCGTTAATTCAATGGGTGCTGGAGAGGGCTTGGAAACGATTATGGAGCGTCTGGGCCCTTATACCGTGAACTTTCATGTCAAGGAATTTAGTGTAAAAAGACATTCCCATGCCATGGGGTTTGAAATTCAGGGCATGCCCTTGGGAAAAGGCATGTTGCCCTTAAAGGAAACCATCAAGCATATCGGACCCAAATGTGAAACCGCTATTTTGGAACAGTGGGTTCCTCCAGAAGTAGGAAATCTGCAGGCCACAATCCAAAAGGAGGACCTTTGGGCAAAAGAAAGCGTGGAATTTCTTAAAAAAGCATTGGATGATTGACCAAATACTACAATAGATATAACCTAATCATAAATACAATTCAAAAATGAAAATAGTAACGTTATTAGGAGCAGGGGGAAAAATGGGAATGAGGTGCGTTGACAATTTATTGAAATCAGACTATGATGTACGATATCTTGAAATAGATGACAGTGCGATTCAGAGACTACATAGTGTCGGGGTAACGGTTTCAGAACCGAATGAGGTCATACCCATATCTGACATCGTGATTTTGGCCGTACCTGACGTGGCCATCAAAGATGTTTCAAAAAACACCATCCCGAAAATGAAATCTGGGGCAATGGTGGTCACATTAGATCCAGCGGCCCCATTGGCAGGTCACCTGCCGCACAGGGACGACCTAGCTTACTACGTAACCCACCCTTCCCACCCTTCCGTATTCAACTGGGAGGATAACGAGGAAGCATACCGGGACTTCTACGGTGGGATTGATGCAAAACAGACCGTAGTGTCTGCTGTGATGCACGGCAAAGAGGGTGAAGTATGGGAAATAGGAAATGCCTTAACCAGTATTATTTACCAGCCCGTTATCAAAAATCATAAAATCACGGTAGACCAAATGGGAATACTCGAACCTGGATTCTCTGAGACCCTTTGTTCTACCTGTATCAAAAAAATTCGGGATGCTCTGGATATCGTTGTCGAAAAAGGGGTTCCTGAAGAGGCTGCCAGAGATTTCATCCTCGGACACATCAACATACAACTTGCCGTACTCTTCGGTGAACTTCCCATTCAGTTTTCCGATGCGGCCATTAAGGCTTTGGAAAGGGCGGAATCCATTCTGTTCAAGGAAGATTGGAAGAAAATTTTTGAAAAGGAGGACATCATGAAACAAATAAAGGCGATAACCGATTAGTCATAAGCATAAGGGCAAAACCTGAAGGAATATTCACAATATCCAATGAAAACAATGAAGTTTGCGATTTTTGGCACAGGGTTTTGGTCCAATTACCAAATTCCG
This sequence comes from Allomuricauda sp., assembly GCA_028284725.1. GTDB lineage: Bacteria > Bacteroidota > Bacteroidia > Flavobacteriales > Flavobacteriaceae > Flagellimonas. Next base: position 2,455 of record JANQRD010000025.1, on the reverse strand, counting down.
GGTTGGCAGGAACTCAAAGGTGTCAAATGTGTTGCTGCATACAATCGAACGAGGTCAAAGGCAGAACATATTGCTAAAAAATTTGGCATCCCCAAGGTATATGATGATCCAGAAATTCTTCTTAACAAAGAAGAAGAGTTGGATTTTGTCGATATCTGTACAGATGCGCACACCCATCTTCCCTTTACTAAAATGGCAGCAGAGCGGGGAATCAATGTAGTCTGCCAAAAACCCATGGCAGGGTCGTTTGAGGATGCCGAAAAGCTTTTGGCCATTTGCCAAGCAAATGGGGTCAAGCTTTTCATCAATGAAAATTTTAGGTGGCAGACTCCCATTCGAAAGGTTAAAACCACAATGGAATCAGGTGTCATTGGGGAAATATTTAAAGCACGGGTAAGTTTCTGTTCCGCATTTGCTGTTTTCGAAAACCAGCCTTTTCTCGCCGAACTTGACAGGTTTATCCTTACAGATATCGGTTCACACGTGTTGGACATTACCCGATACCTTTTCGGTGAGGCCAAAACATTGTTTTGTCGGACAAAAAGGGTGAACCCCAACATAAAGGGGGAGGATGTTGCCAACTGTTTTTTGGAGATGCAAAGTGGAGTACACTGTTATGTGGAAATGAGCTACGCCTCCATTCTTGAAAAGGAGTCTTTTCCCCAAACATTGGTCCTAATTGAGGGATCCAAGGGATCCATCAAACTGGAGGCCGATTTCCTACTCAAGGTCAGCACTAAAAGTGGTACTTTCTCAGAACGGGTGCGCCCCAAGCTCTATGATTGGGCCGACCCTGAATATGCCGTGGTGCACAGCAGTATTGTCGATGCCCAGCGTAACATTCTTGAAGGTTTACAGGGCGGTGAAGCAGAAACTACTGGAGCCGATAACCTTAGAACCGTAGAACTGGTCTGGAAATCCTACGAATCTGCAGAAACGGACAAGCTAATCCACTTTTGAAAGCCGCGTTGCTCAATCTTTGCTTATCCAGATTACAAATAAAAAGGGCCTCCTGTTGCCAAAAAGACCCTTTCTAACTAACTAACTCAAAACTAACTATACTTCCTACTATTCTTTAATTTTTAGTTATGGTGCGCACATGCCATCATTTTCTTAGTCGACTACTTTATTCACTAACAGTAATCTGACGATCAAACACCACCTGCACAAAATTTTCATCGTCAGGAGAATGGTTGGTGAGTATTATGGCCACATCATAAGTTGCTGAATCTGGCCAGGCATAATCTTGAAACCATCCTCTCCTGCCAGCAATGGAGTTTGTTGTCAATCCTTGCGCTCCAGGCTGGCCATAATGCAAAAAGTAATTTCGACTATCGATTATTGAATCATTGGCACCCAAGGGCCGATAGGTGAAATCACCAGGCCAAAACGTTGCAATGTCAGATTGCGTGAAGGCCTGTAAACGGTACGTCGTGCCTGCAACAGGGTTTGTAACCTCACTACCCGCCTCTAGAATACCATTATTGTTCACCAACTCGTAAACCCCAAAACTTTCCAGGGTTGGAGTGGGCGTATCATAATCCTCAATACAGGAATACCCCAGAAAGAAGACTACGGATATCAGTATATATTTCGACTTTATTTTCATGTGATTTTGATTTGATTAATTAGTACCCAGGATTTTGTGTCAGGTTTGGGTTTGCCTGTATTTCCGATTCAGGAATGGGGAACACCAGTTTTGTAGATGGGATGGAAACTGGAACGCCCTCTACATCAGAGCGGTAGGCCTCCATAATCTCAATGGCCCTTCCCGTACGTTTCAAATCTCTCCATCTTTTCATTTCACCAGCAAACTCCATCCTACGTTCATTCAAGTACAAATCAAGGGCATCCATGCCCCCAGTTACGTCTGCAGCGCTAAGATTGGGCAGTCCCACACGTTGCCGCAAGACATTCAAATGTGCAAAAGCTTCACCCTCTTTTCCCTGCTGAATCTCAGCTTCAGCGGCCATGTGATAGGCATCGGCCAGCCGAATCATTTTTATGTTCCAATCATTCTCTATCACGTTACCAACGATACTGAAGTCATGGTATTTTTTCCAAAATCTGGCATTGATGAACCGGCCATCTATCAAACTGACAAGACCACTATCCAGAGAGACATTGAACCTAGGGTCGTCTTCCATCTCCTCTAAAAGGTCTCTTGTAGGTACACCAAAGGCTGCTGGAGCATCAAAAAGGGAAGCTTCCTCCAAATCAAATGGAAAGAGACGCATGAGATTGTTTGATATACCATTAGCACCAAAATTGAACTGTATCTCCCAAATGGATTCGGGATTGTTGTCAGCCCCGTCACCATAAAGGCTCGAAAAATCCGTAACCAAACCATACTCCCCCGAGGCAATCACTTCCTCTGCCAAGGTTTCCGCTTCGTCAAACCGCTCAAGATTCAAATAGGCCTCAGCAAGTAGTACCTTGGCAGCACTAAGGGTAA
>JANQRD010000266.1 GCA_028284725.1 Allomuricauda sp. | reverse complement strand
GTCGATGGCCTTATCGGGTAAAAATCGATTGGTAATGTATCGTTGTGAAAGCTCCACAGCAGCAATCACGGCTTCATCCTTGATGCGTACTTTGTGATGGGCTTCATATTTTTCCTTGATTCCCCTTAAGATGGAAATGGCACTTTCCACATCGGGTTCGTCAATGGTCACTTTCTGGAACCTCCGTTCCAAGGCCTTGTCCTTCTCAAAATATTTTTGATATTCATCCAAAGTCGTGGCGCCAATGGCCCTTAGTTCACCTCGCGCCAGGGCAGGCTTTAGAATGTTGGCGGCGTCCATTGCCCCTTGTCCACCACCAGCACCGACCAGGGTATGGATTTCATCAATAAAGAGTACAATGTCACCATCGGAAGATGTTACTTCCTTAATAACGGCTTTCAGCCGCTCCTCGAACTCACCTTTGTATTTGGCACCAGCGATCAGGGCTCCCATATCCAAAGAGTAAATCGTTTTATCCTTTAAGTTTTCGGGAATATCGCCTTGTATGATTCTGTGCGCCAATCCTTCAGCGATTGCGGTTTTACCCACACCGGGCTCCCCGACCAACATTGGATTGTTCTTAGTTCTTCGGGACAGAATCTGAAGCACGCGACGTATTTCTTCATCCCTCCCGATTACGGGATCGAGTTTGCCGCTGTCCGCAAGTTGATTCAGGTTTTTGGCGTATTTGTCCAAGGAATTATAGGTGTCCTCCGCACTTTGCGAGGTGACTTTTCCACCTTTGCGCAACTCTTGAATGGCTGCGTTCAAATCTTTTTCGCTGACACCTTGATCTTTTAGGATCTGGGCAATCTTGCTTTTCGATTTGAAGATGGCCAACAACAAATGCTCAATGGAAACATATTCGTCGTCGAATTTTTTAGCGATGATACTGGCCTCGTTCAAGGATTTTCCTGCTTCCCTCGAAAGCATAATCTCTCCTCCCGAAACCTTGGAGAAACTTTCCAATTCCTTCTCCAATATTTGGTTGAGCAGTGCTGTGTTTACATTCAGCTTTTTCAAAATGAAAGGCAACACGTTTTCGTCCACCTGTCCAATGGCCTTGAAAAGGTGCTCGTTTTCTATTTGTTGATGTCCCATCGCCTGTGCAAGCTGTTGGGCTTGTTGCAGTGCTTCTTGGGATTTTATCGTGAAATTGTTAAAGTTCATTTTCAATGTTTTTCTTGCTCAGTTCAACAACCTTACCATTGCAAATATACCGTCAAAATGTCGCTAAAACCTTGAAAACAAAGGACATTTCGTCAGTTTGTAAGCTTTTTGCAGGAGCTCGACATAACATATAAATTTACAGCATGGGATTATTCGATAGTGTATTTGGTAAGAAAGAGCAGGTCAAAAAAGTGGAAAAGCAAATTCCATGGATTCCTTTGTCCGATTTGGATCAATTGGATGAAATTGCGGAACAATCCAAGACACGCACCCAGCTTATTTTTAAACATTCGACTACGTGTGGAATCAGCAGAATGGTACTAAATATGTTTACAGGGTCTTATCCCTTAGGTGAGGAGCAGGATATTTATTTCTTGGATCTTCACGCCCATCGCGCCGTATCAAATGCGGTGGAATCCAAGTTTGGGGTTGTGCATCAATCCCCACAGTTGCTCGTGATAAAGGATGGGGTAGTGAGCTTTCATACGTCACATGGTGCCATTGCTGATATTGATTTGCTGCAGTACGTGTAAAAAAATGCCCCGACATTTTGTCAAGGCATCCTTCTAATTAAACTGATACTGTCTTATAATCGTTTTGAGCCTGGTTTTCAAGTCTTCCCCGGCATCATAAACCATTTGTTCGTTGCTGGGAAACGGTACCGCTCTAATATCCAGTAAAGGAATCAAATCTGTGTCCAAGGCTCTTTTATCGCCTCTGTAGTTGGCATAGACATGCTCGAAAACGAATTCGCTTGACAATGGATAGGAATTTACCTCTTGTCCGGTAGTTAAATCGGTAAAACTCACTTTTGCACCAATCTGCGCACTCTTAAATTGCGTGAACTGATAGAAGTTACATCGAACAGTTTTGAACCGATCCACTTTGATTCTGTTCCCCAAGCTATCCTTAACAGCATTACCATTTTCATCCAGCAAATACTCAAAACCATCCTTTATCTGCTTTTCCTTGATGATCTGCGTCTCATTTACCTGCTCAGGAGAAATATTGATTTGTCTGAAATTAAGATTCAAGGCATAATCATACTGTATTTCCGATAATGGATTGGCATGATACTCCCTCCAAAAATTGTCAATACCATAGGTGTTGAAATCCAGTAACTCCTCTTCCAATCGCTCAGGAATGATCTGTTCGGTGTCATTTCCGATTTCCACACGCACATATTCCAATCCCTTGGTATAGGCATCGTTCATTTTGGCAATGGTCTCCTTATATCCAGGATTGATGTCCTGCAAATACTTCAACTCGTTGTATGCTGACCTAAAGTCCACTTTTTGTTGTGCCGAAGCCAACTGGGCCGTGGCATTGCTATATAAATATTCGGATAAATCCCTTTTGATATCAAGAATTGCCACATCGTAGTTAACGAAGTTAAAGGAAGCGTCCCTTCCTTCATCGTAGATTCGCAATGGAAGTAGCGGTCTGATACGTTGTTGAATGTTCTTTAACTGCAGATAGCTATTGTAGATGTTCTCCAAATTTGCAGGATTACCATCTTGCTTTAGAAAAGCAATCTGCTCCCGCTCTCTTTGGGTGTGTTTCGCAAAAGCATCTTCAAGCATGACCACATAGGCTTGATTTCCTTTTCTCGTCTTATTTTCAGTAAGATTTTTAATGGCCTTGTTCATTGCGGTAACATAGTTTCCACTATTTAGGGCCTCTTGCGTTTTTTTAACTCCACCACATGCCAACAATAGGGCGAAAGTACTAATGAGTAATATTCTTTTCATGGTCTTTTGATTTTATTGGTTACTAGGGGCTATCCAACAGCCGTGCCAAAAAACTACATTTTAATAACGAAAAAGGATTAACAGTAGTATAACTTCGATGAAATGCACAAAATCAACACTTTTATTGCGTTAATGATCGGCTTACTATCATTGTTGATTTCCGTTTGATAAAATAACTTGCAACCCTCATTTTTTTGAGCCCAAATCGGTATTCTATTCGTAATTTTAGCACTTCTTAATTTTAAGGCAGATGCACAGAGACGAAGAGATTTTTGAACTTATCGCGAGCGAAAAGGAACGGCAGATTGAAGGGATAGAACTCATAGCTTCCGAGAATTTTACGAGTCCGCAGGTTATGGAAGCAGCTGGTTCGGTTTTGACCAACAAATATGCAGAAGGTTATCCTGGAAAACGCTACTACGGAGGCTGCGAAGTGGTTGATCAAATAGAGCAATTGGCCATTGATCGTGCCAAAGCACTTTTTGGTGCCGTTTACGCCAACGTGCAACCTCACTCCGGCTCGCAGGCCAACGCGGCCGTCTATCATGCATGCCTTAAACCAGGGGACACCATTTTAGGTTTTGACCTCGCGCATGGAGGACACCTTACCCATGGTTCACCCGTAAACTTTTCGGGAAAGTTGTACCGTCCTGTTTTTTATGGTGTGGATGAGGAAACAGGAACCTTGAATTACGATAAGATCCAGGAAATTGCCTCAAAGGAAAAGCCCAAATTGATCATTGCAGGGGCATCTGCGTATTCCCGTGACATGGATTTCAAAAGATTCCGGGAAATTGCGGACAGTGTGAATGCGATTTTGTTGGCCGATATCTCCCACCCTGCGGGGTTGATTGCGAAGGGCATCATGAACGACCCCATTCCACATTGCCATATTGTGACCACCACCACCCACAAAACCTTACGCGGGCCCCGTGGAGGTCTGATCTTGATGGGTGAAAATTTTGAAAATCCATTTGGCATCCGTTTAAAGAACGGAAACCTTCGTAAAATGTCCGGTCTGTTGGATCTCGCCGTTTTCCCTGGAAATCAAGGTGGGCCTTTGGAACATATTATTGCGGCCAAGGCCATTGCATTTGGTGAAGCACTTTCGGATGAGTTCTTGCACTATATGCTGCAGGTGAAGAAAAATGCCGATGCCATGGCGAAGGCGTTCATGAAAAGGGATTACAAAGTGATTTCAGGAGGTACGGACAACCATATGATGCTCATTGATCTGCGCAACAAGAACATCACCGGGAAGGATGCGGAAAAGGCTTTGGAGTTGGCCGCCATCACAGCCAATAAGAACATGGTTCCTTTTGATGATCAATCCCCGTTCATTACTTCAGGCATTCGGTTTGGTACACCGGCCATAACTACAAGAGGTCTGAAAGAGGACGATATGGATACTATCGTGGACTTAATTGACACAGTGATTTCCGACGCCACAAACGAAAACCTGATTGCTGATGTAAAACAAAAGGTCCATGACCTTATGCGGTCCAGACCTTTGTTCAATGTGTAACATTAACTGCTTGCAGGATGTTCTTAGGTTAAGCCTAAGGAATCAAAATTGTTAGTCCAAAAGAAAAAAGTCCTCCTTTTGTAGTTTCTTGGTCTCCAATGCGTATACCATCACATCGTGATGGGCATCATTCTCAAAATACAGGCCCCAAAAATCAAAATAGCATTTTTGACGCTTTTTGGATGTGCATACATTTTGTGGGTGCTGCTCAAAAACCGGAACAAATATTTCATAGGGCATTTCAGTAAGTCCTTTGGTGATATACACAAAATGTTCACTGGTCTTAACAATAATTTCGCCCAACTGCTCTGGGATGCTGTAATCGTAAATCCGTGTCACTATGATGGAAGTGTCCTTAAAGTGAATTGAGGCTTCGGCAATATCGACAATGTTGTTATTGGCATCACTGAGCTTTTGGAAAGCTGCATCGAACGAGCATATTGTGTTGGCCTTGTCAGGTCCGCAAATAAATCCACCCCAGTTTCCATTGTTAAAATGGTGCAGGCTTTCAGTTAGCCCATAATTGCAATGCAGATTTAGTATTAAATCGGTTTTTTCGTTATCAGTGTGGTAACGACATTGCATTTCAACATTAGCAAAAAAATCCCGCTCCAGTGCTTTTATAAAATCATCTAGACCATCAGCGGCAACAAACGTCTTTATCCCGTCAAGTGGAAAATTCTGGTCTTCTCTCCTTTGGATAGGCATAGTTAATGCTTTTCATATTGTTCTCACTCAAAGTTAAAACGAATCTTTTTCTTTGGATTGGAGGAAAACCTTAAAAATTCTGGGTGTTTTCCACTGTTTGTACTCTTTTTCGAACAAAAAGAGACATAAAGGAAACTTTTTAATGTAAAGTCAAATGGAATAAAGAGGATATATTGGCTAAATAAAACCTCGGTTTTTCGCAGCTAAGATCAATGCAAGGTCATTCTCGTTCTCAGTTCCGAAAAGTGACTTTAGATGCCGTTTGCGGTTTTCAATAGAGGAGGGGGAAAGCCGGATATAATTTTCCAGATCCTTGTTTTTGGTACCTATGGAAAGGTGGTACAGTATCTTTTTGTCTTTCTCATCAAGATTGATGTCGTTGGTCATTTTTTTACGAATGGCTGATAATGCCTTGGAAGAATAATAAGGTGGGTTTAATATAATCGTCTTCACAGCATCTTCCAAGGTTTTAGGGTCAATATCTGTCTTCACCAGATAACCATCTGGGTCAACTGATTTTAAGATACTGTTTATCCGATAATTGTCACTGAACGAGGACATGAAGGCAATTTTGGTTTCGGGCACCAATCTTCGTGCTAAGACACCCAGATCTTCACCGGTATGCGGCTGCTCTTCATTGGGAGGGAACATCTGCACATCCAAGAAAAGAATATCGTATTTGAACGAGTGCACCGATTCTTCTATGAGCTTTTTCCCAAGTTCATAGGTATTGGCTGTATCCACAATAATGCTGTAGCCCTCAAACACAATACGCTCCAGGATAAACTTGTATCCGAGCATCGTCATCTCATGATCATCGATTGCCAATATTCGAAGTGTCTTCATAGTGCCTACGTTTTCCATCAAGATTTAGACATTCAATATTTGTTTACGCTCTGTAAGCGTTTTTGGATCATCCAATCTAATATATTTATTGGGCAAGGTCACCGATAGTGTGGTGCCTTTTCCAATGGTACTGTCAATATGTAATGTTCCGTTCACTTTTTTGACCCTGGAAATCACGTTTCGCAAACCAATGCCGCGTTTTCCTTTGTTGATGTCAAAACCGACTCCGTCATCGGTCACAACCAATTTTAGATTGTCACCATCCCGCATAAAGCTGATGTCAACCTCCTCACATTTTGCATGCTTCACACAGTTCTGCAGCGATTCCTGAACGATGCGGTAGGCATTGATCTTGATGTCGCCCTCCAAATCGTCCCATTCCACCTGTTCATCATATGTAAAGGAACATGTTATTCCCGCGGATTGGCCAATGGTATCGATCAAATCTTCGAGGGATACAATAAAGTTATAAAATTTTTGATATGAGGCATCACTAAGTTCGTGCGAAATGGTACGGATTTCTTCCTCCAGCTCACGAAGCTTTTCAATGAGTTCGGCACGTTGTTGGATAGAGGCTTCGTCTTCCTTATCGTTCAACCCGCTAAGGATTAATCGAATGCCAAGCATTTGTCCCAAAATACCATCGTGCAATTCTTCGGAAATACGTTTTTTCTCTAGTTGCTTACCTTCCTCGAACTTGCCCTGCTGTGAGAGCATCAGGTTGTAGATTTCTTGGTTTGACTCCTGTTGTTTTTGTTGGAATTTCAACCGGTTGTTGCTAATACGTTGGGCCACTATTATGAAAAAAGCAATTCCCAGTAGGATAAGTCCCAAAGCCACCCCGATCCAGATCTGTTTTTGACGGGAGAGGAGCTCGGCCCGTTGGATCACTTCATCAGTCTCCAAACGGATACGGGCAAACTTATCGCGGATGGCGCGTTCTTCATTGTTGATTTTTTCGCTTAAATCATAGTATTCTTTAGAGTAGGCCACTGCATTATTGGAATCCAGGGTAGTAAGGACTCTTAGCACTTCCAAGTGTCTGTAGTTGTTGGATGTTTCCCTAGCCAAAGTAAGCGACTCTTTTGCTACTTTCTTTGCATTAAGTGTATCACCCTGTGCGGCCAAAAGCTCGGCATAGTACTGTTTTGCCATTGATTGGTTTATAGAAAAGCCTATGCTATCATTAATGCGGATGCCCTTTAATAGAAGTGTATTCGAATTATCATAATCTTTTTCTCCTTTAAAAATCGCATAACCTTGACTTATAGAAGCCAAGGCGTATAGCCTAGGATCTTCCAAGCGAAGATTCTTATTTTCAAATAGTCCATCGTAGGCTTCTATTGCCTCCTTATACTGTTCATTTCTAAGGAATTCGCTTGCAATATTGTTCTGATTTTCTTGGATATAGGTCATTTTATTGGAAACCTGAAGTTTATCGATAAAAGAGCCGGCTTTGTGAAAATATTCTACTGATTTAGAGGAATTGTTCATTCCCTGAGCAGTAATACCCAATAAATTGTTACAATTATAAATTCTTTTATAGTCACTTAAATCTTCAAAAATCCTGAGAGCTTTAGTTACGTTTACTTCAGCGCCCAAATAGTCTTTAAAATAGTCCTGGATTCTTCCCATGTTGTATAAGATTCTTCCCCTTAAAGAGAGAGAAGTTGAATCCATAGGCATCATGTCAAAACTTTTGTATGCTCGTTGATAATGAAAATAGGCACTATCCATTACTCCATAGGATCTTAGAAAAGAGGCCAAGTCCCAATGTGATTCGCCTAGAACCTTATACATATTGCTTTTTTCTGACACATCTAGGACTTTACGATTCATATTCCTGAAGCCCAAAGAGTCGTCTATTCTTTTATAAGCTAAGGAAATACGGGAAAGATGATCTAGTCGAATAGTATCGTTGGAAATGGTGTTGGCCTTGAGCGTTGCTCGCTCCAGATATTTTTTTCTTTCCGTAAGGGGGAGTTGAGTGCTGTCCCGAGCTACATTGATAAATCTATCAACAATCTCGGATTCTGGATGAGCAATGGTATTTCTGTCCTTGGATTGTTTACCACACCCTAGAAGAATGACCAACAACAATAGTAAACTCTTGTTTTTCAATATGCTGTAATAAAAAGTAAGCTTTTATATGTTTTCTTTTACTACAAGGTAACAAAAAAGCCCCAAACCGGTTTTGATTTGGGGCTAGTATAGAATTCTTATTGGCTATAATTTCCGGTCGTCCTCTCTACTGCGATTCAAACCTGAAAAATCATTGCCATATATAAAATTAACTGCTTCTTTGTGTGCAATTAACTGCTCAGCTATGTCAACTTTTGCTAAAGTTTCCACTTTCTTTGTAGTTTCTGAATCAATGTAATGCTGACAAGATGATACATAGATGCCAAAAACTAAAACATACATGATTGTTGAGGAATTTCTCATGACGTTTGATAAGTTTCAAGCTGATTTTAGTTTCTATCATCATCTTGAGACGAAGAACTGCCGGTGGATTGTTGGTCTTCCAGTTCCGCAAGTTCGGCCATCAAGGCTTCGGTCTCCTGTACATCGCTTTCGGCTTCACAAGAAAACATTCCCAATGTCAATACAGCAACAGCCAAAATACCAAATGTCTTTTTCATAATTTTCGTGTTTAAGGTTAGAAAAATTGGTTTACGATACCAAGATATTCAGAGCCTTAAAGTAGGGTGGAGCTGAGCAAAATGTTTTAGTATTTGCGTTAAAAATGAGAGAATTTGTCTTGAAAATGAGAGAATTTGCCTAATTGAGGGTCTTAATTGCCGATTTGGAGAGCATTTCCTTAAGTCCATCTATTTTTGCCCGGTAGGTTTTGGAGAACGGAAGCTCGGCTTCGCTTTCTGTACGAAGTGTGCAGATACACTTACCATAATTGATACGCGATACGTAACGACTGTTAAGAATATAGCTCTGATGGATACGCACAAAAGTCTTCGGTAGCTGCTGCTCAAAGGATTTCAAAGTTTTAAAAGCACTGATCACATTGCCATCACGCATAAAGAAGTCGGTGGCGTTATTGTCCGATTTTAAATATAGAATCTCGTTGGTATCCAAATAGCGGTAATCGTTGTAAGATTTCAAGCAAATAGTGGATGGCATTTGATTTTTAGGATGCAATTTGCGCAACCGCATGATGGTTTTTCGAATGTCAAATTCATTGTGTGGCAGGATCCAGTAGTCAAAAAATCCACTTTTAATGGCATTGTATGCGTACTTCTTCGAGTTGGAAAAACCAATAATAATAGGAAGGGTCTGCATAAATTGGTTCAACTCGGTGACCATTTGAAAAAAGTCGATACCGTCTTCAGCAAGATTGATAAGCACCAAATCGGGGGTAAACTTTAAAATGGCATTGAGCCCTTGCTGAGGATTTTTGGCACTTCCCACGCACATAAAGTCCCCATGCTCTTGTAGGTAAAGCTGGAGCTGTAGCTTTGAGGTTGCATCGGCATCTATTATGGTATAGGTGTAGTCCATCGCTTACGTAACGTACTGGGTGCAAGTTACTAACGCCTCAAATAAACTCATTACAGTTTTCCCTTAAAAAAACTGGGGGATTCCCTCAAAAGGAAGGTTTTTTTGTTAAATTATTGTATAATTTTTCTGAAAAATTAATTGCCCGTAACATTTTCATAAGCACCTATGTCCGGATTCTGGGTGCGATCGTTCCCCAAAATATCAGTTGGGACTGGGGGAATCACATTGAGATCAGCAACATCCAATGCTGCTGAATTTTGACCAATTTGAAACTGGTTTCCAAAGGGCAGTAAAAAATCAGCATCACCGTTCAGGATGATATTTTGGTACAGGTTGGTGTCATTAAAATCGTACAGGGGATTCCCTTCAAATTGATTGCTTGCGTCATCAAACTTGATTAAACAGTTGGTGAAGCTAAAATTAAAGTCAGCTCCCGTATCTTGAAATAGCGAAAGTTCAAACTGTTGGTTCCCATCCACAATGCAGTTGATAAAGTCAGCATTTTCCAGGTTTGAAGTTACCACGGATCCACCCTGGGATTGTAGAAAGTTGGTCAAGGTCACAGCAGTTCCTGTTCGAAACCCGTTATTCCAATAATTGGCTAAAGTGCAATGTGTAAAACGGTAACTACCTCCATTTTCTATAAATAAAGATTCCCCTCCTGAACCTCCCAAAACGGTGTTTTCCGCAATGACCCTTGCATTGGTGGCCCAAAGGTTGGTATTCAGACTATTGTACAACTGGGTGTTGCGCAAGGTCAGTGTGGTTTCAGTGATTGATTCATCACCTTCCACACGGATCCCAACAGTGGCATTTTTTAGGGTGAGATGCTCCAAGCGGTTGTTGATGCTACCCTCCCGGATCCAAACGGTGCCCCATTGCCCAGGTTCGTCGGCAAAGGTGGGTTCCAATCGGTCACCTTCGAAGATGACCTCATTTTCTAGGTCTTCCTCATCTTCGCTTAGCATTCCATTCACTTCGAGGTAAGCACCCTCATTTATCAAAATACCTGAGTTGTTATGAAAATGGACACGCGTGCCCGCCTGCATGGATAACGTGTTCCCTTCGGGAACAGCTGCGTACCCGTAGATCACATACGGTTTTTCATTGGTGAACGACAATTCATCACTTTCCAGAAAAAAGCCTTCGATCCGGATTTCGTTACCTTCTTCATCCAAGCCCAGCAAAAGGGTTTCCTTGGTACCATCGGACAACGTCCTTGGAAACAAAAAAACCGCATCTTTGATCAAGGTGACAAGTGCTACTTTCTGCTGTGTGTCCCCATTGCCAAACAGAAGATCTTCAGTGTAAAGGAATTCATTTTCTGGGATAGGGGAGATATCAAAAGTGGTTTCGATAAAAATAAATAGGCTGTCTTTGGCCAATAGCGGAATGTCAGTAAACTCCTTTCCTGCCAAACCATCAACATTAAGTCGGTAACTACTGTTTTGCCCGGTCTCCAGTCCAATAAAAGGAATCAGCACATCCTCATTGCCCCGATTGTAGACCTTTAAGGTGTATGTGGCGCTACCGATATTAGTGAAAACGGTATCGAGAAAAACAGTGTCCTTGGAAAAGGATAGATTGCCAGAGCTAGGGGCATACTCAAAATCCTCACGGCAAGAACTCCATGCGATGATCAGGGCAAAGGTAAGTACAACACCGAGCAATTTGGTATACCAACGGTTCACGTAAACAGTTTTTGGATGACTTCCGGCACGCGTTTCGGTCGAAACGTTTTTGCGTCTAAAAGACACCACTCCGTAATAGCTTTAACTAAAAGTTCACCGGTTTTATTGTTGGCAAGTTCTACAACCCTGATCGACAATGGCCCTTTGGTTTCTTGAATGTAAGTGGTGGCTTTGATGGCATCGCCCAAGAGCGCTGACTTTAGGTAAGTGATATTATGGTTTTTTACTACCCAGACCATTTCGTTCCGAATGGCTTCGTCCACTACTTTTAACCAGTGCTTTTTGGACATTTCCTGCACCCATTCCACGTACTTTATGTTGTTCACATGTTGGAGTTCGTCCAGATCGGTCTGGTGCACCTCAAAGACTTCGGAATAGGTCTGCATTAGCTCTTTTTGCGGATTTTGACCTCAAAAAGCTTGTCCCAGTTTTTACCGGTGACAAAGAAAGTGCCTCTTTCAGGGTGGTAGGCCACCCCATTCAATACCGAATTCCCTTCATCCCAATTGGCATCCTTATTTATTTTGCTCTTCAGCCCACCAAAATTGATAACACCTTCTATGGCACCGGAAGTAGTATTGATGATCATCATGCTCTCTTTTTGGTAGACGTTGGCATAGATTTTTCCATCCACATACTCCAGTTCGTTCGCCATATTAAAGATGGATTTATTGGTTACGGTTTCGATGTAGCCCTCCTCTTCCAGGGTAGCAGGGTTCAAAAACCAGATTTTTTCCGTTCCATCGCTTTTGAATAGTTTTTCGCCATCGTTGCAAAGACCCCAACCTTCTCGACTTTCGCCGTAGCTGAAGTTTTTGATTTTTTCCAGGTTTTCCGGATTATACACATAGCCAATGCCACTCCTCCATGTGAGGTGATAGAGTTGATTGTTCAACAAGGTAATGCCCTCTCCGAATACCTGTCTGTCCATATTAATTTTTTGGATGATTTCCCCGGTTTCAAAATTCACTTTCCGGACCGTGGAGGATCCCTTTTGGCCTGTACTTTCAAAAAGAATTCCATCGCTGAACTCAAGTCCCTGTGTATAGGCACCTGAATCGTGTGGGTAGGTATTTATGATTTCGTAGGTGTAAATTTCGGGTGCTTTCGCAGCCAAAAGTTTGATTTTCCTTTTGATTTCCGTGGAACGATCTTCAAACCCGATTTTAGCCACTAGCTCCTTGTTACCCAGCGTTTTTAGGTCTAGCTTTAATTTTCCGTCGGTCAATGGCAACTCCTGCCCATCCATAAAATATTGGACACTACTGATTTCAATGTCCTTTTTGTTTTTAATGGCAACACCCACCAACTGATTTTGTTGATATTTGTTTTTATTCCCTTCCAGTTGTATGGAAAATAACTTTGAAGGGTCTTTTTCTCCACCGCACCCCAGAAAAAAAAGCAAAAAACCAAAAATGGAAAGCAGTTTGGCCATAGTTCGTAAACGGATAGTCATTTTTTACATGCTTGACCATCGAAATTAAGAATGAAATGGGATTGCAGCAAATTTAAAAGGTCGTATATTTGCATTTGGCAAGTCCTACACGACCAGCTCCTGCAAAATCCCCCAGGGTGGGAACGCAGCAAGGGTATGCGGTCGTAGCGGTGCGATGTAGGTAGCTTGCCTTTTTTTGTTCCCTGAATCCAGTGAAAGAAGGTCTTTCTTCTTTGTGGTAAACAGTGAAAAATGGATAAAAAAGTTGTTTTGATCACCGGGGGATCCTCTGGAATTGGCAAGTGTATCGGCACCTATTTGATTTCCAAAAACTTCAAGGTGTATGGAACGGCACGAAATCCAAAAAAGTACAAAGGCTTTGATGCTTTTGAGCTCATTGCGCTGGATGTAAGGTCACCAGAAAGTGTACAAGGTGCGGTTTCCGAAGTGATTTCCAAAGAAGGCCAACTTGATATCCTGATCAATAACGCGGGCGTGGGCATTACCGGCCCAGTGGAAGAAACGCCACATGCGGAAATCCTGAACGTTTTTGACACCAATTTTCATGGCCCTGTGAACATGATGAAGGCGGTTTTACCACAAATGCGAAAGCAGGGTGGGGGATTGATCATTAATATCACTTCAATTGCGGGTTATATGGGATTGCCCTTCCGGGGATATTATTCCGCGACCAAGGGAGCTTTGGGTTTGATTACGGAAGCCTTGCGAATGGAGACCAAGGAATTTGGAATTTCTATCACCAATTTGGCGCCAGGTGACTTCGCTACCAATATTGCGTCGGGGCGATACCATGCTCCGGTTAGAGATGGCTCGGCTTACCAGGATTCCTATCAAAAATCGTTGGATTTGATGGATGAGCACGTGGATTCAGGAGGAGATCCAATGCAGGTGGCCAAGAAAGTTTACAACATCATTCAAAAACAAAACCCAAAGGTTCATTACCCCGTAGGTGCCTTCATGCAAAGGTTTTCACTCTTTCTCAAAAAAGTGTTGCCAGGCAAGGTTTACGAAAAGCTGCTGATGAATCACTACAAGCTGTAAAGTGATGGCATGTTTTTTGATTCGTGCTTAGTATGGGAAAAACTACACGATTATTGAAAAGCGGTATGGCAGCCCTTGCATTGCTTCTTTGTGGCTGTGATGAAATCCTTGAATGTGTATTCAATATAGAACCTGAAATCCACAACAAGCGTTTGGCCGGAGGTATCTTGGGAGAAAGATATTATGATATTGTGACTGCCGAAATTCGGAACGAGGTCAACGATAATGACTACTTCTACGATTTTGACGTGATTGGGCAA
Source organism: Allomuricauda sp. (assembly GCA_028284725.1). GTDB lineage: Bacteria > Bacteroidota > Bacteroidia > Flavobacteriales > Flavobacteriaceae > Flagellimonas. The sequence continues at coordinate 7,483 of JANQRD010000266.1, read as the reverse complement.
CTACCCCCTGGAATTCATTTTGATATCAACAGAAGATCGGTGGAGTTCTTCGGGATTCCTGAGGAAATAGGAGTTTATCGGTTTCAAGTTGAACTTTTTGTGGACTCTTTCGATTTTGATGGCTACGATGGTAGCCCTACTTGTTCTGATTCCACAGTTAGGGAGTTCACAATTCAAGTAATAGAGTAATCCCGCTTAACATATATTTTATCTGAAACATAGGAGACTATGCCTGTTAATGTTGTAAATTCACCATAAATTTTTTTACATCATAAAACAGTATTTGAGGCATGAAATTTTTTATTGATACAGCCAACCTTGACCAAATTACCGAAGCACAGCAATTGGGGGTTTTGGATGGCGTGACCACCAACCCTTCTTTAATGGCCAAAGAAGGCATCACGGGAAAAGAAAACATTTTAAAACACTATGTAGATATCTGCAATATTGTCGAAGGAGATGTTTCGGCAGAAGTGGTAGCCACGGAGTTCGATGCCATGGTAAAAGAAGGGGAAGAGTTGGCGGCGCTCCATGAGCAAATAGTAGTGAAGGTTCCCATGATCAAGGATGGTGTAAAAGCACTGAAATATTTTTCGGATAAAGGAATCCGTACCAACTGCACTCTCGTTTTTTCCCCTGGGCAAGCCTTGTTGGCTGCCAAAGCTGGTGCAACCTATGTTTCTCCTTTCTTGGGACGTTTGGATGATATCTCCACGGACGGCCTACACCTTATCTCAGAGATTAGGTTGATTTATGATAACTACGCCTTCAATACGCAGATATTAGCAGCATCCATACGCCATACCATGCACGTGATCGATTGTGCAAAACTGGGTGCCGATGTTATGACTGGTCCACTATCCTCGATTACAGGATTGTTGAAACACCCATTGACCGATATAGGTCTGGAGAAGTTCCTGGCAGATTATCGAAAAGGGAACGCCTAGAAAATAAAAGTTCAAAATTTTACAAAGCCCTGAAATTTAGATTTTGGGGCTTTTTTTTGGTTTGAAGTAGTAGAGGTTTGCGAATGCATCGACCACAACGGTGTCCTTGGTGATTACACATTTGTAGAGATCGTCGATGATCAAACCGGTTTGGATTTCCTTAAAGTTTTCCCCATAAAACTGGCTTTCGGGGTCAAGATCATGCTCACTCAGCATAGCTTGCCACTGTGGGAAGCTGGTCTTAAGACTGATGCCCACAAACTTGTATTCAGGATGCTTTTTCCGCAGTTTGGATACATGCTTGAGTACATTTCTAAAATGACCTTTTTGTGAGGCGGTCCAAAAATAGAATACCGTATTCTTTTTCTTGCTGATGTCTCGGATTGAAACCTTTCGGTTATCAACGGTGGTAACGGTAAGCTCGGGTAGGTTGCTGTTGGGTTGCAGACTTTGGATGCCCTCATACAAATGGGCAATTTCTTCTTTGTGCTCCTCGTTGGTTGAAAGGGAACCGAACTTGTCAATAAAAATTTGACACTCTTTGCTCGCTTCGTGTTCGGTCAACAAATAGTCCATTGCAATATTTCGGAACAAAATGTTCCGCAATTCGTCTTCGTTCACTAAACTGTCCACCAACTTCAAATTGTGTTTACTAAAGTGAAGATAGTCGTGTACAGCTTTGTTTTCTGTGCTGCAGTATTTCATGCAGTTCATGTAGGACAGGTTGCTGAAGTGGTATTTGATAAAATCGAAATAAGGTTTGAAATAAGCCAGTTCTGTATTGTTCAAATCCAAAGTTTCCCGGTAATCGTAAAATTCCCCTGTCAGTTCGTGAATGGTTTCCTCCCCTGTTTTTTTCTTGTGGTAAAACGGATACTTTTCCTTATGGATAAACGTATTGTAATCCACAGCGGCCTTGGCCATGGTCAAAACCTTTTCGGAGAATTGGTTTTCGGCAACCAGTTCATTCAGGTGGTCGACCTTCATGGCACGCAGCGAATCAATTTTTTTGTCGAAGGTATCCGGATCCAGTTTGAAATAGCTGTAGATAAGGGGTTCTTCCTGTTCATGGATGAGGAACATTTCAATCAAAAAATTGTTGATCGCACTGCCCTTGCCAGAAAATACCAAGGACTCATCAAACTCCATAGTGTTCAACCGGATAAGAATGCTGTCCCCTTCTTGCAGATATAAATATTGTAATTCCGGGCTATGGTCAAAATGATAAAGGCCTTCCTCAATACCTTGAAGGTTGAAGGCAAAACGATTTCCCTCATCCAACCGAACCGAATCTATATAGGAATCGTTCCTGTAAAGTACAACGTAATCACTGGTAGGGTTTACAATCTCTCCTCCGAAAAAAACAGAAGGGCACTCTCTTGATTTTTCAGAGCACGCAAAAATCGAGAATATAGAGAGGCAGAGTAAAAATCTTATCATACAAAGGGAACCTTCTTATTCAACCAACAAAATTAAGAATACCACAAAGCGCACGTTGTTAATGCCGAGTTAAATGTTGTAAAACCCTGTTTTTGTGTAGTTTAATAATGTGGTTTTAAATTGGTAATAAGGGGCTGTTTTAGCTATTTTTGCGCAAAAATAACTATTGCATGCTATCAGTATCTAATTTATCGGTACAATTCGGAAAAAGAGTGTTGTTTGACGAGGTAAACGTAACCTTCACCCACGGGAATTGTTATGGGATTATCGGTGCGAATGGCGCTGGAAAATCCACGTTTTTAAAAATTGTTGCTGGTCAAATCGAACCAACTTCCGGAAGTGTACACTTGGAACCGGGAAAGCGGATGTCCATCTTGGAACAGAACCATAATGCCTATGATGAATTTCCAGTATTGGAAACTGTGGTCATGGGAAACAAGCCACTGTTCAAAATCAAAAAAGAGATCGATGCGCTTTATGCCGACTATTCTGATGAGAATGCCGAGAAAATAGGGGAGTTGCAGGTGCAATTCGAGGAAATGAACGGATGGAATGCCGATAGCGACGCGGCAGCGCTTTTATCCAATTTGGGAATTACTGAAGATCTTCACTATACCAATATGGCGGATATGGATTCCAAATTAAAGGTACGGGTGCTTTTGGCACAGGCCCTTTTTGGAAACCCAGACCTACTGATCATGGATGAGCCAACGAACGACCTTGATTATGAAACCATCAGTTGGTTAGAGAACTTTTTGGCAAATTATGATAACACCGTAATCGTAGTTTCACACGACCGGCACTTTTTGGACGCCGTCTGCACCAACATTGCTGATATTGATTTTGGAAAGATTAACCTGTTTTCGGGCAATTATACGTTTTGGTACCAAAGTAGCCAATTGGCTGCCCGTCAACGTGCGCAACAAAACAAAAAGGCGGAAGAAAAAGCCAAGGAGCTTCAGGAATTTATTCAACGATTTAGTGCCAATGTGGCAAAAAGCAAGCAGGCCACTTCCCGTAAAAAGATGTTGGACAAACTTAAGATTGACGACATCAAACCCTCGAGCAGAAGGTATCCTGCCATTATTTTTGAACGTGAGCGTGAAGCTGGCGATCAAATCTTGAATGTTGAAAAACTATCGGCCACTTCAGAGGACGGAGATTTGCTTTTTCAGGATGTGAACATCAATTTGGCCAAAGGCGATAAGGTTGCCATCATCTCTAAGGATTCCAGGGCCACTACTGCCTTTTACGACATCGTGAACGGAAAGATTAAAGCGGATAGTGGAAAGTACCAATGGGGTGTCACCACCACCCAATCCTATCTTCCTGCGGATAATGAATCCTATTTTAAAGATAACATCAACCTAGTGGATTGGCTTCGTCAGTGGGCTAAAACCGAGGAAGAACGGGAAGAGGTTTATATACGTGGCTTTTTGGGCAAGATGTTATTCAGCGGGGAAGAGGCCCTTAAAAAAAGTACTGTACTTTCCGGTGGTGAGAAAGTAAGGTGTATGCTGAGCCGAATGATGATGCTACGTGCCAACGTATTGATGCTCGACGAGCCCACCAACCATCTGGATTTGGAAAGTATCACTGCCTTCAACAACTCTCTGAAAAACTTTAAGGGTACCGTTTTGCTTACAACCCATGATCATGAATTTGTTCACACTGTGGCTAACAGAATCATTGAGTTGACACCGAAAGGCACCATCGACCGTTATTTGAGTTTTGATGACTATATGTCCGATAAGACCATCAAAGAACAACGAGCCAAGATGTATGCTGTTGCAATGGTGTAGCCGCTAGGCGTTAAAATATTTGCTGTTCCAAATAGCTGGATTAAAATTTTTGCCCAAAGCGAATCCGTAAAAAATCACCACGGAAGCAATGCATTTGAACATAAAAAAGAAAATAATCCAGAACTCGGCCGAGGAATCATTTTTTGAAAAAAGTCCCTCCGGTACCATCAGTGTCACTAGATAGCTGATCAATACCACAAACAATGCAAGATTTATAATACTTCGGAAGGGCCACACCAACCATTTTCTCATGGGGAGCAAATCGTTCCCCCATTTGTGGATCAAGTAGAAGTAATTGTTCCCGATTGGCGCAAAAAGTAGAGGGTCATCCTTGTCTTCCAATTTAAAAAGTTTGGAAGGGGCCATGATCTTAAATCCTTTAAGCTCTGTATCATGCAGTTTTTCCAGTCTTTTAATTTCTGAAATCGCACTTTGTGGAATTTGCCCTTTGAAATAGCGGCTGTCCAAAAAACGAAGTCGGTAATCGATACAGATCTGTTTGATTTGGCTCAAGTGATAGATGCGACCATGTTCCAGTTGGTCAAAATCAAATTTGTTGGTGTTTGTTGGTTTTTGGGAATCAAGCTCGGCGATAATTTTGGCTTCCTTTTCCGCATCTTTGATCAAAATGCTTTGGACTTCCTCCAAAATCCCCTGCTCTCCTTTTTGCTTGCTACGTAGGCGTTGAAGCTTACGCTCGATGTTAGTGTTTTCAAAAATCATGGTTCTTTTTCTTTGCAATTCCCTCAAATTTACGCAATAGTCTTTATTTTATTTTGGGTCTTGGGAAAACTGAAATGTTAACGTTTTGTTAAATTAAAATAGGACATCGAAAAAAACGGGCTTTATTAACAAAAAGATGTATCTTATCGACGTTTTTGGTATTTAATCGTATAAACACACTTTTAAGTCTTAATATTTTAGAAAAGTCCCAAGTCTGAGAACCACTATGAAAACCCCCATTAAGAAAGTCCTACTTGGATTATGCGCAACTTTTTCCATGGCCGTTTCGGCCCAGCAAGTAAATCTGAATAATTCAAAATCCATCGCTCAAAACACCAATGAGTCCGACCGGCATACCATTCTTTTTGCCGCAGTGCAGGCTACACAAATGGAGGATATTTTGGACAAGTCTGGACCGTTTACGGTTTTTGCACCTTCAGATGCCGCCTTCGAACGATTCTCAGAGGAAAAGATGGAGCGGTTGATTAACTCAAAGGATAAAAGTGAATTGAAGTCCTTATTGACCTACCATATCGTCGCAGGGCAGTTGACTGCTTCACGCATATTACGCGCCATGTGCAAGGGAAATGGCAAGGCAAGCTTCACTACCATTCAGGGTAAAAAATTGATAGCCCACATGGATGGGTATGACATCGTATTGACCGACCCAATTGGCAATACTGCCAGAATCACTGCGGCGGATTTAAATCTCAAAAATGGGGTTGTTCATGAAATTGACAGTGTGATACTGCCCAGTCAACTTTGATTAGCGCAGCTCAGCTCCCAACTCCTTTTGATATTTGGTTAAAAGCTTTGACATGATTTTATCAATCTGCTTGTCTGTCAAGGTTTTATTTTCATCCAATAATGTAAAGCTTATTGCATAGGACTTTTTGCCTTCAGGTAGTTTTTTCCCTTTGTAGACATCAAATAGATTTACCCTTTTGAGGAGTGTCTTTTCAGTCTTCCAGGCAAGGTCATAGACCTGTTTGAAGGTGATTGCTTCATCGAGTTGTAAAGCAAAGTCACGGGTTACCTCCGGGAATTTGGGAATTTCCTTGAATGCCATGTTTTGCGTGTTGATCTGTTCCAGAATGGCATCCCATTCCAAATCCGCATGGAAAACATCCTGTTTGATATCGAATTGCTTAAGCATGCCTTTGTTCACAAGGCCATAAGTACCCAGCGCAGTATCATTGACTGAACATTGCAAGCCCTCAGCATATATTTCGTTATGATGTGGTTCTACACAAACTCCGTGTAGCCCAAGACGCTTAAAAATAGTTTCAACAACACCTTTCAGAAAGAAAAAATCTGTTTTTTGGGAATTGTTGATCCAGCTACTTTCGGCACGATTACCAGAAACCAAAAGGGATAGATGCTGATTTTCTACATGATTTTTGCCCTTTTTGTGGTAGGTCTTTCCGAATTCAAACAACTTTAAATCCGATTTCTGGCGATTAAGGTTATAGCTTGCTGTTTGGAGACCAGAAAATAACATGGACGTTCTGAGCACCGATAGATCAGAGCTCAACGGATTGACCATACTTACGGCCCCATCCTGTGCTCCCAAATTAGTTTGTGCACCAGCAGCAACGAGGCTATTCGTCATTGTTTCATAGAATCCATTGGCGGCCAATAAATCACCAACAATATCTTGAATCTTGTAATTCTCAAATCTGGAGGTCTTTGCTATGGAAGCATTGAGCTTTGCATCATGGTCAATGTTGTTGTAGCCATACACCCGCAGAATTTCCTCGATTACGTCCACTTCACGTTCCACATCGACCCTATATGTGGGAATGGTGAGGCCAAGTCCAGATTCCGTAATGTTGTTTACCTTGATTTCCAATGAGGCCAAAATGGACTTGATGGAATCCCGTGGGATTTCCTGACCGATCAGCGAATCAATTTTGGCAAAGGTCAGGAACACCTGTTTTTCCTGCGCCTTTTTTGGATACAGATCGACCACCTCCGAGCTGATGTCACCCCCTGCAATTTCCCGAATTAGTAGGGCAGCTCTTTTTAGGGCATATTCGGTGATGTTGATATCGATTCCCCGTTCAAATCGGAAAGAGGCGTCCGTATTCAACCCGTGGCGTTTGGCGGTCTTACGGATGGAAACCGGATCAAAATAGGCGCTTTCCAGAAAAATAGAGGAGGTATGCTCTGTAACCCCAGAGTAAATCCCCCCGAAAACCCCAGCAATACACATCGGCTTCTCCGTATCACAAATCATCAAATCGTCCTCATGCAATTCGCGTTCCACTTCGTCCAACGTAGTGAACTTGGTTCCTGCGGGCAATGTTTTAACTTCAATTTTCTGCCCTTTTACCTTAGCGGCATCAAAAGCGTGTAAGGGTTGACCCAATTCATGAAGCACGTAATTGGTCACATCCACAATGTTATTGATGGGCGAGAGGCCAATGGCTTCCAACCGATTTTTTAACCAATCCGGTGATTCCTGGACGATAAGATTTGAAATCGTTACCCCACAATAACGAGGAGCCAGTTGGCTGTCCTCCACTTCAACATCGATTTTAAGCGATCTGTTATCAATTGAGAAATTAC
>JANQRD010000256.1 GCA_028284725.1 Allomuricauda sp. | reverse complement strand
AAAATAAAGAAGAGTGTCATTGCCGACAGCTTTCCAAAATTGTGCCAGTGAAAAAAGCGAAAAACATATACTACGTATAATATCATTTGCTTTCGATGTTTGATATGGTTCTGTGGATTAAAAAGGCCAGGCCATCCACGAAATCCTTGTCTGGAATCCGGTAACCTTCTTCATACAAATAGAAGTAATGCCCTTCAATAGTATCTATGACAAACTTGGACAGTGCTTCAGTGGTTTTGAAACCGGACCGAAAGTCTTTTTCGAAATGTTCAAAAAAACGTCTCAGATATACCTCAAAAACATTGATCCGAAGATCAAAATAGCTTTCCATCACAAGGTTTTTACCCCGTGTTTGCTGGTATAAAATGGAATTATGGATTTTGCCAACAATTTCATTGATTACGTAAAGTGCCTCCAAAGCTTTCTCCGAAGGGTTACAAATTGTGTTATCCAGTCTTACAAATTCCCGCTCGATTTTATCGATTTCATTCTTCAGGATACTTTGAATCAACTCCTCCTTGGAATCAAAATATTTGTAAATGGTCTTTTTGCTGCAATTAAGGTCGGCAGCCAGGTTATCCATGGTATACTGACCCTTGTTATACCGTAACAAAAGGTGGGCAGATGCTTCCAATATGTTGTTCCTTTTCTGTATCATGGTGATTTGTTTCAATTAAATCTATAGGTGATTTTAAGTTCTGCATAGCGATGTGTTTCCGTACTTGTGAGTTCCCCTGTCGATAGATGGTAAACCACCTTGGCGGCAAAACGTTTCCAAAGCAGGTTAATACCCATTTGGGACTGAAATATGGAATTGTTGATTTCTTCCTGGGTCAAGAGGGAAGTGTTTTCAAAAATGTTCCCTTGAATAGTGGCGTTGTAGGCCGAAAGACGAATACCGCCACCCAATTCAAAAAAGTACTCCATCTGATCGGTGCTTCCCATGAGTTGATTATCCTGGGAAATTGATTTTCCCAAGTCCTCAAACTTTCCTATTCTGATACCCACTGTAGGCTCCGCGTATATAAAAATGGTTCCAATGGAAACATCGGCCATGTAATAACTATCAAACCACTTGGCCCCGTAAAAGGACTTACCCAATTGTGCCCGAATATTGACTCCCAACTGATTGGGCAATTGGTCTTCCCAGCCACTCAACTCCGGGTCATTTGAAATCGTTCTATGGAACCAATTTTGTACCTCCCCGGCCTTTGAATCGGGACCGAGTATTCCCACGTCCAATCCGAATCTCAAGAATACATCCTTAAATCCATAGGTAATTTTGTAGTCAATATAAGACCAGCCTGCATAGGGACGTTCCTCATCAGGATCCGGACTTCCGTCAGGCAGGTAGTTCGGTGTATAGGCCTCAATACTGACCCCAATGGATTGGTAATACCCCCTTTTATTGGGGAATTGCCGACCCACATAACTTTCCTCACGCCTTCCCAGCCATCGAAAGGAGCCATTTATTCCATAAGTGTAATATCTATCCGTTGCCGTATAGAGTATCAAAAAATCATTGTCCGTACCGAATTCAAGCTCATAGCGATACACGTCGTTTTTTTGGGAATACCCGAACGTACATAGGCCCATAAATAGTAACATCCACTTCATACCATTACCATTTTTTCAGGAGCGTATATCTTACTGCTATTGTTTTTGCCCTCTAATTTTAGCTCTGTCAGGAATTTGGGCTCGAAAAACAAAGGCTGTCGAAGGTTCTTGAGATAAAAATCCGTGAACAACAACGAGCTTTTCAAGGGTTTGCACATTCCAAGCAACCGTGCCGTTGTATTCAGTACATCCCCATGATACGCGATGGATCTTTTACGCTTTCCCACAATGGTAGCGGTAACACTTCCTGAACTAACTGCAGCTTTGAATGTTGGTGCAAACCCAAAAAGTCGAGCGTATTCCCCTTGGTTATGTTCCAAAGCTTTTTGAATGGCCTTGTACATCTTTATGGCCTTTCCATCATCATCTTTCCGAATTTCCCAGGTGAATACAATCTCATCCCCCACAAACTGGTATACATCGAAACTAAATGTCTGGAGCGCATTTAAAATGTCATTGAAACACTTGTTCAAAAAGCGGCTATATTTCACATGGCCCAAGGATTCAGCGATATGGGTGGAATTGTTCAGGTCTAGGAACATAAAGGTGCGACGCTCAACAAGGGGATTGGAGTATTTCCCGTACAGATAATTCAAAAAGACGGTTTCGCCGAAGTTGATCCGTAGTTGCCTCACAAAGCTTACGGCCAAGCTCATAAAGATGCCATAGACCAAGAAAGAAACAAATAGGCTTGATTTTACAAATTCCAATGCCAAAGCCATTGATTCCTCCCAGTATTTATGTAATAAATAATGGTTGTAGGCCGTATTGATAATAACAATGGAACCTACTATGAGCAACGGTATGGACAACAACCAAAAAAAGCGTCGTTGCCCCCGTTTTAAATAGTAACCCAATTTTGGATAAATGAGTGTTTCAAAACCAATGAGCACAAGACCATAGAACATACCGCCCATGGTAGCCTTGATATGGGCCTCAACAGGATTGAACGGCCTATTTCCCAAATCCAGGAAAACGCTATTCAATCCAGCTGTCTTGAAGTAGATAAAAAGGTTACAGCCTCCTACAAAGAATAGGAGGATTATCATGTACTCCAATAATGGCCTTATTTTTTTGGCAAATGTCACTAGCTGATTTTTTTACTTTCTATTTAAACATTAAAGGATAAATAGCAGCCCTTTTCCTTTCCTCTTAAGGAAGGATTTGGGCTGCTATAGAGAACACCCACAAAACACTAACTAACTCAAAACTGTCAAGAACAGAAGGTATGCGTACCTAGAGTGTTTTAAGTAGGCCAGGGTAAAGTGTTATGCCCTGACCCACTTAAGGCTGCTATCAACCAACCAACACCCTATATCTTTTATTGGTCAAATCCATATCTTTCAGAAAAAGGTCTTAATATGTTTTACAATAGTCTGTAGGATGGTCATCGTCATTTTATTACCACTGCATTCAATTCGTGGACAGCATTGCTCCGGTGAGCTGAAGCAATTGTGCTTCAAACTGCTTTACCTTATAAGTAGCCGTGACAATTCGAAGCTTGGCTGCCGAAAGGTCCAACTGGGCATCCCGTAATTGGGTGTTGCTTATCTGGCCATTGTCGAAATCGATTTGGCTCCGTTCAAAATTCTGCTCAAAGGTGACTTGGTTGGACCGCTCGATTCTTAAGTCTTCCAACGATTGGAGATATTCTGTATGGCTATTTTCAAAATCCCGTAATACCTCCAGTTTTACTTTATCATTTTGTATCTGGTTCTGCTCCAGAGCTATCTTGGCATTTTGAATGCTACGGTTTACCCTGCCCCCATCGAAAACATTCAGTCGCAGTCCCACTCCGACATTCCATCCATCAAGCTGGGTGGCCTGCAGCAGGCCCGCTTCGTTTTCTTCGTTGAAATAGCTGTACCCGCCGTTCAAGAACAATTTGGGGTAGCGATTGGCCTTGTTCACGGAGAGTTCACTTTCCGCAATTTCCAATCCGCTATGGGCAATTTGTATCCTGGCGTTATTTTGCAGAACCTTCTGTTCCAATTCTTCCTTTGCGACCATGGGATAGAACTCCACGGTCTCCAAAACAGAGAAGTCCAGTTTTGGGTCCCGACCCATAAAGACGTTCAAATCCGTTTTTGCAATTTGGTAGCGCAATTTGTTTTGTCGTAAGGAAACACTGTCGTTCTTCACGTTCACCTCCGCCTGTAACACCTGAGTCTGATTTGCCGCCCCGAAACTTTGCTGTGATTTTGCCCTTCGCAATTGCTCGGAACTAATGGCCAACTGTTCTTCAGAAATGGTCAGATTGGCCTGTTGAGTTGCAACATTGAGATAAAGGAATACCGTGTTGAGTACGGTGTTTTCGACCAAAAACCGGGTCTGCAAAACAGTGGCCTCGTTTACCGATCGCAACAATTCCAATCGATGGTATCCACCAAGGCCATCAAATAAGGTATACTCCAGATTTATGGATGCATTTTCCCGGGTGGTCTCAGCCGCATCAAGGTTGATGCTGCTGGCCGCACCTCCCGGCTCCAAGGCAGCAATCTCGATATCCGTATTGTTCTCACTATAGTTATAGGACCCATCCACATATACATTGGGCAGTAATCCCGCATTGCCCCAGGTAGCATTGTTTTGCGAAACCACGGTATCCAACCGGGCTATCTTAATATCATAGTTCTTGCCGAGCGTTGTCGATATGGCCTCGTCCAAAGTCAATAGTTCTTGTGAGGACATCGAGAAACCCAGAAAAAGAAATAATCCCAGAATTCCAATTTTTGATTTCATAGCTATTCAAGTTTACTGTTCACCAACCGTACCGCAGGTTCCAACGCCTCGGGGGTGACATTTTTGTTCTTTGTTATCAATCTATTTACCCAAAGCCGCAGCCTGTTTAAGCTGATCAGGAAAATGGGCATCAGGAAAAGCACATTGAATATCCCGAACAGCAGTCCATAGGCTATCGCAATGGCCGGTCCCTTTAGAAACTGTGCACTAAGGCTATTTGAAAATATCAATGGCCCCAGTCCTGCAACTGTTGTTATCGTAGTCAGGATAATGGGCCTAAACCTGCTATGGGCAGCCTCCTTTACCGATTCCATGAATTCCTTGCCTTCTTGCAACAGATCGTTCAACGTGGATATATAGACCAGGGTGTTGTTTACAAAGACCCCGATCAGCGCAATTGTCCCGATAAGACTGAAGATGTTCAAAGCCGTTGCATGGACAAAGTGGCCCAAGATCACCCCAGTCAGGGCAAAGGGGAATAACAGGAAAATCATGGTCGCCTGTGAAAACGAATTGCAATTGAATACGATCAACGCGAAAATCAATATCAGGATGATGGGCCCTACTATCTTCATCGCATCGATTAATTGAAAGGCCTGCCTACTTTGTCCTTCCACGGAATAGGTGACCGAGGGATATTGTTTCAATATTTCCGGTAACAGCTCCGTTTCGATAAACCCTATAGCTTTTGGAGCGGATACGTTCATGTTCGCCACATTGGCCTCCACCCGTATTTCACGTTGGCCATCCAAGTGATTAATAGTGAGGTTACCAGTACCCTCTTCCACATAGGCAATCTCGCTTAATTTATAGGCATTACCTTCCGGGGTATTGATGCGCATATCCAGCAACTGCTGCTTGCTTCTTCTTCCTGATTCCGGATATCTCACCCAAATCTCCACCTCCTCGTCACCGCGTTGCAAACTCTGCGCTTCCACCCCAAAGAATGCAGCACGTACCTGGCTCATAACATAGCTCAAATCGAGCCCCAACAACTCCGCATTGGATTTCAGTTTGATACGATATTCCCGAATTCCCACCAGGTCATTATCGGAAACATCCCTTAGATCCTCCATTTCTCGCATTCCTGCCTTAAGGGCTTCTTTTGCCCCGCGCACCTCGTCCAGGTCATAGCTCTTAAGGGCAAAGGAAACGGGCAGGCCAAACAAAGCGGAGGTAGCACCAAGGCCGTATATCATTCGCGTAGCCTCGGGAACAGGTGGGGCCTCGTCCGCAAAGGCCCGCGATAGCTCAAAGGAGCTAATACCCCTGACCTCACCGTTCAAAAAGGTGATTTTTAACTCCCCTTGATTGTCCAAAGGTCCTGTTATCAATTCCACATATTGAACTACCTCATTTCCATCGGGTCTATCTTTGGAGTATTCCTCATTGACACGCCAAACCGCCTCTTCAATGGCCACAAGTTTCTTTCGTGTAACCTCTACAGGTGTTCCTGGAGGTAGTTCCATTTCAATAAATACGGCATCATCATCAATGTTCGGAAAGAAAGTAAATCCTTGGACTCCCGAACCCACAAGGCCAATTGAGCCCACCAAGAGCACAATAAAGACAACTACCGTAATGGCACGGGTATATTTGCTTCGCATCACTGTTCTTTGAAAATGGGGCATAAAGGCCTTGTTCCGCAACCAGTTCATGGCATTGGTAAAGACTTTTTCAATCTTGGTGAGCTTTACATTTTCCCGAATGCCCTTGGCATGCGCCACGTGCCCGGGTAGGATAAAGAAAGTCTCTATGATGGCCATGACCAGCACGGCAATGACCACAAATCCTATTTCTGCAAAGAACTCCCCTACCTGTTGCGGTAGGAACATGAACATGGCAAAAGCGGTAGCGGTGGTGGCCAGAGAGATTATAACAGGGGAGAACATTTCCATGGTACCGTCCACCGCAGCCTTAAGCGGTGTTTTCCCCAATTCCTTGGCATGACGATAGATATTCTCCCCAACGACTACGGCATCATCCACCAGTATTCCCAGGACCAAAATGAAACCGAACAGGGAGACCATGTTAATGGTCATATCTTGGATATCCGTGAGCAGGAACATGCCCAACAAAACGATGGGAATCTTTACCGCCAACCAGAATGCGAGATACCGATCCAAGAACAAGGCAAGCACCAAGAGTACCAAGATGATTCCCGTGATACCATTTTCTATCATGGTCCCGATACGGCTCTTTAGATTGATGGTCCCGTCTTCCAAGACCTTGAGCTGTACTCCGGAGTGGGTGTGGTTGTAATCTGCTATATAATTCTTGATAAACTCCGCATTGGCCAATATATCTTCGTTGTTCAAGGTGTGTACGCTCATGGTAATGATAGGCTTTCCCTTGAAAAACCTTCCCGTGGCACTGTCCTTGAAACGGTCTTTTACATCGGCGACATCCTTTAGGTACACGGTTTGTCCATCCGGCAGTGCGGCCACAATAATATTCAATAGGTCTTTGCCGTAGTAGCCCTTGCTATTCGCTTTGATATTGATGTTTTCATTCTCGTTCTCAATGGTCCCACCAAAGGATTCTAAGTTGGCTGCCTTGACGGCATTACTGACCTCGGCTATGGTAAGGTTATAGCGTTGAAGATCGTTTTCCCTGAGACGAATCTCAATTTCTTCTTCCGGAACTCCTTCGATGAACACCTGGGATATTCCAGGCTGCGCCAGAAAATCGTCCTCAATGTCCTTGGCTATATCCTTAATGGTGGAAAGCGGTGTATGATCCGCCATGATCCCGAAACTTACCGTAAGATCCATGGGGTCCCGTTTTACCACAGAGGCCGGCTCCACTCCGGATGGGAAATTGTTGATCTTGTCAATGGCATTTTTGACCTCTACCAACATTTTATCGGCATCGGCCTTCTCTGTCAATTCCACTTCAATGCTGGCTTTATTGTCTTCTGAAGCGGAAATGACCCGGTCAATACCCTCTATACCCTCGAGATTGTCCTCGATCTTAATGGTAATACCCTCTTCAACTTCGGCCGGACTGGCCCCGGGAAAGGCAACGGACACATCAATGAACCGGACCTTTTGCTTGGGAAAGTTGGTGTTCTGGGTCTGGGTCAACTTCAAAAAGCCCAATCCCAATAACAGAAACATCATCAAGTTTACAAGCGTGGGACGCTTGATAAAATATTTTACCGTATTCCTCATGACTTATTTTTTTGCAATGGCCCTTAGCCCTTGGATAGGGTCTGTTACTTCGTCTATGATCAACAAGTCACCACTGGACAACCCTTGCACCACTGCACTTTTGGAATTTAGCTCCAATAGGGTCACTGGCTTTGCCACTACAGTGGAATCCCGTATCACAAGGACATGGTTGTCCCTGGAGAGAATTTCCTTGGGTATTTCATACGCATCTTCGAAACCACCGACTTGAACACCGCCCTCGAGATACATGCCCTCCTTCAGATCCACATCGGAAACCTCCAAAAAGATGGCTACGGCCTGTGTGGAAACATCGACGGATTGGCCGATACGCTTAATTGTCCCCGTTACCTCCTTTTTAATGTTCCTGGCATAGAGCTGCACTTGTTGGCCTACCTTGAGCATTGGCAGATCTGAGGCTGCCA
Organism: Allomuricauda sp.; assembly: GCA_028284725.1. Classification (GTDB taxonomy): domain Bacteria; phylum Bacteroidota; class Bacteroidia; order Flavobacteriales; family Flavobacteriaceae; genus Flagellimonas. The sequence continues at coordinate 4,029 of JANQRD010000256.1, read as the reverse complement.
CAGCAGCTTTGACTTCGTAAGTATCCGTCTGAATGAACTCCCCTACTTTGACCCCTGGGCGTACCAAATCCCCGGAATTTACCATGGCCTTGGTAATGGCCCCATTGAATGGGGCAACTATACGATAATCGCGAAGGGTTTCCTCACTGCTCTGTATGCCATAGTAAAGGTTAAGGATGTTCTTACTGGCCAAAAAGTAGCGCAATTGCTCGTTTCGGGTTTCAGGAAGAACAGGTAAAGGTTTATCTACCTTAACACGCTTCAAGAATGAATTCCAGGTGTCGAACGCTTCGGGGTAGTCCAGTTGGATATCCGACATCGCCAAAATGAGGGCACTGAGAAATTGGCTTTTTTGTGCCGTAAGATTGTAGCGGAATTTGGTGTCCTCCAACCGCAACAAGGTTTCCCCTTTGCGGAAGCGCATACCTTCCTTAAATCGCTTTTTTGAAGGCATTACGGTTCCCTGTACTTCAGAGACGACATCTATCCGCTGCAGGGGAATGATCCTTCCCGTAAGACTGATGCTCCTTTCCACAGATTTGGTGGATACCCTCTGGGTTCTGAACTCTTTAATGGCAAGTGCTCCGCCTTTGGCGGGAGACTTTGCCGATTTGTTTTTCTCATCGGAGCATTGCCAGAACAGCAGCGACAATACAGCGAATAACAAGGGTTGGGTGATAGCTTTCCTTTTCATTTTATGCATTTATTTTTAAAAATTGGGTTATTAAAGTTTTTAGGATGGATTGGTTTATGGGAGAGACCACCGCTAGGATGGATCTGTTCGGTCGTATTAGAATCATGGTATCCTTATCCGTCCCAAAATGCCGGTGCACTTGCCAATCCCGATCCACCAAAATCCTTGTCCTTTTCAAATCCAATGGCATTTGGAAGGAAATGACATGGGCCTTAAGCTCATATCCCATCGATTTGACCATGTTTTCAATGGCATCAATGGTTTGCAGGACACGCGCAGTGGGTTGCTTGCCCGTGAGCAACAACAGGTTGAACTTTTCAACATCCAGTTCATTAAAGAGTTTAATGGGATAGTGGTTCAGTTCCAAGAGAAAATCCTTCAAGTATTGCTCATCGGCGTTGGATTGGATTTCCGTTTGTATGGCCTTCTCCTTTGATTCTTTCATTGCAATTGGATTTGTACAGATTGGGTTTGATAATAATTGAAGTGATATAGCATTTCCAGGTAGCGGTCCATCTCCGCTATGGTAAATGCCTTGCTGAAAAAATCGATATTGCCATCCGGCCTTATGGAATAGAGACTTGGCGCATCCTCGGTATTATACTTAAGGTGCAAGAGACTATTGCAGTCCCATAATAGGTTTCTTTTTCCCCACAAATCATTGGATGTGTTTTTGGTGATGATGCAAGGGGTTATCAAATCGTTATAGCAATGATCGATGAAGTCATAAACATCGCTGAGAAAATCTACGGTTTCCCCGTTTGGGATATCTCCAGAAAACAGCAGGAAATGGATCTTTCCGGTCTTTAGGTAGGCTCTTAAATGGATTACCTGGTCAAGATGTTCTATGTAACCGTCCGGGGCGGGCATGCCCAACGTTATCTTTTCTCCTATGGCACTAAAATAGTTTTGCATGACAATGATTTATTTAGTTCATTAATGAACTATATGATTAAAAAAATTACATTTCTTTCAACATTCTCTCCGTGAACAGTTGTATCTGTTCAATTGCTTTTTTCAAGACTTCCCGGTCTTCATCCCCGATTATCGGCTGTGCCGCCTCCATGAGTGTATTGACTGATTTTATTTGCAATTCCTTGCCCTTATCCGTGAGGTAAATCAAATTGGTCCTACCATCCGTAGGGCTGGGCACCCTTGCCAAGAGTCCAGACTTGCTCATGGTGTCCAAAAGGGCCGTGATTCCGCTCTTGGCCTTTAAGGTCTCTTCCACCAGGAACTGTTGGTCGCACCCCTCATTGTACGATATCAAGGTCAATAGCCGCATATGCTCTGTGGTAATACCCAGGGGCTTTAAAAGTCTATTGCTCTTGTTCTGTAAGGTCCAGTGGAAACGACTGACCGTTCTTCCTAACTCAATTTCCAAGGGTAACTTCATTTTTTTCTTTTCCACAAAGAAAGGTAATTTCTCTGTGGTTTTGGTCAGTCCCTTTGTTCCCGCTACTTCTCCGTCGAAGCCCATATTCATTTTTTATATATCCCAAAGATATTAATTTAGTTCATTAATGTACTAACCAAATGGATGTTTAACTTTTATTTAGTATTGTAAAACAATTTAATCTATTTCCCATGTTGATCCAGAATGAAGAAGTCCGGAAACACGTTTTCTGGATTTGGTCTCAATGGTGCCGTTCATGCCAGAAGCATACTCTGGCTCCTGTACACAGCGATACACCCCCAAAGGCTTCACAGTCTCCATTTTGGCCAATGAAAAAGAAAGGCTTAGGTTTTGTTCATCATGGATTACGGCATAATCTACATCAGTGCTGATCAACAGTTCATGGTTTGCCCATCGGACCGCTTTGTCCAACCCTTTGCCAAAAACCAAGGGCCTATCGTGTTCCAATAATACGGTATGGTCATCCCGGTTTTCCTTTCCCAAAAATTCCTCAAAGGCCTCATCATTAAAAATGACACAGTTTTGGTAGATTTCCACTACGGAAGTCCCACAGTGGGCTTCTGCCCTGAGCAAAATCTCCTGCAAATGTTTGGGGTCGGATGCAGTGGTCCTTGCGAAAAAGGTGGCTCCCGCCCCCAAGGCCAGCATGGCTGGGCTAAAAGGTCGCTCAATAGTCCCCATTGGGCTAGTCTTTGTGCGTTGCCCCAGTTTTGAAGTTGGGGAATACTGCCCTTTGGTCAATCCATAGATTTCATTGTTGAATATCAATATGTTGATGTTGATATTACGTCGTACGGCATGTATGAAGTGGTTTCCCCCGATGGCAAGGCCATCCCCATCTCCGGTTATCGCCCAAACACTAAGCAAGGGATTGTGAATTTTTGTGCCAGTGGCAATGGCCACCGCCCTGCCGTGTATGGAGTGCATCCCAAAGGTATCCACATAGTATGGAAAACGCGAGGAACACCCTATACCGGATACGAAAACCACGTCTTCCTTTCGCTTCCCCAAGGTGGCCAAAACTTTTTTAACACTGTTCAATATGGCATAGTCCCCGCAGCCCGGGCACCAACGGACGGCTTGATCCGTAGCAAAATCCTTTGCATTTAATTTTGGACTACTATTTTGCATGTTCCCGGAGTATTAGTTCATCTCTAAAAACAGCAATAAGTTCCGAAATGGTAAAGGGTTGTCCTTGAACTTTGTGGTATCCTTTGGCCTTGCAATGAAATTGGGCGTTTATAATGCTTAACAGTTGGCCTTTGTTCAATTCAGGTACGATGACTTGCCTGAAGTTCGTAATCAGCGATTCCAAATTTTTTGGGAAAGGATTAAGATACCTAAGGTGCGCCAAACTGATTTCATGTCCCTGATCCTGGAGTTGTTTTACCGCGGTCCGTACTGCTCCATAAGTGCCGCCCCAGGAAATGACCAATAGCTGTCCGCTTTCTTTGCCTTCCAGTTGTTGCTCTGGTATATTGGATGACACCAGGAACACCTTTTTTGCCCTAACTTCCACCATTTTCTCATGATTTTCCGGGTCATAGCTAACATCCCCAGTGTCAAAATCCTTTTCCAATCCTCCTATACGATGTTGAATGCCTTTGGTCCCAGGAATGGCCCAAGGGCGTACCAGTTGCGGATTTCTGCTGTACGGCCTGAAGTCCCCTACGGATTTTTGGATCAAATTGGTGGAAATACGGTTATATCCTTTGGTCAGGTTGGGAATACGCCAGGGCTCCGAACCGTTGGCAATAAATCCATCGCTGAGCAATACTACCGGGGTCATGTGTTGCAAGCTCAAACGCGCAGCCTCAAAAGCCATGGCAAAAGTATCCCCCGGTCTTGAAGCCGCGAGAACAATCAGTGGGGATTCACCATTTCGTCCATAAAACACCTGTAACAAGTCAGCTTGTTC
>JANQRD010000242.1 GCA_028284725.1 Allomuricauda sp. | reverse complement strand
AATCATTCCTTTTTTTGTTCAGTTATAAATGTAGGAAATGTTCCTCTTCTTACGCGCTTGAGCAGCAATGAATTATAGCCATTGTTGTAGCACGTTTTTTTTAGTCGTCAAAAAAGGGTTTCTGAAAATTTGGATCTCGGTACCACACAGCTTCGATATTATATTTTTCCATCAATTTCACCACTTTTTCGAACGTCGGGAACACTTTCATAGGTGTTGGTTTTAATGTCCCGATTTTCGCTTGTGCTATTTGATTTGTCCGTAAATATTTTTCGAGTTTCGGAATGCTAGTTTTTTCTCCGTTGAGTGTGACTTTTGATTTTCCAAATACATAAACTGAAACTGAGCTATCAGTTGCTTGGGTTAGGTTCAATTCATTCTGTCCCGAAGAAAATAATGGGATAAGAAATATTACTAGCGCGTACTGAAGATTTCTCATTTTTTAATGTGCTACAACGGTCTCGGCTATGAGTAGTTGCGTTCTTGTTTTTCGTTCATTTTCAATCGTATCTGATTTTTATGGAATGTCAGAAACGTTCCTTGTCTTAACCAACTAGAGCAATTATTTATAGCCATTGTTGTAGCACGTTTTTATTTAAATTAAATAGTAAAAATTATTAATTATTATTCCAATAAATATTGAAGTTCCCAATAGGCTGAAACTCTTTTTTATCGAAACTTTATTCAAAATCAGTTTAATTCCGAAATAAAGATTAATCAGACTAAGAATTATATTTAAAAATAAAACCCAATCAGGATACATAAACACAAAAAGAATATCTGTATAATGATGTTTATAATAAAGAGATATCATTTCATATATCCAGTATGATGACAATACTATTTGAATTAAGCCTAAAACAACATTAGTATTCTTTTTCAACACAATGTTTTAGTTTAATCTTTGATTTTCCAATTCCGCAAACTTTTGTTTATCAGTTGGCAAAATGTCGACTAATTCAAATCGATTTTTGTCCAACACATTGAAGTCAACCAGACTTAAATATAAGTCTATAACATTTCGGTCAATCATTATTTTTCCGCCTCCAGCCCAATGTCGGTCAGTTCCGTTTTTCTTTATTCCAGAAATCCAATATTCATCTCCACTTTCTAGGTCGTAGTAGTTTCCAGCGATTCCTTGTGCATTTGAATTTTTAAGAGCTTTTCCATTAAAATACATAGTTCGACCAGATTTTGAGAATTCCGCCATTCCAATCCAAGCAGGTCCAGTATCTCCAAATCCGCTTTTCAATTCGATATATTTTAATTCAGGTTTCATAGTTTCTCAAATGTGCTACAACGGTCCCGGCTATGATTTCGTTGCGGGGTTTAAATGCGGAGCATTTCCCCCGTATGAAATCCAGCCGTATTAATGGTTATTAGATTTAAAATTAGTCAGAATCTAGCAATGAATTATAGCCAATGTTACCACCAGTTATTTAGGTTTTAAAATAATAGACGTTAAATATATATCTGGATGTTTTATTTTCTTCGTCAGAGTAATTCAAGTCCATCTTGTAGAATGCTTTTTTGGGAATATCCTTTTTTTTAAATCTGACGTAGGTAAATCCGTCTTGTTCAATCTTGACGGTGTCATGGATGAAATTATAATTTATATTGTCTGTACCATACATTAGATTTATCGACCAGCCTTTATCCGCATTGCTCTTATATACTAGGTAATAATATTCTTTATCTTCTTTTAATACTGGGATGTCTGTAAACCCAATCTGAAACCAAAAGGGTTTGATAAACTTAGATTTATTGAACTCTTCAAGGGTTAGTGGCTTTTCCAAAAGTTGCCACCTCTTTTCTTCTGGAAAATGGGTGATGATGGCAAATTTGGGGTCAATATCAAAATAAAAATCTGACACTTCTTTATTTCCAGAAGTTCCCCAAGTCGTATCGACCAAAATCCATTTGTCTTTTAGTTTTACTGCATTCCATCCATGTCGAAAATCGTCATCATCGAGTAGTTCGACAAAGTGGTTTCTTTCGTCTCGGATGTGTCCTGATATAATCTCTACTTCTATTTCCAGTTCATTCATGAACCATTTGTAAAGTCTTGCATAACCAGCACAAACACCTTTTCTTCTTGTGTAAACTGTGTACGGATGTTGTTTTTCTTCATAAACTTTGTGGAAGCTCAAACCAAAGTTTTCCTTCATTTCTTTTGAGAAACCATAATCATAAGTTATGTTGGTACCTATCCAATAATAAAAGAATTTGGCGATATCAACATTAGTCTTTAAGTTCTTTTCTGCGAATTTTTTAAGCTCCCACATTTCTAGATTCAAGTCTTTTGTTTTCTCAACCAATAATTTAATGGAGTCATTTTGAGAAGAGACAGAATTGATGAAAAATAGAAAGACTAATAGTACTAATCGGTTTTTCATAATTGGTGGTAACGGCCCCGGCTATGATTTCGTTGCGGACTTTCCCAACGGGAAATGTCCGTGCGGAATCCAGCCGGTTTATTTGTTCTAGGGTTTCAATTTAGTCAGAATACAGCAATGAATTATAGCCATTGTTCTAAGCAGTTTTTATTTTCTTAGTTCCAACTTTTCAATTCTTGATTGTAACTCAAGAATTTTTTTGTTTTCTAGTCTTAATTTTTCAATTTCTTTTTGCTGTTGAATAGTGTAGAGCATTAGTTCTTCTATTTTTTGAAGTAATTTTGCGTCCATTTCTCCAAGAAAAACACCATTCCTTTTAACTTCTTCTGCACTTGGAATGTCTTTTAGATGGCCTTTTTCCCTGATATGGCCTTCAACTTCCTGAAGAGATGGTAATTTGTAGTCATCATAAAAAACAAAGTCCGACCATCCGGTTTCAACTTTTATTTCCTTTGCTCTGATATTTCCGTTAACAGCTAGTTTCCATGAACCGGGATTTGCGGTCCCTATGCCAATGTTTCCGTCTCCTTTGATTTTCAATAAGAGTGTTTCATTTCCGGAGTTATCAAAATCTCTAAATTCAAAACCGCCGGTAGAGCCGGCACCCTGGTTAGAAATAAAACTTGTCTCACCCCCACCTGAACTTCTATTCCAACCAATAAGTAAGGACCTTGAATTGGCCAAATAAGATAAGTTTTGATTGTCCAGATTTAGTCCTTTAATGATTAATGAGCTTGAAGATTTTAGTATGTTGTCTGCACTGAACAACCTGACAGAAAAATCATTTGAATCATTTGAGAGCTCGTGGAAATCTATATATTTTCCAATCTCTGTCACGCCATCACTTCGTACTTCAAGGTTCGTATTCCAATATTGTTGAGCAAAAAACAAATAAGAATTTAATAAGAATAAAAGGTATAAGTATTTTTTCATGGCAAAATAGTTTATCGGTTAAGTAATTGCTTAGAACGGTCACGTATAACCGTCAGTTACGGGTTAATATGCTTTAATTTTCGGTTTGGCATAGGCTTTAGCAATTCTGCGTGGATTTGGACATAGTCGAATCCGCCGTAATTGCGGTTATACATTGTTGTAGGTAGTTTTTTATTCATTTTTTGGGAATTCAATTTCAACTATTTCCGCTTCTCCGATTTTATTCGGTCCTTCGTGAATCCACCATTTTCTTCCGATATCCATATATTCATCGATTGGTTGTCTTGATAAAAATCTAACCAAAACTTCTTTAGTTTCTCCAGGCATAATCCATTCAGTTTTGTCAAATTGAATATCTCCCATATATGCATATTTGAATTGCCCATTGGATTGGTATTCAAAAACGTGGTTTGGTCGATATCCACTTTTAATTCCTGTTTTCCGTCCTCCATTTTCGGTAGAAACTAATTTTAGATTCGCCTTTACGTGAATCATTTCAGGCGTTTCTTCAAGGTCAAAATCCGTAATACTGTAATCAGTGTATTTTCCGAAAGCGTGCGTGTCAAAAACTTTTCCGTAACCTAAATTCAACCATCTTTTGTATATCAATTTTCCATTGAAATACAGATAGAGTTCATTGTCGTCTTTTATTTCCTTTCGTATTATCACGGTTTGTTAAATTACCTACAACTTGTTTATAGGGATGTAAAATACGTTTCTATACTCACAAAATAGGAATAAAACCGATGATGAGGGTTGTTTTCTATATTAAACCTCAAAATCATCAAATGGATTCTTTATTTTATCAAGGCTTGTAGTGTTCCCTGTCCATTATGATTGGATTTGGAAAACAGTATAAAAGGCTTTTCCATCAAGGATCAAATTAAATCATAACAAAGAAATTGAATCAAAATGGAGGTTGGAGCAGGAAAGATAAAAATATGGTCGGTTGAAGAATTTACCACGCAATGACTATCTCAAGTGCGACTAAAATAACCAGTTCTGTCCACCAAATTGGCCACAAAAACTAAGCCCCTAAATAAGGGGCTTTTCAGTTAAACAAGCGGAGGAAGAGGGATTCGAACCCCCGGAGGTGTGACCCTCAACAGTTTTCAAGACTGCCGCATTCGACCACTCTGCCATTCCTCCTTAGCGGCTGCAAATATAATAAGGTTTTTGTTTTCGAAGAAGCCTTTTCCGTAGTTTTATGCATGGGCAAAAAAATCCCCTGTCCTATCAATAGAACAAGGGAATTTTGTCATTTGACCAAAGATCGGGACTTAGGAATTAAAAGATTTTCAGAAAGATTATATATCAATCTATCCAAAAGTCCACACCCAAGCTGATGGCGTCCACACTGCCGCCATCCACAGCAATACCACGGTAAGATAAAACAAGGTCGATTACATCCGTAATGCTGTACCCCACGGCAGGGCTGTAGTAAAAACCGCCATCATTTCCATCATTGATGCCAATGGCGTATCCCAAAGTGGCCCTCCCGGAGAATTGATCACTAAAGCTGTACAAAGCAGTTCCTCCAATAGGAAGAAATTGAAAGTCATCCACTTCGATGGTAAAGCCCCCGCTCTCGAAGTCCTCTCCAAAAAAGTGATGATACCCAGCATAGGGACCAGCCTGGAAATTGTCATCGATTTCCAAAATGTAACCAAGGTCGACGGCAATGGCAAAAGTTGCTATATCATCAGCGTCTCCAAGGGGAAGACCAGCATGGGCACCCGCCCTAAATTGTCCTTGGGCCTGTACCAGTGATAGCCCTAATAATCCTGTCAAGAAAAATAATGAAATTGTTTTCATACGAGGTTGTTATTGATTGATTCTCAAAATTATAAGATTTTTTTGACAAAATAGCACTTTCTCATATTGAAAATTGCCAAATAAACAAGCGGGAACGCCGATAAAAAATACGTAAAAGCAGGTAAGACAGTGCTTCCGCCAATGTAAAGAGCGATGGGGTGAAATACATAACATTCCATGATACTTTTAATCGATTAGGAGCTACATTTGTGTCATGACGGAGTGGTACCATTATGCACTTTTAGTTGGGGTCGGATTTATCGTTGGTTTCATCAACACGGTGGCAGGTGGTGGCTCGCTACTGTCCCTTCCAACACTCATTTTTTTGGGATTGCCCCCCAATGTGGCCAACGGCACCAATAGGATTGCTGTCGTGATTCAAACTGCCCTCGCAACCGCAGGATTCAAGAGCAAGGGGGTTTCTACCTATCCCTTCAATATCTATTTAGGGATTTCAGCTTTTTTGGGCTCTTTGATCGGCGCCCGGATTGCGGTGGATGTGACCGGTAGTACTTTTAACCGCATTTTGGCCATCATTATGTTGAGCGTGGTGCTCATCATTATTTTTAAGCCGAAGATGCGGTTGGAGGAAATGCAAGAACGGCTCACCGGAAAATACCTTTGGGTCGCCATGTTGGTATTTTTCTTTTTCGGGATTTATGGCGGATTCATCAATGCCGGATTGGGGTTTTTGATCATTTTGTTTCTACATTTCCACAACAGAATGAACTTGGTCAGGGTCAATGCCACAAAGGTGGTGGTCATTTTTATTTACATGCTGGCGGCTTTGGCCGTTTTTGCCTATAACGACAAAGTAAATTGGCAGGTAGGGTTTATTTTGGCCATTGGAAACGGCAGCGGCGCATGGTTTGCAAGTCGATTTTCGGTAAAAAAAGGTGATGGTTTCATCAAAACTTTTTTGGTTGTGATGGTGGTGCTGATGGCCATAAAATTGTGGTTTGGGGATGCAGTAGTGGATTTTTTGTGCGATTCCATATTTAAGGGATGGTGCTGATTGTATGAATAAGAAATAAAATGAAAAATTAGATAGAATTAAAATTTATTTATGCCAGGATTTGAGCTTTTTGGGGACAAGGAACGAAATCAGGTGCAGGATGTACTGGATTCAGGAGTGTTGATGCGCTATGGGTTTGATGGCATTCGTAACGGGCACTGGAAAGCAAAGGAATTGGAAACCGCATTGGCGAGGAGGATGGAGGCGGACCATGTACACTTGGTCAGTAGTGGTACAGCTGCGTTGACTGTTGCGCTTGCAAGTGCAGGAGTGGGGGCTGGGGATGAGGTCATTATGCCGACTTTTACCTTTGTGGCCAGTTTTGAATCCATTTTGGCCCTTGGGGCTATTCCTATTTTGGTCGATGTGGATGATACACTTACCCTTGAAGCCAGTGCTGTGGAAAAGACAATTACGGATAAGACCAAAGTAGTTATGCCCGTGCACATGTGCGGCTCCATGGCCGATTTGGGAGCTTTGCAATCCTTGTGCGAAAAACATGAGCTGCTTTTATTGGAAGATGCCTGTCAGGCCATTGGAGGGAGCTACCATGGGAAACCATTGGGGAGTATCGGCGATTTGGGCTGTTTTTCTTTTGATTATGTAAAGACCATTACCTGCGGGGAAGGAGGGGCTTTAATTACCAATACTGAATCTTTTTACGAAAATGCCCATAAGTATTCCGATCATGGACATGATCATTTGGGGAACGATAGGGGAGCGGAACAACACCCTTTTTTAGGCTATAATTTTCGTATTTCGGAATTGAACGCCGCAGTAGGTTTGGCCCAGGTTGCCCGATTGGATGAATTTCTTGCCATTCAAGAGCGAAACTATACGGTTTTACGAGAAGCACTTTCTTCAATTCCTGAAATCACTTTTAGACGTGTACCTGAGGGGGGAGTGGAGAATTATTCCTTTCTCAATTTTTTTCTTCCTTCGGAGGAAAAAGCACGTGCAGTACATCAAGGATTGGGTGAGGCCCGAATCGATGGTTGTTTTTATTGGTACGATAACAACTGGCACTACTATCGAAAATGGGAACATTTAATTCAGAGGAAATCTCTCGGTAAACTACCTCAAGATGTGATTGATGCGCTCCCTGATTACTCAAAATCGGACTTTTCAGCCTCGGACCATTGGGTGGGTCGAAATATTTCCTGTTTGATCAAACTGGGTTGGACGGCAGATGAAGTCCAGGAAAGGGCGGGAAAAATGCAAAAAGTGATTCGAGGATTGGTCTAGTAGTTCACGTATTCTACTATTTCGAGTCCATAACCTACCATCCCCACACGGCGTGTTTTCCCGGAGTTTGTCAATAATCGGATTTTGGAGATGTTCAGGTCGTGAAGGATTTGGGCACCAATACCAAAATCCTTTGTGTCCATCTCAATTTTAGGCGCTTTGTTTATTCCTTGGGCCTGTAGCTTTTTAAATTCAGCCAAACGTCCCAACAGATTCATGGACTGATTGCCCTGATTGATGAATATCATCGCACTTTTCTCTTCCGAGTTCAAGGCGTTGAACATGCGGTGCAAAACCTCATCAGGATTGCTCGTCAAAGTGCCTAGCATGTCGTTATTGACCAAGGTTGAATTGATTCGGGTCAATATGGGCTCACCACTTTTCCAGGTTCCCCGCACCAAAGCAATATGGATTTGTTCGTTGGTGGTTTGCTTGTACGCGCGAAGCCGAAAATTCCCAAAGCGTGTTTTGATATCGAAGGCTTCTTTGCGTTCAATAAGGCTGTCGTGCTCCATCCGATAGGCGATCAAGTCCTCAATGGAGACAATCTTGAGGTCGAACTTTTTGGCGACATCCATCAGTTCAGGCAAACGCGCCATGCTGCCGTCCTCATTCATGATTTCTACGATAACCCCAGCAGGCTTTAAATCCGCAAGTCGCGCAAAATCGATAGCAGCTTCGGTATGCCCTGTTCGTCTCAATACTCCACCTTGTTTGGCGATCAAGGGGAAAATGTGTCCCGGTCTTGCCAGCTCATGAGGTTTTGTAGTTTGTTCCGTAAGGGCAACAATGGTCTTGGCACGATCGGCAGCTGAAATTCCGGTGGTCACCCCATTACCGCGCAAATCGACCGAAACCGTAAATGCAGTCTCCAACGGATCCGAATTGTGGGATACCATTTTATGAAGCCCCAATTTTTTGCAACGGTCTTCGGTAAGAGGCACACAGATAAGCCCACGGCCATGTTTGGCCATGAAATTTACGGTCTCGGGCGTGACCAACTCTGCTGCTGCCAGAAAATCTCCTTCATTTTCACGGTTTTCATCATCCACTACGATGATGACCTTCCCTTGGCGAATGTCCTCGATGGCATCCTCAATGGCATCAAGCTTTATCTTTTTTTCTTTGGTGACCATTATTCTTCTACAACTTTTTCTTTCTTCTTGAACAGATTTTTTAACCCATCTATGATATGACCAAAACCGAACAGCCCTCTGTCTGCAGTGGCTCTTCGGGTCAGCGAGATTCCCAATGGTAACATGATCAAAGTGGAGAGCCAGGCCCCCAACATGGGATGTATGTTGCCCTCTTTGGAATAGTTTCCCGCAAAAACTCCTATAAAATAGTAGGACAAAAATAAGATAATCGCAATGACCATAGGTAAACCAAGTCCTCCTTTTCGAATTATGGCCCCTAATGGTGCCCCAACAAAAAACAGTATGATACATGAAAAGGCCAATGCGTACTTTTTGTGCAACGATAGGATATGACTATTAAAAAACTTAAATCTTTTTTGAAGCTCCTCTTTTTTGGAGACCACTGAGGTCAATATGGAAGTGACCGAAGATTTGGCACTGTTGACGACTTGAACGCGTTGCCATTCCTTTAAATCGTTTAGCAAACCATCAATCGAGATAAGGCTATCTTTTTGGACTTCTTCTTGTTCCTTGTTTGTGGCCAACTGGGTTGCTTCCGGCTTTTTGGTGATTTTGGTACTGTCTTGTTTGGGTGTTACAGGGAATGCCCCCATCCGGGTGGTAATGTTTTTGGAAAAGGCCTCCACTTTCTCCACATTGTTTTTTCGAAGGGAATCGATATCCTTGATCAATCGGCCCACGTTTTTCATTTTATCCGTGGTGATGTTCCGATCCTCCTCTAAATCTTGGTTGTTGAGTTCCGAAATATCGATATTGATGGTGTAGGTCTCGAATTTGGATTTGGCAAAGGGGTGTTTCCGTTTGTCCTTATTATTTTTTGGTTTTAGCTCTTCGTAGTAATTGCCATCCTTCAACACCAACTGAATGATGTCGGAATCCTCGCTACTGATCAATTCCCCCGATTTGGCCTTAATGACTGTATTGTTTACACTTTGCTGGGTTTTTTTATGGATAATGACGTTTTCCAGAAAACGATCCTGTTCCCCGTATTTTTTGTCCACCTTAATGTTCATGCCCTCACCGGTGCCCTCAAAATCGCTAAAGACCCCTTCAGTGATAGCCGCTGCGGGCTTTACCTTGGCGATGTTTCTCCGCAAGTTGAACATTTTCTGCTCTGACTTGGGAATGACGTTATTGGCGAAGAAAAAAGTGACCCCACCTAAAAAAATAACAAAGATGATCAGACTTCGCATCCCCCGTTGCAAGGAAATCCCTGAAGCTTTCATTGCAGCAAACTCATAGTTTTCTGCAAACGTACCAAAAGTGAGAATGGAAGAAAGTAATACCGTTAGAGGCAGTACTTTATCAACCAAAGTGGGAATGAAATAGAAAATGAACTTAGCAATAATGACAATACCCAGACCTTTTCCCGCCAAATCATCGATAAAAAGCCATATCCCCTGAAAAATGAATATGACAATCAGGATGAAGAAGGCGCTAAAAAAATTGTACAGAAATCGGGATAGTATATACCGGTCGAGTATCTTCAATGCCTTAGTTTCTTATAATATAATAGCCTTTGTCCTCGTATTTTTTCGCGTTAAAGGTAAATAGACTATTTGGGAGCGATTGGTTGGTTTTAAAAGAATTAACAGTAATGGTGGTTTTTGTACTGTTCTTGCCGGTCTGAATCAGCCTGTAAATATGTTTGGTCTGCGTGTCGATACCCAATAGAATGGAATTGATCTCTGTATTGGAATCAATGGGGGTCAATTTCACATACTGAATTTTTCTACCGCCAACGCTTTGGAGAATATCCCACTCGTAGTTGTGTCCTGTACGATAAAAAGTCAACATTTTTGAAGGGGTCACATTGTTGTCATCTTCAGTAACATCCTCGATGGTAACTTCCTCGTTTTCGGGTACGATGGTATATACTTTTTTACCATCATTCAATTGTTGGGCTCCAAGATAATCAAGTGCATATTTGTCGCCGCTGATGGTAACATTCCCGTTGGTCTCCTGTTTAATGTTGGCCTCAGCGTTTTCCAAAGTAGAGGTAAAATCAATGTAAATGTTATCGTAGCTGGTAGCCTTATCGTAGACTTCTTCCAACAGAGCCTTGGCTTTGGACGAGCTTTGTCCGAAGGCAAACAGCGATACGGCAAATAGTGCGATAAAAAGAAATTGTTTTTTCAAGATGGTATTATTTTTTCTCATTTTCCAAAAGTTGATCAAGGGCAAAAATGTCGGACACCAAAACTTGTCGTGCCTTACTGCCTTCAAAGGGGCCAACGATTCCAGCTGCTTCCAACTGATCAATGATCCTGCCCGCCCTGTTATATCCTAATTTTAATTTTCGTTGGATGAGGGAAGCAGATCCTTGCTGTGCATTTACAATCACCTCGGCCGCTTCGCGGAACATGGCATCCCTATCCGCAATATCGTAATCAATCCCCGTGCCAGAATCCTCCCCAACATACTCCGGCAGCAAATGTGCATCCGGGTAGGCTCTTTGCGAACCGATATACTCCGTGATTTTTCCCACTTCTGGGGTATCCACGAAGGCACATTGCAAACGGGTGATGTCGTTGCCCTGGGTAAATAGCATATCACCACGACCGATTAATTGATCTGCACCCTGGGTGTCCAAAATGGTTCTGGAATCTATTTTTGAAGTAACCCGAAATGCGATTCGAGCTGGGAAGTTCGCTTTTATGATTCCCGTAATTACGTTTACGGAGGGTCGTTGCGTAGCAATGATCAAATGGATTCCAATAGCCCTTGCCAATTGTGCCAATCGTGCGATAGGGGCTTCCACTTCTTTGCCTGCGGTCATGATCAAATCGGCAAACTCATCTATGACCAAAACAATATAAGGCAGGAACTTGTGCCCATCATTGGGGTTTAATTTTCTTGCCCGGAACTTTGTATTGTATTCTTTGATGTTTCGAACCATAGCCAATTTCAGCAGTTCGTACCGGTTGTCCATCTCAATACAAAGTGAATTCAGCGTGTTGATTACCTTGGTATTATCTGTAATGATGGCGTCTTCGGAGTCCGGTAGTTTCGCCAGGAAATGGCGCTCGATTTTGTTGTACAAGGTAAGCTCCACTTTTTTCGGGTCGACAAGGATAAACTTCACCTCGGCAGGATGCCTTTTGTAAAGCAATGAGGTAATTACTGCGTTAAGTCCAACGGATTTTCCCTGTCCTGTAGCTCCAGCCATCAACAAGTGGGGCATCTTGGCCAAGTCCACCACAAAAGTCTCATTGCTGATGGTCTTTCCAAAAGCAATCGGGAGCTCCATTTCTGCATTTTGGAATTTTTTGGAAGCGATGACCGAACGCATGGAAACAATCGTGGCGTTTTTGTTGGGCACTTCGATTCCTATGGTTCCCTTTCCGGGG
>JANQRD010000231.1 GCA_028284725.1 Allomuricauda sp. | reverse complement strand
CAACACAATGGAAATGACCAAAAGGTAATACGCCCTGAAGCCTTTCTTGAATATTTTAGGTCTTTTGATTTTCATCAAGATAAAACTGGTAAGAATTTGCTTACAATTTACCTTGAATACCTATGAATGTCGAAACAATGTTGTGAAAACGAAGTTTCAGGAGGTGAAACCTGCCCAAGACGAAGCACGAGGATTTCCTTTAGTAAAGGACTCTAAATTTTATGGTGTTTTCAACGTTCTTTAGAGCCTTCATCACTTCTTTGTTGTACTCCTTGTCCAAATCAGTGATAACATAACCCACTTCACTGTCGGTCGATAGATACTGCCCTGTGATGTTCATTTCATACTTGGCCAAAACCTCATTGATCTTTGCCATGATTCCGGGAACATTTTTATGGATATGAAGGAATCGGTGCGCATTGTTCTGTTTGGGTAAGCGAATGTTCGGGAAATTGACGGCATCCACAGTGTTCCCTGAATTGATGTAATCCATGATCTTGTTCGGAACGAAATCCGCAATGTCTCGCTGTGCCTCCTCAGTGCTTCCCCCTACGTGCGGAGTAAGAATGACATTCGGAATTCCTTGAAGCGGAGTTTCAAAATTCCCGTTGCTACGAGGTTCCGTTGGGTATACATCCACGGCTGCACCGGCCAATTTTCCACTTTTAAGCGCCTTGGTCAGTGCTTCGATGTCTACCACAAATCCACGGGACAAATTTATTAGATGGGCACCATCCCGC
The DNA here is from genome assembly GCA_028284725.1 of Allomuricauda sp. Classification (GTDB taxonomy): domain Bacteria; phylum Bacteroidota; class Bacteroidia; order Flavobacteriales; family Flavobacteriaceae; genus Flagellimonas. The sequence continues at coordinate 26,846 of JANQRD010000231.1, read as the reverse complement.
ATCTGATTAATCTCCCGCTCTCCAATAAAATTCCGGTTCGCCTTGTTATCATCCACATGTAAGGTGACGACATCGGAGACGGACAATAAATCTTCAAGCGAGCTACATTTGATGGCATTTCCCAAAGCAAGCTTATCGGCCACATCGTAATAATAGACCCGCATGCCTATGGCCTCGGCCAACACCGACATTTGCTTTCCGATGTTACCATAGCCCACAATACCCAAATTCTTGCCACGAACTTCCTTTGAATTGACAGCGGTTTTGTTCCACTCGCCTTTGTGAATCTCGCTGCTTCGTGTAAACACATTTCGCATCAGCATAATGGTCTGTCCAATGGCCAGTTCAACCACAGATCGGGTGTTGCTGTAAGGCGCATTAAAAACAACCACACCTTTTTTCTTACTGTATTCCAAATCGATTTGGGTAGTCCCGATACAAAAAGCACCAATAACCAAAAGCTTGTTTGCAGCATCCAATACCTTCTGTGTTACTTGGGTTTTGGAACGGATTCCCAAAACATGGACTCCTTTGATCCGCTCAATGAGCTCTTCTTCGGGCAGACTGTGCTTTACCAATTCGACAGAAAACCCATCTTCCGAAAGGTTATCGAAAGCAGCCGGATGTACATTTTCCAGTAACAGAATCTTGATTCTATTCTTTGGATAAGAAAGATTTCTCGGTAAATCGTTCACAAAAAGGAATTCATCCAAGTTAGGGGCAACGTGATCGGCATTGTTCGTGGCCTTTTCCCTGTGCACATTTTCAGTATAGGCAAAGAATTTATCAGCTATCCCAGCTTCCCGCATAACATAGTCGCTATAACCATCACCAATAACCTGCACCTCACCATCCAAGTCGAGATTTTTGAGGCACTCTATTTTACCATTATGGGATGCCAATACGTTGGCCTCATCGAATCCAATGATATTTCCTTCCTTATCGAACTTAAAGGTATTTGCATACACTCTTTCCGATGGGATATTGTATTCCTCAACAATGGGATCGATGAATTCTTTAAAACCGCAAGAAATGACATAAATGTCATCTGAAAACTTTTGGAAAAACTCTTTGTTCGATGCAATTGACTTCGATATTTTTTGACGCAGTTCCTCCACCAAGCCAGCCAAATCACTTTTGTTCGCCTTTAAAAGTTGTATCCGTCGTTCCAAGGATTCCGTAAACGAAATTTCCCCGTCAATACCCAGATTGGTGATGTTCTGGATTTCCTGAAGAATTTCATCTTTATTGGACTGGCCCTGGAGCGTCATTTCCGCTAAAACATCCAGTGCCTCTACCCTTGTAAGGGTACTGTCAAAATCAAAAACGTACTTGCGTCCCACCTCTACCATGATTTGCATCAAAAATTAAGGTCTAAAATTACACATAAATTCCATCTACGAATTCCGAAGCCCTCAAAAACGTTCCATTAATGCGGATATATCAAAAATCACTGGGAAATTGTTCAAAAAATTAACTTTTTGACACTTGACTGGTCAAAACCAACGCCGGGTCGCTTTACAATACATTCGATACGCTTTTCCAAATAATTCGGTCAGTGCCTCCTCTTCCCGTTTGATCTGAAAATGGTTCATGTAGTAAACAAAACCTGCGGCCACCAAGGTGTTGAAGGCATTACCCAATTTAAGCCCAAAGGCCAATAAAATAAGCAGCATACCCAGATACATGGGGTTTCGGGTATACTTGAATATACCACCAGTGACCAGTTGACTCGTTTTTTTTAAATCGATGGGATTTGTAGTGGTTTTGGCCCTTGCAAATTGCAATAGCCCCAGACCCATCACCAATATGGCCATACCCAGCAGCACAACGGCCAATTGTTTTCTTCCGAAAAAGTCAAAATCCCCAAAAGGGAGAAACTCAGCCAAGGCGTACATAAAGCCTGCAAAAATCAGCATGACCAAAGGGGGGAGTATTCGTAATTTCATAGCTAAAACGGTATATCGAAATTAGTATTTTTGGATTTGATAGAACCATTCCACCATTGAAAATTGTCTTTGCCACCCATAATCCAAATAAGTTGAAAGAAGTCAAGGAGCTACTTCCGTCCAATATCATCCTATTGAGCTTGGATGATATTGGTTGTTTTGAGGAAATCCCGGAAACCGGTAAAACCTTGGAGGAAAATGCGAAAATCAAGGCTGACCATATCACAAAACAGTATGGACTTGATTGTTTTTCGGATGATACGGGATTACTCATTGATGCGTTGGATGGAGCTCCAGGAGTTTACTCTGCGCGTTACGCTGGGCCAAAAAAAAATGCTTCTGACAATATGGCCAAAGTCTTGAAAAAACTTGATGGAATTCAAAATAGATCAGCACATTTCAAAACCGTCATCCACCTGAATCTAGCGGGAGAAGCCCACTCCTTTAAAGGGGTTGTGGAGGGGACAATCACGGAAAAAGCAATTGGCACGGGCGGCTTTGGTTACGATCCTATTTTTAAACCCGAAGGGTTTTCCAAAACTTTTGGTGAACTTCCATTGGATATAAAAAATGAAATCAGCCACCGTGGGCGAGCTATCCAAAAACTAGTGTCTTTTCTAGAAAAAAGAATGTAATAGCTGCCAGCTCAACAAATTGACTTACCTTTGCCGCTTTGTTAACGCCGCCGGTATGGGCATGGTGTTGCGCGGGGCTCAAATAGTCGTCATAAAATCGCTCTATGCAACACAACATATTTGCGATTTAAGCTATCACTATGATTACATTTGAATCCCTAGGGTTGGACAAACCCTTATTGGATGCTATTTCCGATCTTGGATTTGAGACTCCATCGGAAGTTCAGGAAAAATCTATTCCCCTTTTGTTACAGGAAGACACCGATTTGGTCGCTTTGGCCCAAACAGGGACAGGTAAAACAGCTGCTTTTGGTTTCCCCATGATCCAAAAAATCCATTCGGAAAGCCGAACCACACAGGGACTTATTCTTTCCCCTACGCGTGAACTTTGTTTGCAGATCACAAACGAACTCAAGCTATATTCCAAATACATAAAGGGTTTAAATACTGTTGCCATCTATGGGGGTGCCAGCATTACGGAACAAGCTAGGCAGATAAAACGTGGAGCACAGATTGTAGTCGCTACTCCAGGTCGGATGAAGGATATGATCGGTCGTGGCATGGTAGATATCTCCAAAATCGACTACTGCGTGCTCGATGAGGCCGACGAAATGCTGAACATGGGCTTTTATGAGGACATCAAGGATATTTTGTCCAACACGCCCCAAGAAAAATTTACTTGGCTTTTCTCAGCAACGATGCCCAAAGAGGTGGCATCCATCGCCAAAAAGTTCATGCACAAACCAAAGGAAATTACCGTTGGAACCAAAAATGCCGGTGCAACCACGGTACAACATGAATATTACGTCGTGGGAGGTCGAGACCGATATCCCGCCCTAAAAAGATTGGCGGACGCCAATCCAGGAATCTTTTCGGTTGTTTTCTGTCGCACGAAGCGCGATACGCAGCGAGTGGCCGAAAAATTGATCGAGGATGGCTACAACGCCGGAGCTCTTCATGGAGATTTAAGCCAAAACCAACGGGATCTGGTAATGAACGCTTTTAGAAAGAAGCAAGTACAGATGCTGGTTGCAACCGACGTAGCGGCCCGGGGAATCGATGTGGACGACATCACACACGTAATCAACTACCAGCTCCCAGACGAAATCGAGACCTATACCCACCGAAGTGGACGAACAGGCCGCGCAGGTAAGTCAGGTATCTCCATGGTGATCGTGACCCGTTCCGAGCTACGGAAAATCAAGGCCATTGAAAACAAAATCAAACAGGATTTTATCTCAAAAAAGATTCCGACCGGAATTGAAATCTGCGAGATTCAGCTCTATCATTTGGCAAGCAGAATCAAAGAAACCCAAATAAACCCTGAAATCGACCATTACCTGCCTGCCATTAATGACGTGCTCGATGGGATCGATAGGGACGAACTGATCAAAAAAATTGTATCCGTTGAGTTTACCCGCTTTTACAACTATTACAGCAAGACACGTGATCTGAATACTCAAGAAAGTGGTAGGGAAAGGGACAAAAAGGGTGCTTCCAAAGGAGGAGTTCCATCGGAAGGTTCCGTACGCTATTTTATCAATATTGGTGAACGTGATGGGTATGATTGGATGTCCTTAAAGGATTTTCTCCGTGACACCCTCAATTTGGAAAAGGAGGATATTTTTAATGTGGACACCAAGGACAGTTTCTCCTTCTTTAATACAGATGCACAGCTCTCACAATTCGTGCTACAGACTTTTACAGATTTTAAAGTTAAGGGGCGCTTTATCAACGTTGAGGTTTCCACCAATCCCGGAGGAGGCAAAAAAAGTAAAAAGCGGGATCGAAAGCGCGGACACCGAAAAGGCGGTGACAATAGATCTTTCCGCGGTGGAAGAAAAGGCAATTCCGGGAAGCGAGGTGGTAAAAAGCGGCCAGGTTTCTTTTAGTTAATTCTATATTAAATGATAGGAGGCTCAGGTTTATTTTTGTTTGTTTAGTACTTTTATACCTACAAAGATTGCATGAGAAGATATCTACTTATACTTTTTTCCTCCATTTCATTCGCCTGTCTTGCCCAAAATGAAAATGAGACTCCCGTTGAGGGTGAGATAACGGCAACGGTGATCAATGCGCAGACCAGTTTTCCCATGGAAAGCGTGCATGTCATCAATTTAAATAAAGTAGTAGGGACCATTACCGACCAAAAAGGGAAATTTACAATTCCAGCTGCGGTCAATGACACGCTTTATATGTCGTTTTTGGGATTCAAATCGCAAAAAGTAAGGGTGACCAACGATATGTTTAAGTTTGAAAATACTGAAATAGCACTTACGGAATTGGCGTACGCATTGGAAGAGGTTATTGTAAGACCCTATCAGTTGACCGGCTATTTGGAAATCGATGTGAAGAACCTTCCAATAAACAATGCTTATCAATACAGTATCTCGGGACTTCCCAAAAGCTACGAGGGAGGCAACAAGAATCCAAGTGCCGTAACCAAAGTGTTGGGCGCTATTTTGAATCCCGCCGATCTTTTACGGAATCTTTTTGGCAAAAGGCCCAGGCAGATGCGTAAACTTCGTCAGATGAAGGAAGACGAGGACATCCGGAATCTTTTGGCTTCTAAATTTGACCGTGAAACACTGACCGAATTGTTGCAACTGGAAAAAGTGGATATTGAGGATATATTAAATAACTGCAACTACTCACGATCCTTTATCAACACAGCAAACGACCTACAGATCTTGGATGCGATTTCAAGTTGTTATGAGGAATACAAGGTGCTGAACCGTCGATAAAGCTACATCCTTTGGGGTGCTTGACAAGGGAAATAAATTTTCTATTTCCATATTCATTTTATAGTTTTAGGCAAAATCCCAATAGATGAAAAAACTACTTGCTGTCATGTCCATATTATCTTTTCTGTTTGGTTGCAAGGAAGTCAAGAAAAAAACTCAAGAAAACTCTCCAATAACTGAAATTGAAGCTCCAAAAAAAGAAGTTCCCTTTGTATGGGAAGGCGCCAATGTTTATTTTCTGCTGACGGACCGTTTCAACAATGGTGATCCAGAAAGCACTGTCCATTTTGAGCGAAACGAAGAAACGGCTGTATTGCGTGGTTTTGAAGGAGGTAATATCAAAGGAATAACCCAAAAAATAGAAGAAGGGTACTTCACCAATCTCGGAATCAATGCCATTTGGATGACCCCAATTGTGGAACAAATACATGGAGCCACCAATGAAGGAACTGGCAACACCTACGGGTATCACGGGTATTGGACGAAAGACTGGACGGCCATAGACCCCAATTTTGGAACCCGTAAGGATTTAGAGAAATTGGTGAAAACAGCACATTCAAAAGGAATCCGAATCCTCTTGGATGTCGTTTTGAACCATACGGGACCGGTTACCGAAAAAGATCCTGTATGGCCGGAGGAATGGGTGCGAACAGGACCCAAATGCGAATTCACCACCTATGAGAACACCACTGCTTGTACTTTGGTGGAAAATCTGCCAGATATTCTCACAGAATCAAATGAACCCGTAGAATTACCGGATGCGCTTTTGGCCAAGTGGAAAGAGGAAGGGAGATTGAGTCAAGAACTCGATGAACTTCAACTATTTTTTGAACGTACAGGGTATCCCAGAGCTCCTCGATTCTACATTATTAAATGGCTGACGGATTACATCAATGATTTTGGGGTTGATGGATTTAGGGTCGATACAGTAAAGCATGTCAATGAAAACGCCTGGGCTGATCTTTATAAGGAAGCTAATTATGCCTTTGAGACCTGGAAAAAGAAGAACCCGAGCCGGGTTTTGGATGATAATTCCTTCTATATGGTCGGGGAAGTATACAATTATGGCATCACTGGTGGACGAGAGTTTGATTTTGGAGATAAAAAGGTGGACTTCTTTGACTATGGGTTTAAAAGTCTCATCAACTTTGACCTAAAAATCGATGCGAACAAGGATTACGAGACCATTTTTAAAAAATACAGTCGTTTGCTAAATACCAAACTAAAGGGCAAAAGTGTACTGAATTATTTGACTTCCCATGATGATGGCAATCCCTTTGACAAAGAACGGAAAAGGCCTTTTTATTCCGCTAATGTACTGTTGCTGACACCAGGTGCTTCCCAGGTATATTATGGTGATGAAACCTCGAGAAATCTCATCATAGAAGGCACTGAAGGTGATGCCACTTTACGGTCTTTTATGAATTGGGAAGAGTTGGATAGTCTCCCCCAGATTCAAAAAATCCATAAACACTGGCAAAAACTGGGGCAGTTTCGACGAGACCACCCGGCAATTGGTGCTGGAAAACACAAACGTTTGGCCAAATCACCTTATGTATTCTCTAGAACGTACGTAAATGCCGATTACAAGGACAAAGTTGTAGTTGGCCTCGATTTACCCAAAGGAAAGAAATCACTTTGGGTCAAAGGCTTTTTTGGTGATGGCACTAAGCTTTACGATACGTATTCGGAAACCGAGGTTATGGTTGCCAACGGCAAAGTGATTTTGGAAAACGATTACGATATCGCTCTTTTGGAGCTTGTGGAATAACTATGCTCTCGAATGCAACGCGATCCGATTGCCTTCGGTGTCCAAAAACAATCCCATATAACCTATGTCGGGACTGATTTGGGTTTTTGCTTTTAAAATTTCACCTCCAGCAGCTTCTACTCTGTTGAGCTCGTTTTGCACATCAGTACTTGCGAAATAAATCAGTACTCCATCGGTATTGCTGGGTCTATAAAAATCCGGTTGGAGAATTAGGGAGCCTGCGGCTCCCGTTTTTCCTTCTGCCCACGGAAACCATCCCATCAAAGTGCCACCAAAGTCCTGTACCTGGATTTCGATACCAAAGACCTTGTCGTAAAATGCTTTAGCCCGGTCCATATCCGTAACGGGAATCTCAAACCAGCCCACCATATTTTGTTCCATGCTATTTTTCCATTAGTGTTTTCAGACTTGACAAACCTTCTTCAAAATCTCCTCCTACGGCTTTATCCATATTCATGAACAACATAAAAATACTGAAGGGAAACTTGTTCTTCCCAGAAAAACCCCAAGTGACCTTGGTGCTGCCAGCGTCTACCGCCTCGGTGGTCAGGAAAGCATCAGAAGTGGATTTCCATGGTTTTAAAAAACGAAGTTCCGATTCAATGCGCTCTCCATCCACGATTTTTTTGATCTTCTGTTCACCTTCACCCACATCCTTGTTGCCATTCCAATAGCTCATGGCTCCTACTTCCCCATCCGTACCTGTAAACTTTTTTTCCATGTTCGGGTCTTTTTTGTTCCAGGGAGACCACTCATCTTGATTCTTTAAAAATCGGAGATTGTCAAAAACCTCATTTTTAGGTTTTGCTATCACAATAGATCGGGAGACGTTGTAGTTCTTAGGGGCTATTAATGCCAAAAAAAGTATCAGCACAACAATCCCAGCTAAAATGTAGAGTAGTGTAGTCATTAGATTTATAAATTGGTTATGCCCCAAAATACAAAAAACTTCATTTGGAAAGGTATCGCTCGATAATCCCTTCCACATCTTTAATGGATTTTTTGGTCCAGTCCAGTCGTTTTTCCAAGAGTTCAATATCGGAAAGTTGCCAAGGCAAGTTGGATTTTCGGAGTTTTTGTGTCAGGGCTTGGATGATAATGGCAGCGGATACGGAAACATTAAGGCTCTCCGAAAATCCGACCATCGGGACTTTTATGAATCCATCCGCTTTTTGCAGCACTTCCTCGCTCAACCCTTCCTTTTCGGTGCCGAAGAATAGTGCGGTCTTAGTAGTCAACTCAAAATCATGCAACAAACACGAATCATCGTGCGGTGTAGTGGCGATGATTTGGTACCCGGTATCCTTTAAAGCGGTGATACATTCCGATGTGGTTTGGTAGCGGTTCACATCCACCCATTGTTCAGCACCCATAGCAATATTCTTGTCCAAACGCTGACCAAACCTGTCCTCTACGACATGCACTTCTTGAATGCCAAAGGCATCACAACTTCTGAGAACAGCGCTGGTGTTGTGCAACTGAAACACGTCCTCAATGGCTACAGTTAAATATCTGGTGCGATGTTGCAATACTTTAAGGAAACGAAGCCTTCGGCTTTCCGTGAGGTACCCCTCCAGATAGGTCAACAAATCATCATTAAACATAAATAACAAGGTACCAAAAATTGATTTTCATTTTTTGATAAAAGTCTATTTCTCATGATTTAGACTGGAGGAACTTTCTACAAATTGCAGAGAATCCTTAGAATTTCTATGGTTTTTGTGCAATTGTGTTCGGTTCAAAATCATTAGTTTTAACGTGCAGCCCCATTTTTTATAAACTTTTTAAATCCTACTTAATCATGAAAAAGTATTCTTTTCTGAAATTGGTGTTTCCAATTTTTGTCTTCCTGTTATTCCTTTCTTGTGAATCAGAACCGGTAGAACTAAACAGCCTTCAAGAAACCGAGCAATCTTCAATCGTCGCGGAGGAAGTTGACATCAATGCCCTGCCCCATATTGGATCCGCTTGGGGAAAAATCACTGCCCGATCATCGTCTTCAAAGGATAATGAAAACTTATTCATTGACGAATCCAGAGTGCTAAAGGTGACGGACTCCATTGGAAATGAGACCTATGCCTTGCGAGTTTATACCCAAATGGCTTCAGACGATAATGCTTTTTACAACCTCCTGGTCACACAAAGAACCGATGGTACTTCCACGGAACCATTTATAATGAAATATAGTGTAGATGGGGAGGACACCTATACGGAAAATGGTGATGGAAGCGTAAGCTTTAATGGCAATATGCAGGTTTTTTCCATTGACACGTTTGTGGATGGATTGGGCAATGCTTCCAGAACAGGCAATCCAGTTCCCTGTCAAGAAAATCCGGTGCAGCAAAACGGTAGCAGTGGCAACGGCGATGGAGGGGGCGATGGTGGTTATGGGCACAACAATGGTTCCTATAATTCAACAAATACAGGAACTGGCAACACCACTGGAGGTTATGGGCTTAGTGTAGTAGGGCTCAGTAATGGAGGCGGTGGAGGCGGAGGCTTTGTCATTGTTGGGCAAGGTCAGTTTGGGGTAGTTAACAATTCCGATAATGGTGACAATGCCAACCAAAAAGGAAGTGTTACCTTTAAAACTGGAAATGATGATTGCCCGGAAGGGGAAGTCGTCTTTCCCATTAATGATGAAGAAAATAGGCCAAGTTGTGAGAGCTTTGATTTTTATGCCGTGGGAGGAACTGGAGTACAGGTGGCAGCAGTAAATGGTATCTGGGATGTTGTAACAAAATGGGGGAGATGTCCTGGTATTGGTGTAGCGGCAGCATATCAAACCTATTATTTTCATTTGCCATCTTATATAAATTCAGGGCTTGCTGCGGAGATGTCGGCCGCCGCATTAGATGGAGCATTTTATGATTTGCAAAAATGGTTTAGAAGTCAATCATGCGGTCAAATGAACACCGGTGTTTTAGCGATTAAATTAAATGAATTCATTAAGGATAACTTTGAGGAGATTGGAGGGCAAGCAACGAGGAATGCCCCTTTAGGGTGGGTAGGAGTAGCCAGACCATATATAGAAGATTGGGATGGGAGCGACAGATGCTACTGAGTTTCGAAATGAAAAACATACTTTTAGTTTTATTTTATTTAGTTGTAAGCCAAACCATGACTGTCGATGAGAATGTTTTGGGGAAAACCCTTTCTGAGTTATTCAAAAATTCTGAACCTCTAAAATTGGATAAATCAAACTATGAGCAGTATAGATTTCCCAATTACCATTTTTGCTCAAGTCCATCAATGAGTGGACTTTATGATTTTTTAGGTTTTCAAATAGAAAAGTTAGTGGTGAAAGTTGATGGAGAACAAGAAATTAAGGAAATGCTTTTGATTATTAAAATCTCTGACCCACAACTATTTTATAACAAGTTTGTAATGGTATATGGAATGCCAGAGACAAGTAGTTTGTCCAAATACTATATTGAAAAACATGGCTTCAAAATACCTACTGAAATTGAAGGGGATTCATTGGAAAACTACTATGAAGGTTTACCAAAACCAAGCAAAGAAGAATTTTCTGAACTCAGCAGTTTGGCATGGTATGATGTAAACAAACGCTCAGATGGCATCCCAATAGACATTATTGTCTATAACAAAACACATCCAAACAATGGATTCGCCGAAAAAGAAGTAAGGGTAGTTTTCAAAAAAGCAAAATAATTGGAAAGATGGTTAAATAAGGAGTCCAATCTTTAACTTAAAGTCAAATCCAATATCTATGATGGACTAACCAACAGATTAAAAAACTACTTGGAAGCAGAACTGCTAATCAAACCTTTTCCAGAAGAATTATTAAAGAAAACCATCCCAGATATTAGTTTTCAAAATTCTGATTTTGGTCAATTTAATTTTTACAATGCTTTCTTTCTTGATGATTATTATACTAGATAAACATGGGTCTTATGATAAAATTTATATTAAGGATACTGCTGGTCTCATTTTTTGTAAATAGTTTTTTTGCTTTTTGTCAAAAGGAAAGGTTTAATAATTGGAGTGCCAAAGAGTCAATGTATTATGAGAATTAAAAAAAATTAGCTGAATATATTGACCAAGAGCATGAGATATCAAAAGACACCCTATTCAAAAAATACATCTATTTTGATAACGTGCTGAAAGATTCTGATGAAGAGAGAAGAAAAAGGCGTTTAGCAGTATTTGACACCATATTTTCGTTTATTCCTAAAACCATAAAGTCAAATGGAATAAACAGCCTTGAGGCAAAACCGCTTCGTTTCTATAAAAATCACGAAATATATGAACCCTTCAAAACTGTTCTAAAAAGCGTATCATGTGATGTAATGGTTTATTACAACAAAGAAGAACCAAATGAGCCACTGGGAACCTTACTGTTTGACCCAAAATCCCACAAACTAGTAGCATGGATACTACTAAAACAAGGTGATAAGGGATGGTTTTTCTTGACTTTTAATCTTATTTGACCAATTATAGCACTCAGATTTTTATGAAAAAAAAATGGATATTTCTTTTAGCTTTAATTTTTGGGTTAGTAGTCTTTAATATTTTTTGGGGAGACAAATTAGCTTCATTGTATATATGGGATACAATTTATGCAACAACTTACTTGGGGTTAACTATTATCTTTGTTGGTGCTGTCCTATTAATAAGTTTGCTTATCTTTTTTATAAAAATTTTGAGAAACTATACTCGACATAGCAAACAACAACATTAAATATGTTGAGTTTACCTTTCTCAATACATTTTTATTTAGAAGGTTATTTTCAAGGATAAGACCTTCAAAAAAAGTATTTGGGAAAAGATAAACGAGAAAGAACAATTTGAAAAAATCTAAATATTAAAGTAAATATCTTTTATTTCTTCAGCCTAAACGCCACCGTACCCTTGTAATGATAGTACTTCAGTGTACACCTGTAATATCATAAACAAGTTGAATACCAAAAAATGAATTTGCTATTTTTAGGGTGGTATGGGCAAAAAACAAAAAATAGTAGTGCTTAGCGGAGCAGGTATGAGTGCCGAAAGTGGCCTACAAACCTTTAGGGACGCCAACGGACTCTGGGAGGGTCATAACGTAATGGAAGTCGCCACGCCTGAGGGTTTTGCGCGCAATCCCGAATTGGTGCTGGAGTTTTACAACCAACGAAGAAGACAGCTTCTGGAGGTTTCACCCAATGCAGGACACAGTGCTTTGGTAGCTCTGGAGGACTTTTACGATGTAAGCATCATCACCCAAAATGTTGACAACCTGCATGAGCAAGCTGGAAGCTCCCATGTGGTGCACTTGCATGGGGAATTGTTCAAGGTAAGGAGCACCAGGGACGAAAATTACGTGCTAGACTGGAAAAAGGACCTGGTTTTAGGTGATTTGGATCAAAACGGCCATCAATTGCGACCCCATATTGTTTGGTTCGGGGAAATGGTTCCCATGCTGGAAATCGCTGTTGAGATTACCGTACAGGCCGATTTGTTGATGATCATTGGGACCTCTATGCAGGTATATCCGGCTGCAAGCCTGATTAATTATGTATCAAGGGGTACTCCTATTTATTTTATCGATCCAAGGCCTAGTGTGAGCAGCTCTGATTATGAAAATTTAACCGTAATCCCTGCCACAGCTGTGGATGGAGTTCCTAGTTTGGTATCCCAGCTAGCTGATATCGAGATCTGACCTCTTTGGCCCAGTCCATTAAAAGCTTTTTCTGATCTTCGGTAAGTCGGGCTTCCTTGTGCGTCCACGTGTACTCTTTTAAAGGCATCTCTCCCTCCTCTACTTCCTCAATAAGCTCTTCGAGCTTGTGATCTTTCTTTTTAACCGTATAATTTTCCCAGTCTGAAAAATCGAGATGTTCTTTGCCCTCTTCGATATGATGATCCAGCCAATAGGAAATCGGCGCAACATTGTTGTACCAGGGGTAGGTGGTATTGTCGCTATGGCAGTCATAACAGGTAGTTTCCAAAAGCTGTTTTACCTCGGGACTCGGTTTAGTTTCTGCTTCAAACGCCGCCACATAGTTGCCCTCAGCAGTATTTTTCTCAGGTCGATAGAATTGCATTGCAACCAAAATAATCAGCAGTGCAATTCCTATTTTTTTTGCTATTTTCATCGCGTAGGTGTTTCAGTAAATATAGGATTTTGTGACTGAACAACAATTGCACATTGCATTAAATTCCGGTCGACTTTCCAAGGAAAAAATCAACAGATTGGTGGGTCAACTATCCCTGCATCCGGAACTGACAGGGAGTTTGCTCCAAGAGGTTTTTGACCAAGACAAAACAGATTCTTTCAATGCGAGTTGGGTGTTTGATCATTTAATGAGAAAAAAACTCGACTACCTCCTGCCCCATCTTGAAAAATTCTCCATCGGACTATTGGAATTGCAATCAGAATCCATCATCCGGCCCATGGCCCATGTCTGTGAGCTCTTAATGGAGGCTTATTTCAAGAAAAAAGACCCGATTTTTATCAAGCACATGACACCTGAGCAATTGGAACGGATCATGACGGTCTGCTTCGATTGGTTGATCGGTGACCACAAAGTTGCTGCCAAAGTGTTCGCCATGAGCAGTTTGTTTTACTTGGGCTCCAAATACGATTGGGTGCATCCTGAATTAAAAATGGTTTTAGAGCAACAAATCCATGAGGGTACGGCGGGATTCAAATCCAGGGGTGGAAAAACTTTGATGGCACTCGAGAAACTCGGTTTTTAAACTCCTCAACTTATAAGTATCTTTGCAGCTTTCAAAAGCATGCCATGCCGATAAACCAACTCAACGCCATTTCACCCATCGATGGCAGATACCGCAATAAAACAGAAGCGCTTGGCTCCTATTTTTCGGAAGAGGCCCTGATCAAGTACCGAGTTCGGGTCGAAATCGAATATTTTATCGCACTTTGCGAAGTGCCACTCCCACAATTGGCAGATTTTGACAAGGGGAAGTTTGGAGCGTTGCAAAAGCTATATCTGGATTTTTCTTCTGAAGATGCTACAGCCATTAAGAACATTGAAAAAACCACCAATCATGATGTAAAGGCCGTTGAGTACTTCATCAAACAACAATTTGATGCCTTGGGTCTGCAAGATTACAAGGAATTCATCCATTTTGGGTTGACCTCGCAAGATATCAACAATACCGCGATTCCGTTGTCCATCAAGGAAGCGATGAACGAGGTGTATGTTCCTTTGTATTTTGAAGTTTTCGAAAAACTGAAAGATTTGGCCAAAACATGGGAAAATGTCCCCATGCTGGCACGCACCCATGGGCAGCCTGCTTCGCCTACCCGTTTGGGTAAGGAAATTGATGTTTTTGTGGAGCGTTTGAAAGAACAGTTCAATTTATTGAATGATATTCCCAGTGCTGCGAAATTTGGTGGTGCGACCGGTAACTACAATGCTCATAAAGTGGCCTATCCAAATATTGATTGGAGAGCCTTCGGAAAACAGTTTGTGCAGGAGAAACTGGGATTGCATCATTCCTTTCCCACTACGCAAATTGAGCATTACGACCACATGGCGGCGCTATTTGATACCTTAAAGCGTATCAATACCATTTTTATTGACCTGAATCGGGATATTTGGACCTATATTTCCATGGATTACTTCAAACAGAAGATTAAGGAAGGGGAAGTGGGTTCTTCAGCCATGCCGCACAAGGTAAATCCTATCGATTTTGAAAATTCCGAAGGAAATCTGGGGCTAGCAAACGCTTTGTTTGAACATTTATCGGCAAAACTTCCTGTTTCTAGATTACAACGCGATCTTACGGATAGCACCGTGCTTCGAAATGTGGGTGTTCCTTTTGCGCATACGCAGGTTGCATTGCAATCAACCCTGAAAGGTTTGGACAAACTAGTGCTGAATGCAGAAAAGTTTGAGCAAGATCTTGAAGATAACTGGGCCGTGGTATCTGAGGCAATTCAAACCATCCTGAGAAGGGAAGGTTATCCAAATCCGTATGAGGCCTTAAAGGGTTTGACGCGAACCAATGAGAAAATCACCCAAAAATCCATTGCGAATTTTATCGATACCCTTAATGTTTCAAGTGAACTGAAAGCGGAACTCAAAAAAATAACCCCAGCGAATTATACCGGGGTTTAGGACGATTCTTTGATTTGAAAAGTACAGTTTGGATTGCACTTTATTGCACAACTAAAATGAGTACGTGCTACAGTTGCTAAAAGCAGCGATGCTTCCAGTTTCCAATATCGTGTCAAGAATCTCAATCCGTATATTCATTTTAATGCTTGTTACACATCGTTTTTTAATCACTTGAGTCATGCCTATTTATTGCAAGACGTTCAATAATGCCCGAAAGGTATATTTTTTGGTTATTAAAGAA
This sequence comes from Allomuricauda sp., assembly GCA_028284725.1. Taxonomy (GTDB): domain Bacteria; phylum Bacteroidota; class Bacteroidia; order Flavobacteriales; family Flavobacteriaceae; genus Flagellimonas. Next base: position 11,419 of record JANQRD010000231.1, on the reverse strand, counting down.
GCCAACATACAATGCAATTAAGCCAAATAGTAGGAGAGCATACAAATTGATTTGAAGTAGAATCCCTGTAATTAGCGCTGACTGACTATTTTTGGGGTATTGTGATTCAAGTTGTTCCAAATAGTATTCTGTTACATTGATTTGTTGAATTAATTTTTTCACTAAATCTCGATCTAATCCCTTTTCAAAGTCAGTTGCGTGATTGCTTAGTTCCTGATAAATGATATTCTTGATGGTTACAATATTATCTATGTATTCAGAAGTAGTTACGTAATTCATTTGAGTTAGTTCTTGCGCTCGGTTATCAATTTTATTGATAAGTTTTTCACTAAATCCGATTGTCTTAACCGAGTCAATAGTCTCTTTGTATATCAAACTACTTGGCTTTTGAAACCCACTTTGAAATTGTCCTATTGGTTGTTTTTCTAAAACACTTAGGACTAACCCTATTAAGAGAGATATAACAACTGCCGATGTCACACTGGAAATGTCTTTACTTCGGTTTATTCTGCTTCTAGCCCATTTGATATCAAGGTCCTTTGAGAACATACCCAGCAAATGAATAGTAGCTAAGTCGGAATTTTCATTAAGTGGCTTTTTTATTCCGTCAACTACTTTTATTGGAAGTTTGTTAAGGGTGGACTTAGCATGTTTTGATAAATGATCAAGGTTCAATTCATATTTCTTGCTTCCTGTCATATACATGTACATGAAGATGGGAATTAATATGAAACTGGCGTAGAAAAGAATAGGGTACATTATAACTCTTAAGAACTCATTTTTGGGTCTATTCCGTTTAAAAAACTTTTTTATCTCACTTATTCCGGAAGCCGCTTTTATCAAGAAAAGATCTCCTATTAGGTCAGAAATATTGCCAATCGCATATATCAATAGAATTAGTCCTAAAAAGAATGTAGGTGACTTAACAAGTTTATCTATCTGGTCTTGGAAGGATAGAAAGTCTTGCCAGAAGTAAATAGCAATGCTTGCCAATACAATTCCTCCCGCAATAAACCTTCTTTTACCAGTGCCGTCGTTATACGGAAGACTATTACTTAAAGAATCAAGGACTTTTTTCTCAGACATTTTTAGTTCTCAAAAGAATTTCAATCTAATGATTTGTAACTAAGAGGATATAAATCGTTAAGGCGATTTATATCCAACGATAAGTGAAGTTCGGGAATTTCTACGTAAAATTCAATAGCAAATTGATGGACGTTGCCAGTGATTGAGGAAGATGGTATGTACCCTGTATCTTTAAAGCGTAGTCAAGCATATAGTGCATCTCGACTGCGCTCGATGGCATACTACCCCTATTTATCCTTCTTTACGGATCTCCACTTGATGTGGGTATGGAATTTCAATACCTACTTTGTCCAATGCCAATTTGCAATTTTCGTAGGTGGCAAAATAAACATCCCAATAATCTTCTGGTTTGCAAAAAGGTCTCACGGCAAAGTTCACCGAGCTATCGGCAAGCTCCATAACGTTTACTGATGGTTCGGGGTCTTGCAGCACCTGCACATTTGATGTCAAAACATCCATTAAAACCTCCTTGGTTTTTTTAATGTCCTCTCCATAGCCCACACCAATTACGGTATCGACCCGTATTTTCCCTTCCGCTGAGTAATTGACGATATTCCCATTGGCCATGGCACCATTAGGTACAATAGCAAGCTTGTTTTCGGGGGTGGTCAATTTTGTAGTGAAGATTTCAATTTCTTTTACGACCCCTAATACACCCTGCGCCTCAATAAGGTCTCCTATGCGGTAAGGTTTGAAAATCATTAAAAGAACCCCGCCTGCAAAATTGGCTAACGAACCCTGCAATGCCAATCCTATTGCCAGTCCTGCAGCAGCAATAACAGCAGCAAAAGTGGTAACATCAACCCCAAGTCTTGAAATGACCAAAATGATCAAGAATACTTTGAGTGTCCATGAGATTAAATTCAATAAAAATTTCTGAAGGGATTGGTCGTACTTGCTTTTCAACATTACCTTTCTTGTCGTCCCAACAATTTTTTTGATGATCCATGATCCAACAATGTAGATGAGAATCGCAGTAATCAGTTTGGGCCCAAATTCCTTGGCGAGGTCCAATCCGTAATTGGCCCACTCTTGTGCTTTTTCCATAGTGTACTCTGATTTTTAGTTAGTGTTTCTACTGTGAGACACTAATATAAAAAGAAGGTCACATATTGGCTGTCTTCAAAAAATTAAGAACAAAAAAATCCCGGTCAACAAATGTTCACCGGGACACGCAATTTTAATGGCTTCTTGATCAGCCTTTCAAAAACTTTCCGATTTCACCCAAGCCTTCTCCATCATATTCTGATTTTTGAATAGCCTGCATGATTTGGACAATGTGAGCAGGGTTCATATCCCTTCCTAAAACGCGCACTAGGGCAAAGCCCATATCCTTGCTATCCCCATAAATAATCACCTCATCAATGGCGTCCTCATCACCTAGATATTTGATCACCCCTTTTCCATAAGAGGAATTGATCTTCATCAACTCTACAAATTCATCGTTTTTCAGGATTTCCTTCACTTTTACCTTCTCAGCTCGGTATTCTGCCGCATTATCCGCTGTCTTTTTAAAGGCCAACAGATTGAACTTTCTTAATGATTCTATCGCCTCCGCCTGCTTTTCGGTAAGGTCGACGCCATCCATCTTCAAGATGCTTGCAGGGACATCAACCGCAATAAAATTGGGGTTCTCCGAATTGTCCACATAGTATTCCTGTAAACTTTGTTGTGAGGAGCAGGAAGCCAAAACAACTGCCCCGATCACTAATATTCCTTTAAAAATATGTCTCATCTGTATGTTTTTTGATTGATTTTTCCGCTATAACAAGTTACCGCTTTTTGTCGACCTTGTTCAAACCGTGGTGCAAGTCCATTTTTTTGGTCAATGAACCTACCTTGGCCAAATCAATGTCTCCGGTCATTGTCAATAATACGGTTTCAAAGCGATGATCGTGCTTGTGGTGTTTTTTGTCCTCGATTCCAGTGACGAACATCAGCAATTCGGCCACATGGCTATCGTCCTTACCATTTCTCACGTAAAATCGAAGATTGGTGTCCCCATCACGAACCTTCATCAGTTCTTCCAATTTGGAAGACCGCACATATTGCTTCATGGTTGCCGCCATATCTGCGGAAGCACCTTCATCCTCCGACATAAAAATCTTGATATTCTTGATGCTTTTGGCCAACTCGATGAAATCCTGGGTTTCCTCATCCTTGTCATCTTCCATCATATTGGCCACTAGGGTCAGCATTCCGCTGTTGATGGTCACTGAACCGATTCTTTCAGAATCCTCGAACTTGTCGAATATGGATTGTGAGATTCCAAAAAAGGGAACACTTGCCAGCAGCACAAAAACTATTAACTTCTTCATGATTTCTTAATTTCCTTTTTTACCAGCTTTGTTCAATTCCTCGGGTAGATTCATCTTTCTCGTCAATGAATTGATCTTGTTCAGATCGATGTCACCTGTTAAGGAAAGAATAACAGTCTCAAACTTTCTTCCGTCGGCTTCCACTTCCTTCAATCCTGTTACGAACATCAACAACTCACTTACATGATCCGAATCCTTTCCCTCTTTGATGTAAAACTTCACGTTCGCATCCTTATCCTTCACCCGCATCAACTCTTCCATGGTTGAGGATTTAAGGTATTTATTTACCGAAGACTTCATATTGGCTCCAATCTCTGGGTTATCGGTCGTGAAAACCTTCAAACTTTTAAGGCTACTGGCGATGTCCATAAAATCCTGTGCTTCCGGATCATCGACCTCAACGTCAATTTTTGCCAACAGGTTGAACATGCTTTTGTTCACCACTACTGAGGTTACATCGTCCAGATCTTCATATTGATCAAAAAGTGACTGTGAAAACCCGGCAAGTGGTACTACCGCTATTAGAAAGATTAAAATATTCCGTTTCATTTTTTTCGTTTTAATTATTGTTATAGATTTTTTGTTTTGCGACTTCGAACTCCTGTAAATAGGCCACTTTTTCTGTGCCTTTTCCGAAATTTTCCGCTAAGAGCTCAAAAGCCTTTTTGGTTTCCAAATAGGCATATTCTGCCTGTTTTCTCTCTCGGTAATCATTCCCGAAATAGATGCCAAAGCTCAAGACAGCCACTGCCGCAACGGAAATCCACTTGTAGTAATTTCTTCTGGGTTTTAATGGAACCTGCTTGGTATACCGCTCCTCTTTGGCGATGGAAAAGTAGTTGAACATAGGCCTATATTGTTCTAGATGTGTCGCCACACTTTCTTGTGAAAAATAGGCTTGCAAGGTTTCTTCCTCGGCTACCGTGGTGGTGGCTTCGAAATACTTTTCCAATAATTTTTCTATGTTATCCAATTCCATAGCTATGTTTTTTTACCAATTCTTGTCTTACTGTTTTTCTTGCCCTGGACAATGCCACTCGCGCTGCGGTAGGCTTCATGTCCAATAATTCGCAAATCTCTTCAAATTCATATTGCTCTACGTCACGCAATTGCAATACCATTTTTTGTTGTTCGGGCAATCCCTCCATGATCCGCTCCATCCATTGCACACTGTCTTCCGCCTCCAATTGCCGCTGTAACGAAGTACTCTCGTCACTGTAATTGCTGTGTACCAGCTTTAGGTTGCTCGCCTGCTTGGATTTTAACCGATCCAAACAAAAGTTCTTGGTCATGGTCATTGCAAACGCCTCTACATTTTTATACTCTCCCATCGACTCATTTTTCGACCAAAGTTTCAGCAAAATCTCTTGTGTGGCGTCCTCCGCCTCTTCCTTGGAAACCAACAGTCGCTTGGCGAGTCTGTAGAGTTTATCCTTAAAGGGCATCACCACATTTAAAAATTCGGCCTGTTTCATTCAGTTGTCTTAATTGTTTGAAGCCCTATTCTCTGGCTTACATTATCACGACGACACATATCGAATTTTGTTACAAAAAATTTGTATTCTCCCATTATGTATCTATTTTGTGTCGTAAAAATGTAAGAAGTTAGAAGTTTTAGCCACAAACTTACTATGTTTCACAAACGATGTGGAACGATAATTGATACATTTCGTTAAAAATTTAGCTATGAGAAAACTGCTCTTTTTGTACGTTGGAATAGGATTGCTCTTCTCCAACTGTTCCAATGATGATAATGGCATTGACAACCCCAATGATCCACCAAACAATAACTCTGAAGATGTACAGGTACAAAGTTTTATGTGGACTGCTATGAATCTATGGTATTTTTGGCAGGGCGAAGTACCTGATCTGGCGGATACCCGCTTTAACACAGACGCGGAATTCACAGAGTTTTTACAGCAAACTCCAAATCCCTCCGATTTTTTCTTTGATGTACTCCTTTTCAGCGAGGACCGTTTCAGTTTCCTAAACGATGATTACACTGAACTTGTGAGCAATCTTTCAGGGGTTTCCAAAAGCAATGGCCTGGAGTTTGGGTTGATACAATTTTCAGGAAGTAATGACATTTTTGGTTACGTACAATATATTGTTCCCAATTCGGATGCATCCACAAAAGATATTGAGCGAGGCGATATCTTCACACGAGTGGATGGACAGCAATTAAATCTTGATAACTACATTGATCTACTGTTTGGTGATAATGACACCTACACTTTGGGATTGGCTGATATCAACGGAACAACCATCGAAGACAACAATGAAGAGGTCACGCTCACTAAAATTGAAAATCAGGTGGAAGATCCCATTTTGGTGGCAGAAACTTTGGATATCAACGGAACAAAGATTGCCTACCTGATGTACAATCGATTTTTGAGTAGTTTTAATGAAGAACTCAACGATGCTTTTGGGCAATTTATAGCTGATGGAGCCACTGAATTGGTGCTTGATATGCGATATAATCCAGGTGGGTCAGTCAATACATCCCGTTTGCTTGCCAGTATGATTTATAGCACAAACACTAGTGAACTTTACATCCGCCAGCGTTGGAACGACAAAATCCAAGAACAATTGAGCACTGAGCAGTTAGAAGATTATTTTGCCAATACCACTGGGGCTAGCCCGATTAACTCCATGGGGCTTAACAAAGTCTATGTACTGGCCACCAACAGTTCCGCTTCAGCAAGCGAGTTGGTCATGAATGGTCTGGCTCCTTATGTTGATGTGATTCATATTGGTGAGACCACCCGTGGAAAGAATGAGTTCTCAATTACGCTAGTGGACAATCCGGATAATGCCTTTATTTATGAATCTGATTTAGAGGATGACATCAATCCCGAAAATAGCTGGGGGTTACAACCCTTAGTTGGAAGAAATGAAAATGCAGATGGCTTCTTCGATTATACCGATGGCTTGGCCCCCGATTTTGTTTTGGCAGAGGATCTTGCAAATTTAGGGGTGCTTGGCGACCCCAACGAACCCTTATTGGCACGTGCAATTCAAGAAATTACGGGAATAACCACCAAAAGGAGTTTTTCCGTACAAATGCCCGCCAAAGCATTTACCGGTTCCCGAATTGAGACGGCTTTGAAAGACAACATGTTCCTGGATAAACCCCTTCATTTGAACATGAAATAAAAAAAAGCGGCCTTAAGGCCGCTTTTTTCATCCTATCAATTACTGACCGTAGTTGTGAGCAACTGTTTGTATTTTGAATTTAACTGTTCCGGTACTTTTATCGTATCGGGATGAAAAAGTCCGGCCAGCAGTTCGATGCCCTCCACAAGGGTATTTGCGGATGACTGTGTGAACAAATCAAAATCGGTAATAAAAACCTGGTTGTCCTGAACCGCCTTCAATTGGTTCCAGCCTTCATTTTCGGTTAAAAGATGTATTTCCTCCAATGTGCGTTCTACCGTAAAACCACAAGGTGCAATTACCAAAACTTCTGGATTATACTTCACAATTTTATCCCAGGGAGTCACGACACTGTCCCCAGAGGGATTGGAAAGCATGTCAATTCCTCCCGCAAATCCTATTTGATGGGGAATCCAATGTCCGCAATTAAAAATAGGATCCAACCATTCCATCAGCATTACGCGTTTGGGCATGGCTTTGGCTGCCCTTAGTTGGTCCACTACGGTGTCCATCCGTTTACGTAAACCCTCCAGATAGGCATAAGCGACTTCTTCTTTGCCAATAGCTTTTGCAATAGTAACCGCCGATTGGAATACATCCTCCAAAGATTCAGGGCTAATGGATATCAATTGTGGTTGCTTTGCCAATTTGGCAACTGCAGCTGCGGTACAAGCGGTATCGATCTGACAGATATCGCATGTATCCTGGGTAAAAATGATGTCGGGCGCTATTTGTGCCAGCAACGGTTCATCCACATAGTACAAATCCTTTCCCTGATGCTTACTTGCCGAAAAAAGTGCATCGATTTCCTGACTTGAAAGGTTTTTTCCCTCCAAAACACAACGGACAACGGGCTGTTTTTCCTCCAAAGCTTGCTTTGGACATTCAAAAGTCACTCCATACAAGTGGTCATCCAAGCCCATGTCGTAGAGCATTTGTGTAACCGCTGGCAAAAAAGAGCAAACTTTCAGCATAGGGACAAGTTAGCCAATTATAAGCTTAGATTCAGCCCGGCACTTATGTTTCTACCCCGAGTGGTAAATCCAATTACTTCGGTGAATTCTTCATTCAACAAGTTGGTTCCGTTTAAAAACAATTTTAGTTTTTTGGGCATCAACTCATGTTCGACATATAGGTTGACCAATGAAAATGCATCAAGCGTAGCGTCGGTGAAGGTTGTAAAATCAGTATCTATTCGCTCTCCTGTATAAGCATAACTTAGTGATAGGTTAGTCCTCTCACAGAATTCATAATCCAATGCAAAATTGATTTTATGCCTAGGAATTCGAATCGCGTTATCGCCTTTTCTTTCGGTAAAAGTATAGTTGCCGTTAAGTGATAATTGATCTAATGGTTGCCATACTGCCTCAATCTCTATTCCGTTTACATCAATTTCATCGGCCACGTTGATACTCACAAAATTTTGATCAAATCCGATGGTGTTTTTCTCATTTCGGTTAAAGTATAGCGCACTCACCCGTAATCGATCATTGATGCGATACTCTACCCCTCCCTCGATGGTTCGGTTTTCTTCAGGTTCCAAATCGGGATTGGCACCAAAATCCCCAAACAATTGAATCAGATTGGGGGTGATATAGGAAGTAGCGTACGATCCCAGCAGTTTTACATACCCATTATCCGTGGAAAACACATAGGAAGGGTTGACATTATACACAAAATGGTTTCCGTATTCAGAATGGTTGTTGAGTCGAACACCCGTATTTAGGTTGAACCCAAAATCCGACACGTAGACCACGTTGGCATAAGGGTCAAGGATTGTAAAGTCTGCCTCACTGGAAAACACAGCCCTATCCTTGAGGTAATTGACACCCAAAATTGTATGCCATTTATCATCAAAGATATATTTGTTGTACAGATCGACCACTAAATTTTTCCCATCCGAAATACTTTCACCAAACGTGCTTTGCGAGTCAGTTTCGTAATTGGTGTAAGCTGTATTTAAATGAATTGATCCCTTCCCATACGCAAATGAAGTGGACAATCCCACCCTTTCCTGTTCAGTTCTTGAGCGGTTTGGTGCTTCCGTAAGGGCATCATCAAACTCGGTGTCAAACTTTGTTTGGTTTCCGTAGATGGAGAGTTCAAAATTATCCGAGAATTGATACCTAAATTTTACGTTGGTGCTATAATGGGAGAAAGCATCTTCCTCATTTTCAGGGGTCACCGCTGCCGAAATCCCATCCGAATAACGATTCGAAAAATCCACCCCGTAGGAAAATCGATCCAAAGTACCATTTACCGCAACACTATTGGTAAGACTTCCCAAGTTGTAATTTTGGTCATCTTCAGTTTGATTGGTTCCAACAGTGGATTGAAAATTGGCTGAAATCTTGTCCTCAGCACTTTTTTTAGTTGTGATATTGATGACCGCGGTGGCGGCATTGGTTCCATACAATGTACTTGCCGCACCTTTTATAATCTCAATAGATTCGATGTTCGCTGTAGAGAGCAAACGCAGATCATATTCCTGTGAAAATGATGAAGGATCGGATACCCGAACGCCGTCAATAATCACCAAGGCTTGCCTTCCTCGGCCTCCACGTGCAAAAACCCCGAACACAGAACCATCCCTGCCCCGACTTCCTGTGATTTCCAATCCGCTTTTGGTGTTGATCAACTCCGCAATTGTCCTTCCTTGATTGCGTTCCAATTCCTCGGCCGAAATCTTAATGACCGTCTTCCCAGAGTTTTCACGCTTCAGTTGAAATCTCGAATCGCTCACAACAACCTCATCCAGTTGCTGCACTTTTACCGAATCTTTCTGAGTTTCTTGTGCAGAAAGAGCCGTTACCGCCAAAACAGCGGTGCATAATCCTAAATAATTTTTTTTCATTTCGTTTAAGTGAATAAACGGGAGAATAGTATGCTATCCATACGTAAACCTTTATCCCGAAAGTTTAACATTGTTTGTTTGAACTTGGCAGGTCTCCTGACTTGTTTAATGTTGTTTTGCCTTCCCATCCCTTCGGGACAGTGACTTTGAAGAAACAACACCCTCTTGGAAAGAGGTGCCAAACCAGATTTGGCATAAACTTACAGTTGCGGGAACAGTTCCGGACTTGCACCGGATTCCCTTTTAATTCCACAAGAAACATCCTGTAGGAACCAAAATTCTGAGCGAATGTAAGGATTCTGTTTAATCTTTTTTTGTAAAAATTAAATAATCTTACATTTGAGCCTATGACAAAAAAACTGTTTTCAGCGCAACTTTTCACTGCCTTGTTCTTGATTTTCCTGACCGCATGTGGAGAGAAAAAAAAGCCTATACCGATCCAACAAAATGAAATGGTATCTGAGCTGAAACATGCCTCTGGATTTACTATTGAACAGCAAGGTGATTTTAAAATTCTTAGCGTCAATTCTGCCTGGCCCGGTGCTGAGGTTGAATTCAAATATGCCCTGGTTCCCAGGGAAAAATTGCCTTCCATCACACTACCCGCAAATGTCTATGATGCCATTGTGCCAATTCCAGTGGATAAAATGATAATCACCTCGACCACACACATTGCGTCATTGGAGGCCCTTGATGTTTTGGATGCGGTGATAGGGTTTCCCAGCACCAATTTGGTTTCGTCTCCAGTAGCTCGAACATTGATCGATGATGGTCATATAAAGGAACTGGGCACCAACGAAAATATTAATACTGAAATTGCTTTGGAGCTCAGTCCCGAAGTAGTGATAGGCTTCGGCATAAGCGACACCAATAAAGCCTATGAGACCTTAAAGCGTTCTGGCGTGCCTATCGTTTACAATGGGGATTGGACGGAATCAACCCCACTTGGGAAAGCAGAATGGATCAAGTTTTTCGCACCTTTCTTTCAGAAAGAAATCGCTGCCGATAGTATTTTCAACACTATTGAAACCTCCTATATGGAGGCCAAACTATTGGCCAAAGAAGCTACGCAACGACCTTCAGTACTAACGGGAGGGCTTTATAAGGATGTTTGGTATATTTCCGGTGGGAAAAGTTGGATGGCACAGTTCTTGGAAGATGCCAATGCCAATTACCTATGGTCCGAAACCGAAAACACAGGAAGTATTGGGCTAAGTCTGGAAGCAGTATTGGAGAAGGCACAACCGGCCGATTTTTGGTTCAATCCCTCGCTGCATTCCTCATACGAGGAATTGCTGCAGGCCAATGCACATTACGAACAATTTACTGCCTTTGCGAACAAAAAAGTATTCTCCAATGCAGTACGAAAAGGACCTACGGGAGGACTGCTTTTTTATGAACTGGCACCACAGCGTCCAGATTTGGTACTAAAAGATCTCATTTCAATTTTACACCCTGGGCTTTTGTCAGATTACGAACCCTATTTTTTCAGGCCTTTGCACTAAATGCTCCAGTCTGCTTCATATCGTATTTCTTTTGTGCTGATTGTATTCGCATTGTGCTGCGCCTGGCTGTTAAACATCAGTTCGGGTTCGGTAACCATCCCCTTTTTTTCTGTGATACATACCTTGTTCGGCGGCACTGTTGAAATCCCTTCTTGGGAATATATTGTGTGGAACTACCGCATCCCAAAAGCGTTTACTGCAGTTTTGGTAGGTGGCGGACTCTCGCTCAGTGGTTTGCTGATGCAGACCTTGTTTCGAAACCCATTGGCAGGACCCTTTGTGCTGGGTATAAGTTCCGGGGCAAGTTTGGGGGCGGCTTTGCTATTAATGGGCTTTACTTTTTTCAGTGGCCTTACTGCATTGACATTCGTAAATGATATTTCCCTGGCCATCGCTGCCAGTCTTGGAAGTTTTTTGGTGCTGCTCGTGGTCTTGCTGGTCGCCAATCGCATCAAGGACACTATGGCGCTATTGATAATTGGTCTGATGTTTGGTAGCAT
>JANQRD010000220.1 GCA_028284725.1 Allomuricauda sp. | reverse complement strand
TTTCATCACATCAACCGACAAATGTTTGTCATTTTGTAAGGAACTTGTCAGCACGTCATTAACGAGACCCATTTCCTTAACTCCGATAAACTGACCCATAAAATCGTGAACGTCTCTGATGCTTTCAAATTCCGGAGGTGATTGTTCATAAATGACCATGTTTTTTTTGACCTCCTTGTATTTTGCCTCAAGGTCTTCAACCTTTTTGTTCAGCCATCCTTCATACCAACTATAAAAATTATCAGCGACCAAAGCGTAACCTTCTTCTGTTACGTTAAGGTCAATCCATATTTGCCCCCTTTTTACTCCACTTACAACCAAAAAGATGCTGGTTCCACATCCACCGTCAGATATAGAGAGAATTCCGTTCTCCCTTGCATGGTACATCTCCAGTTCGGGCGATTCCGAATCATCAAATATTGAGTTCATTCTTTGGTCAAATGCTTCCTCGTCGTCCTCGGCACTGTCATATTTGAAGGTTTTATTATATGTTGTTGGATTTATCCATGGTAAATGTAATTTGGTACCGTATTGGCGTTCCGTTTCTAACGGAAACATCCCATTTCCTGGTCCAAGTCCCCCGTTGCCTACACTCAATAAGAATTCACGGTATTGTTCGGGAATTCTGATTTGATGCTTTTCTTCAAACTTTTCAAGGTTTTCTTGCGCAATGGGAAGGTATTGTTGATTTTCTGTTTGGGAAGGACGAAATGAGTTCTCAAAAGTTAGGGCTCTCATCCTTTTAATTTTGCTTTTAATCTTGTTCATTTTTAATGAATTTATTATTGCAAATGAGCCATAGAATAAAATAATATGAGCATCTTATGTAACCTTTTGAAGAAAGCCCTTTTAGGACAATTAAGGCCATATGAATATACCAAACAGCCTTACTGGTTGATGGATAAAGAAAACTGCTATATAGGATAGCTATGTGGAATAGGCGCCGAAGGTAATATCCTATGCTTTATCTTAGCTCTTTTTGCACCAACTGCTCCAAATAAGCTATAGTGTTGACCAGGTACTTGCGGTCACGTGTCATGGTGGACATAGAAATGGCACCCATGAGCATAGTAAACAATTGTTTGGAAAATTGGAGTGGGGGTACAGGTAAGTGCAACTCTCCGCGGTTTACCCCATTTTCAAGGACCAAAGCGATTTTGCCCTCAATTTCCTTTATGGTCTCTTTTACGGCGGCGGCCAAAAGACCATTGTTGTTTTGTGCGTCCACACCTACATTAAGGATGGGACATCCTCCGAATGGCAATGTAAATACATCGTATTGTCGATAAAAACGGAGGAGAGAAAAAACTTTGTCCAACGCACTGCCTTGCACTCCCAGTTTCTCATCAATTACGTTTAGCAAATGATTACGATTGTACTCAAAGGCGGATAGGGCAAGAGCTTCTTTGTTTTCAAAATTCCCGTAAATGGCACCTTTGGTGAGTCCAGTAGCTTCGGTAAGGTCGCTCATGCTTGTCCCTACGTAGCCATATTTGTTAAAGATGGGTGCAACGGTTTCGATAATATAGGCGGTTGTCCGTTCAGCTTTTTTGGTCATGGTGGTTCTGGTTAGCGTCGGAGTAAGCTAATATATAAAAAACGGATACTGTATGGTATATTAAAAATGTAAAAGCCCCTATTTTAACAAAATAAGGGCTTTGTTTGTAATGAAATGAGCTTTACTCCACCAGCTCATTCTGGTTTCTGAACACCAAAGTATCATCGAAGGAATCCAAGAGCACTATACTTTCCGCTTTTATTTTCCCTGCTAACAGTTCTTTGGATAGACCGTTTAACACTTCCTTTTGAATAAGTCTTTTTACCGGTCTGGCTCCAAACTGCGGATCATATCCTTTTGCTGCCAAATAATCGATTGCCTCTTCGGTAGCATCCAAGGTGATATGTTGTTTGGACACCATTTTTTTCAACTGCTCCAACTGCAAGCGAACAATTTCCTTAATATTGGCTTTATCCAGAGGTGTGAACATAATGATGTCATCAATTCTGTTTAAAAACTCGGGACGAATGGTCTTTCGTAAAAGTCCCATCACTTCTGTGCGTGCAGCTTCGGTTGCACTATCAATGTCAAAAGCATCCTCAAATTTCTCCTGAATGATCTGACTTCCCATATTACTGGTCATGATGATGATGGAATTCTTAAAATCGGCGACACGACCCTTATTATCAGTCAATCTACCTTCATCCAAAACCTGTAGAAGAATGTTGAAGGTATCCGGATGTGCTTTCTCAATTTCATCCAGCAATACTACGGAGTACGGCTTTCTTCGAACTGCCTCAGTCAATTGACCCCCTTCATCATAGCCCACATACCCGGGAGGTGCACCCACCAATCTACTTACGGAATGACGCTCTTGGTATTCGCTCATATCGATTCGGGTAATGGCATTTTCATCATCGAACAGATAAGCGGCCAACGTCTTTGCCAGCTCGGTTTTTCCTACTCCGGTATTCCCTAGGAATAGAAAAGAGCCTATAGGCTTTTTTGCATCCTGCAAACCTGCCCTACTTCTTCGGATGGCATCCGATACGGCGATAATGGCTTCATCCTGTCCAACCACGCGCTTGTGCAGCACATCCTCCAATTGAAGCAGTTTCTCCCGCTCGCTCTGCATCATTTTGGTAACAGGAATGCCAGTCCATTTGGCGACCACTTCTGCAATATCCTCGTTGGTCACTTCCTCTTTGATCAAAGTACCTGCGGTTTGTTGCGCGGCCAACTCATCTTGTAATTTTTCCAGCTTTTCTTGAGCTTCTTTTATTTTCCCATAACGTAGTTCGGCCACTTTTCCGTAGTCGCTATTCCGCTCGGCCCGTTCGGCTTCCAATTTGAAATTTTCAATATCCTGTTTGGTCTTCTGGATGTTATCGACCACCGTTTTTTCACTTTCCCATTTGGCAAAGATTTCATTTCGTTCCTCCTTCAGATTGGCCAATTCCAGATTCAGGCTTTGCAATTTGGCCTTGTCATTTTCGCGTTTGATAGCCTCGATCTCAATCTCCAAT
>JANQRD010000219.1 GCA_028284725.1 Allomuricauda sp. | reverse complement strand
AGGACGTTCCGCCATGGACTTCATTGCACACATGGGACAGCAGTGGCCCCCAGGTTTATGTGCTGTTGAAAGAGGGAACGGATATTGATGCATTGAATGCCAAGGTCGAAATGATTCGTAAAAACAGAAATGAAAATACCATCCGTACGGCGACCCTTGTACCATTTTCGAGACATTATCTTCACGGCACCTACGAGGATGGAAAACAGGTGGGGGGACGAATCGAATATGTCCGGTTATTTTCCATTATTGCATTGATCGTTTTGGTCATTGCCTGTATCAATTTCATGAACCTCTCTTCTGCGAGGGCATCAAGACGGTTAAAGGAGATTGGGATAAAAAAGGCAGTGGGTGCACAACGGAAATCCTTTGTCCTCCAATTTCTTGGAGAATCCATCTTAATGTCGTTTTTGGCCCTGGTTGTGGCCCTAATTATGGTTGTTCTTTTTCTCCCCCAATTCAATAGAATCATTGCAAAGCAATTGTCATTGAATTTTGATCTTCCCTTTATATTTACCATTATCGGTATCACATTCTTTACCGGGCTTCTTGCCGGCAGCTATCCAGCTTTTTATCTATCCAGTTTTAATACCGTTGCCACATTAAAGGGAAAATGGAAAAGCACGTTTGGGGAACTATGGACGCGAAAAGGTCTGGTCGTAAGTCAATTTACATTATCCATCGTGCTGATCGTTTCAGTAATCGTGGTTTACAAACAGGTAGAGTTTGTGCAAAACCAAAACCTCGGTTACAATCAAGATAACATTGTCCAATTCACGATAGAAGGCACGCTGAAAGGTAGAATCGATCCGTTTCTGTCCGAAATAAAAAAATTGCCCGGCATAAAGAATGCATCGACCACGACCCATCATATGATAGGGCATAATTGGTCTACATGGATAAATTGGGAAGGAAAAGACCCCAATCATCTTATCCAGTTTCAGATTTTTGGCGTAGGGTATGATTTTATTGAGACCATGGGTATGGAAATGGCAGAAGGCCGCAGTTTCAGTAGAGAGTTCGGAACTGATAGCACTGGCATCATTTTGAATGAAGAAGCTGTTAAGGCCATCAAACTTGAAGATCCCATTGGAAAAATGGCGGGAAACTTACAAATTATTGGAATTGTTAAAGATTTTCATTTTAAGTCTCTGCACGAAAAGGTTGAACCCATGTATATGGTGTTGATGCCTGGAGGGGTCAATAAGGTTATGGTGCGCATTGAAGCAGGAAAGGAAAGCGAGGGTCTCAAAGCATTGCAATCATTTTATGAGAACTTTAATCCCGGTTTCCCCTTTGAATACACCTTTCTGGACTACAACTATCAGGCACTGTATACATCCGAACAACGTGTGGCCACCTTGTCCAAATACTTTGCCGCCATGGCGATATTGATTTCATGTTTGGGATTGTTTGGATTGGCCATTTTTACTGCAGAGCGAAGGCGAAAGGAAATCAGTATACGAAAGGTGCTGGGCCAAAGTGTTTCCCAGGTTACTGTAATGCTATCGAGTGAGTTTGCACAGTTGGTTGTCCTGTCCATAGTGATAGCCCTCCCCATTGCATACTTTTTAAACCAAAACTGGCTTTCAGGATTTGCCTACAGTGTTCCGCTGACCATATGGTACTTTCTTGGAGCCGGATTGATCGCCCTTGTAATTGCCCTCCTTACCGTAGGTTTGAAAGCCATTCAAACGGCTCGGGCAAATCCTGTAAAAAGTCTTAGAACCGAATAAATCAATCAAAAACCATTATGCTAAAGAACTATTTACGAACGGCCTGGAGGAATTTCATCCAATACAAATGGTATTCCTCATTAAACGTTGGTGGACTTGCCATTGGAATGGCCTGTAGCATCCTTATTCTCCTATGGGTACAAAATGAATCCAGTTACGACACGTTTCACGCCAATTCAGACGAGCTTTATCGCCTTACGGCCGTTGCCAACGAAGACTTTCGGGCAGCTGTGAGTCCCGCCGGAATGGTGGAAGAATTGCCCAACCTCATCCCTGAAATTGTGTCCAGCGTGCGTTTAAGCCATCCTTTCCAAGCTTTGTTTGAGGTGGACGGCGAAAAGTTTACGGAGGAAACCATTTTTTATGCCGATGCCAACTTTCTTGAGGTATTTTCCTTTCCATTGGTCAAAGGGAATTCGAAAACCGCTCTCGAACAACCTGATGGAATTCTCTTGACGGAAACCGCTGCTGAAAAATTCTTCGGCACCAATGATGTCATGGGTAAAACCCTAAAAATGGACAACAGCAATGTTTTCACCGTAACAGGAATTCTTGAGGACATTCCATCCAATTCCCATTTGCAGTTCGACATTTTAATGCCCATGGCCTATAATGCCAAAACGAATGCAGATTTGATCAATAAAGTATGGGACAGTTTTAATTTTTACGGATATTTTCTCTTTGAGAAAAATACCCTTGTTTCTGAAGCGGATATTTCGAAAATGGTTAACAGAATCAACGAAATCTATACGTCCAGAAATGAATTTGAGATTACTTTCAATCTACAACCGTTAAAGGATATCCATTTGCATTCGGATCTACAAATTGATGTCCCGGGGCATGGAAACATCCAGTACGTAAACATATTTTTGGTCGTTGCATTCATTATTTTGATTGTAGCGTGCATCAACTATATGAACCTGGCCACTGCAAGATCTGCCCGAAGGGCAAAGGAAGTGGGCATGCGCAAGGTGATTGGGGCTGGTCGTAGGCAACTTATACTTCAATTTTTAAGTGAATCCTTGCTGATTTCCTTTCTTTCCCTGGTTTTGGCCATAGGCCTTGTTTACATGCTGTTGCCATTGTTCAATAATTTGGCCCAAAAAGAGCTAGTATTTCAATTGGGCAACCCTGTAATTTGGATGTCGCTCTTAACCATTGCGCTAATAACGGGTATTGTATCTGGGAGCTATCCTGCTCTGTTCCTATCGGGATTTAAGCCCATAAAGGTCATAAAGGGGCGATTGAAACTCTCTAAATACAATCTCTTTTTTCGAAATGGCCTGGTGGTTTCCCAATTTGTGGTCTCGGTTTTGCTCCTTATCGGAACCATGGTCATTTACAAGCAGCTCAATTTTATCAAGGATAAGAATTTAGGATTCGATAAATCGAACCTCATCTACATCCCGATGGAAGGAGAAATATGGAGAAAGATGGAAGCACTTCGAACGTCCCTCTCCCAAAATGTTTTGACCAGCGATTTCTCCATTGTTTCTGACCTCCCCACGAACTTGACCACAGGCGATTTTGATATCCATTGGGAAGGGAAAGACCCAAATCAGCAGGTACTTTTTCCAAGCATCAACGCAGACGAAAACTTCTTGAACCTATTCCAAATGGATCTTTTGGAAGGCAGGGGGTTTACCAAGAATTCGTTTGAGCTTAACGACTATCTCATCAACGAAACAGCCGCCAACATTATGGGAATGGATATGGACTATGTTGTAGGTCAAAAACTGAATTTCCGCGGGCGGGAAGGAACCATTATCGGGGTCATCAAGGATTTCAACTTTAAGCCACTGCAATATGCCATTGAGCCTATGGTAGTGCAGCACCGCAGACGGGGGGCTTTTACGGTCATTCGAACTGCACCCAACAGCATAGAATCCACCATTACCGCACTTGAAAAAATTTATGGCGATTTAAACCCTACCTATCCCATGGCCTACAATTTTGTGGATGCCAGTTTGAATGCCCAGTATAAAGGAGAGCAGCAAATGGGGGCAATCTTTAACGTGTTTGCGCTTTTGGCAATACTGATTTCGTGTCTGGGGCTCTACGGACTTTCGGCATTTACCACTGAACAGCGGTTTAAGGAAATAGGTATTCGAAAAGTATTGGGGGCAAGTTCCCTGAAGTTGGTGAATATGCTCTCCAAAGACTTTTTGAAGCTTGTCTTGATCGCCTTTGTTTTGGCCATCCCCATTGCATGGTATGCCATGAATCAATGGCTGCAGGAATTTGCATTTCATATTGAGATGCAGTGGTGGATGTTTTTCCTTGCCGGATTGACGGTATTGATCGTAGCCCTATCCACAATAAGCTATCAGAGCCTGAGGGCATCGTTGTCGAACCCCATAGAAAGTCTACGCACAGAATAACCGAAAAAGAAAATCCATGCACAAACTGTTCTTTAAGATGGCCATTCGTTTTTTGTTAAAGAATCGTCTGTATTCCTTTATTAACATTGCAGGTCTTGCCATTGGTATCGCCTCTTTTATCTTGATTATGCTCTATGTGAACTATGAGCAGAGCTATGACAAGTTTAAAGGTTCAGAAAACGTACATCGTGTCTTTATGGATTATTTCGAAGGCGGGGAATTTGTGCCTGGAGACGCCAATTCCTATATAGTGAGCGGCCCCACCTTAAAAGATGAATTTCCTGAAATTGAAAAATTTATGAGGTTCAGGCGAATTCGCGATTTGGTGGTATTGCATGACAATACGCCTTTTGATGATATGGTTGGATCTTTGGCCGATCCAGAGTTTTTTGATGTTTTTGATCAAGGTTTAGTTAAGGGTGATGAACAGACAGCGCTTAGCACTCCCTACTCGGTGGTGCTAAGTACCACAACAGCTCAAAAAATATTTGGTGATGGCGATCCCATTGGGCAGTCGCTGAAGATTGCAGGAGATGATTCGGTGACCTTTACAGTGACCGGTGTCATGGACAACACCAAACGAAACACACATATTAAAAACGATATGCTCGTTTCTTTCGCAACATTTTACACTTGGAAGGTATTTGAGAACGATTGGAAATATACTTGGAGCCAAAATGAATACTATACCTATGTGAAAGTTGCGCCCAATACAGATGTGGAACTGCTCAATGAGAAAATCATGGCATTTGTTCCCGAAGGATTTGAATTTAAAGAACGGCACCATTTGGAGCCTATAGAGGACATTCATTTGTATTCCAATAAACCCTATGAGGCAGAGACCAATGGTAGCGGTAGCAATATTAAACTGTTGTCCATTATTGCGTTCATAACGCTCTTTTTGTCTTGGATGAACTATATGAACCTATCCAGTAGCAAGTCCTTGGAACGCGCTAAGGAAATAGGGATACGCAAAGTAGTCGGTGGAAAAAAATCGCAATTGACCTTTCAATTCCTCTCAGAATCTGCATTATTGAACTGCATGGCAATATTGCTGGCCCTCGGGGCAGTATTTCTTTTACTACCAGCTTTTAACAGTTTGGTCGGACAAAATTTGGGGTTCACGGGCGCCCAGTTGAAAGCACTGTTGCCCTATTTGGCCATTATGCTCCTTGGGGCCTTCCTGGCGGCTTTGTATCCGGCATTTGTACTTAGCAGGTTTAGTCCAGCTAAAGTTCTAAAGGGAAAATTACAAACCTCTAAAAATGGGCTTCATTTCAGAAGAATCCTCATTATTACTCAATTTGTGGCCACTATTTCCTTGTTGATATGCACCTTTATGGCAAATAAACAGATTCACTTTCTCAAGAATCGTCCTATAGGTGCGAATCTCAATCAGGTTGTAGCCTTAAAAGGTCAAATATTGGACCGTGCATACGACTCCATATTTTACAAAGATTTTGATGTCCTCCTGGAAGAGCTTAAAAGAAATCCTTATGTGGCTGAAATTAGTTGCTCTCGAACTTATCCCGGTGATGATTTCTCCAACATGAATTCCAATCTCGGACTTACTTTTCCCAACGGGCATACCGATAAAACCCATATTTGGTATAATTATGGAGCCAGACCTGGTTATTTTGATTTGATGGGAATGGACTTTGCTGCCGGAGGCCCCTTTCTTCAAACCGCAGAAAAATGGAGTCATAATGTTGTGGTCAATGAGGAAATGGTCCGTTTTATGGGCATTGATGATGTGAATTCACTTATCGGGGAAACCATTAAATTTTGGGGTCAAGATTGGACCGTAACAGGAGTGGTTAAAGATTACAACCACCTTGGAATGAAATCTGCTATCGTTCCCATAATCATTAGACACGACAGAACCAATCAGAACATTCTTGTAAAGTTAAATGAAAGGGCTATTACCATGACAGGTGCCAATAAGGCTCTGAATGAATTAAAAGATACTTGGTACAAGGTCTTTCCCGTGAGCACCTATAATTACACCTTTTTGGATCAAAAGTTTGAGGCGTTGTTCAATAATGAGCGAAAATTTGCAAAGGCATTCCAAATATTCACAGTTCTTGCTATTCTAATTGCTTCTTTAGGCCTTTTTGGTCTGACTTCTTACACCTGTATCCAACGAAAAAAGGAAATCGGAATCCGAAAAGTCAATGGGGCCACAATTCCCGAAATTTTGCAATTGCTCAACCAGAACTTTATTAAATGGGTGGGCCTAGCCTTTGTCATTTCAATTCCCATTGCTTGGCTTGCTATGGATAAATGGTTAGAGGGTTTTGCCTATAAGACGACCCTAAGCTGGTGGATTTTTGCTCTTGCTGGCATAGCAGCATTGACCATTGCCCTATTAACCGTGAGCTGGCAAAGTTTTAAGGCTGCCAGTGTCAATCCAGTGGAAGCACTAAGAGATGAATAAAAATTAAAAAAGAAACATATGCTACTACAACTCAACAATATTTTCAAATGGGTCAACTCAGGGGGCCAACGTATTTTTTTATTGAAGGACATCAATCTGTCTGTGGAAGAAGGAGAGTTCATTTCCATAATGGGCCCTTCAGGTTCCGGAAAATCCACTTTGCTCAATGTCATTGGAATGCTGGATGGATTTGATGAAGGGGAATACCATTTTTTGGACGAATCGGTGCATTCGCTGAAGGAAAAACATCGGGCCAACTTGTATAAAGAATATATTGGCTTTGTATTCCAGTCGTACCATCTATTGGATGAACTTACGGTAAAAGAGAATCTTGAAATGCCGTTGCTTTATAAGAAATACAAAGGGTCAGAACGTAGGGCCATGGTGGCCGACATGTTGGATAGATTTAACATTGTCGGGAAGAAAGATCTCTTTCCAACACAGCTCAGTGGTGGGCAACAGCAGCTCGTGGGCATTGCTAGGGCCTTAATTTCAAATCCAAAATTGATTCTGGCGGATGAGCCGACAGGAAATTTGAACTCAGCCCAGGGCGAGGAAATTATGAATCTATTTAAGCAGCTCAATGATGAGGGGGTAACCATAATTCAGGTGACCCATTCCGAGAAAAATGCAGCTTATGGTTCCCGAATCATCAATCTTTTGGATGGAAGAATGATTTAGATTGTCAACTCGGCAAGTTCCTTCCCGACCAAACTCCCGAGGGCCACACCCATACCCCCAAGGCGGACACCACAATACACATTGTTCGACAGCTGTTTGACAATAGGTGTCTTTTGCTGCCCGACACCCATGATTCCACTCCAGCGGCGTTCAATTTCAACCGTTTGATTTGGTAAAATCATGGCACGCAACAATTCTTCCAAGGTGTTTTGGACTAGTTCTGTTTGACCAAATGCCGTGGTCTCTTCGGTTTCAAAGTCGAGATTACGTCCTCCCCCGAAAAGGATTCGATCATCAACATTTCGAAAATAGTAGTACCCTTCATCAAAATGAAAAGTACCTTTAATATTCAGGTTTTTAATGGGCTTGGTCACCAAAACCTGTGCTCGCGTAGGCTTAACAACAATATTATCAAGGAGTTTAGCAGCAAAGCCGTTGGTAGCCACCAGTACTTTTTTCGAGTCAAAAGAAAAATCCGCAGTTTCTAAAACCACATTGTCGCCAAGATCTTGAATATTTTCAACCGAAACACCATTTAAAACTTGAATGCCGTTTTTTTGCACTTTATCAAGTAATGCTATCATCAGCTTTCCAGTATCCAATTGCCCTTCAAAATTATGGGTGATATATTTTTTCTGAATGTTGGAAAATCTGAATGTATTGTCATTAAGAATAAACGGTTGGCCATTAAATACTGGCCCCAACAATTGGTTTAATTTGTTCATTCCATCCAAACATACTTCATAAAGCTCTGTGGCTTCCCCTTGAAAAAGTTCATGGCCGCCAAGTTGCTCAAAACCGATGGATTCATCTCCCAAGAGTTCTCGTAACAATTGTATGCCATCCCACCTTTTTTGTACCAATCCAAAAACTTCTTCCTCCGAATGCGTTTTCAGATCCGAGAGCAGCTCCGAAATACTTCCGAAGCATGCAAATCCTGCATTTTTAGTACTGGCTCCTTGTGGTAGCATGCCTTTTTCCAACACCAAAATTCTGCTTTTTGGATA
>JANQRD010000207.1 GCA_028284725.1 Allomuricauda sp. | reverse complement strand
CCACCGCTAGTGACTATTAAGTCCAGGTCGCCATCACCATCGATATCTGACATTTCAGCACCCATGTCCTCAAAATCCGCATCGCTTTTAAAAAGTGATGGTGTTCGGGATTTAAAACCTTCACTCGACTGTATATAGAGCCTGGCCGACTGACCTGCAGCCCCTCCCACAAAAAAATCATTTTTTCCATCACCGTCGATGTCCCCAACTGTTACAAATGGACCATTTTTTGAAAATTCATGCGGTAACAGTACTTGGCTGGCATATTCATCATGATCGTTTTCAACATGTGTGAAGGATGGGATGATTTCCGTATCACTTTTTTCAATAAACAATGGCTCTCTTTCACTCTTCGGTTTTACAAAATCACGTGAGGCGTTGACATAAGCTATGGAGTGAACGGTATTCGATTTCATTTTTTTGATTACCTGTCCACGACCATCTGGCCATATAATTTTTAGACTGTCAATCTGCTCGGACTCTCCCACGCCAAAATGTACGGTTGGTTCTGAACTTGACAGGTAGCCCCTTGTCATTTTCTGTTGAAAGTATTGTACCTGATTCTCTTTATAAACCCAAATTTTGGCGCCCAGCCCATTTTGATTTCCCTTGGGACCTTTAAGGTTAAAACGAAGGTGGTTTTGATCTGTTCCCTGGGTATTCTCAAATACGAATGCCGGTTCACTTAAATTATTGATGACCATATCCAAATCACCATCATTATCCAAATCGGCTATGGCAGCACCATTGGACAAACTTTTACTGGTAAAGCCCCATTCTTTGGAAACATTGGTATAGGATAGTCTGCCCGTATTTTTAAAAAGATAGTTGGTAAGCCTTACCTCGGGAAAGAGATCAATGATCTCATGGAGCCCCTTGGTCATGGCCTCTTGCGGGCTACTGTAACGTCTTTTCATACTGGGCAGGTGGGCATCGATGCGTTGGTATGCATCGCGGTCGGTGATGTCTCTTTTTAAACCGTTGGTAATAAACATATCCCGATATCCATCATTATCCAGGTCCGCAGCTAAAACGGACCAGCTCCAATCGGTCTTGGCAACACCGGCATATTGTGCAATATCACTGAAAAAGCCGTTACCATGATTTTGGAGCAGTGTATTGTGCATATATTGTTTGTGCATGTTGGCATTGAGCATTTCCGTAAAACGGGGAACATTCATCTTGGGCATGGATGTTTTGGATCGTTTGTAATCTGCCGACTGCATTTCCATGGTGACAATGTCTTCAAAACCGTCGTTGTTGATATCAGCAATATCAAGTCCCATTGAGCTAAATGATATATGATTTGTGGTGTTGGCAATGTTTTCAATAAAAGTGCCATCGCCTTGGTTGATATACATAAGATCTTTTGCCTCAAAATCGTTGGCAACATAGATATCAATATGCCCATCATTGTTTAAATCAGCTGCGGTAACACCCAAACTGTGCCCAAAATTTGACTTAATCCCACGTTTTTTCCCTTCCTCAATAAAAACACCATTGTCATTGATGTACAATTTATCCCGCGTATCATCCAATTCTTGCGTCTCGCCTTTTCTGTAATCGGAAATGTTCAGCGCAAATTTTGCAGGTCTGTTGATGAGGTATACATCCAGATCATTATCATTGTCGAGGTCAAAGAAAACAGCATGCATACTATATCCGGTATCAGCCAGTCCATATTCTTCAGCCTTTTCCAAGAATGATACATTTCCCTGATTGATATATAATTCGTTTTGCCGTTCTTCTTGAGTATCGTTCCAACCACCTTTACACACATAGAGATCTAACAGTCCATCGCCATTGATGTCCACCATACTCACCCCGTTTGTCCAATTTTCAGTTCCACCTACACCTGCATTCACCGTTATGTCTTGAAAATGGAATTTGCCCTTGTTCAAGTAAAGCTTGTTTGGCTGTTCGTTGGCACCAAAATAGAGGTCTACAAGCCCATCGTTATTAATATCCCCAGCGGCCACACCAGAACCGTTATAGACATATTGAAATGATTCAAAAAAAGTCTCACTTCGTTCCTGGACTTCATTTATAAAATCAATACCACTTTCAGCGGATTCAATCGATTCAAAAAACAGGGAAGACGAAACTGCAGATTTCTTGGTCAATTCCTTCTCTTTGCAGCTTGAAATTGCCAGGATAAGAAAAATCACAGTTGCTCTTTTAAAAAAGATAAGTGCCGTTTCTTTCACGATATAGCTCCCCATGTTTTCAATATTTTTGAAGTTACTAAAGAAAAATCAGCTCACCTGTACATGAACAACCATAGACAAAAAAAGTACCTTCAATATGTATCGAAGGCACTTTTCTAACTAACTCAAAACTAACGCTACTTATGTTTTGTGTTTTTCTTATTAATACCCAGGATTTTGCGGTAATAAGTTAGGGTTTTGATCTATCTCGGTCTGCGGGAGTGGAAGGATGTAATCCCTACTTGGATTGAAGTTGGGTTGGGGCTCCAATGATCCTGGCGCAAAAACTTCAGGTCCAATTTCCCATCTCTTGATATCGTACCAACGCTTGAACTCAAAAGCGAGTTCCAATCTTCGTTCTTCCCTTATCGAATCACGCATTTGGCTCTGACCCAATGCGGCCAAGTCTGGTGGGAACGATCGTACCGTACCATCTGCACTGCGTGCTCTGGCTCTCAGCTCATTGATATATCCGGCGATTTCACTCGGAGAACCGCCCAATTCATTAAGTGCTTCTGCGGCAATCAATAACACTTCGCCGAACCGCATGGCGATGTAATTATTTGAGGAATTTTGACAAGAATCGTCAGCTACACCACATTTTGTGAAATACTTTCTGATATGGGGCCTGGTCACTCCAAAGGCAGGTGCAAATCCTTCAGTGCCAACCAAGTTACCATCACCATCAAAACCTTCAGTAATAAAGCTGGCCTCCTTGCGATAATCCAGATCATTCCAGCTATCAAAAACAGCTTGGGAAGGAACGATCACACTCCATCCCGGGGCATTCGGTTTCTCCTCTGGATTTTGATTGGGTACAATACCGTTTATGCCCGTCATTGGCCCCATGAAATCATTTGTGAGGCCATCGGTCGCGTTCACAAAATCCGCCACGAACAAATGTTCGACAAACCCATCTGCTATACTTGCATCAAAATTGTCTGCATAGTTGGCGGCCAGGCCAGTGGCAAATATACCCCTATTGTCAAGTACCACTTTGGCATTGTCATAGGCCTCTTGCCAATTGCCCAAGGTTAAATGCACCAACGCGAGAAAGCCGTAAGCGGCACCCTTGCCTGCCCTTGATTTTGCCCCGGCAAAAGGTGTGTCCGGGAGATTTTGTGCCGCAAATTCCAAATCTTCGATGATATTCTCATAAACCACAGAAGCAGAGGTTTTACCGAGATCGGCAACTGCAAGTGGGTCTTGAATGGCCTCCCCAATATAAGGGATGTCCCCGAACAGTCGTACCAGATGAAAATACGTGAAAGCTCTAACAAAGCGTGCTTCAGCAATAAACTCGATTACTTGAGGGTCTGATTGATCCAACTGCTCAGCGCCAAAGATCGTATAGTTCGCCGCACTGATAGCTTGATACGATGTTGGCCATATCTCGGTATTCATACCGTTATCAGCACCAACATTGAAAATATTATGGTCTACCCTTCGTGCAGGGGTTGCCAGATTTCCAATATCGCACATATCACCTCGTAGCATGAGGGTTGTCACTAACTTTCTACCATATAGCTTCTCAGTGGCAATCTGTCTGTAAGCACCTTGCAATGCCACATTTGCATCGGCCGGAGACTTGAAGAATGATTCAGGAGAAAAACGGCCTACTGGTTCTTCCTCCAAATCCGTACAATTTGTGACCATAAGTGCTATGGCAACAAATATCATTGATGATGTCTTGAATAGCTTTTTCATGTTTCTCATTTTTTTAAAATCCGATATTTAACCCCCAAGTGAATGTTTTCGCAATTGGATAACTACCATAGTCGTAACCAACTCTTAAGTTTTGTGAACTGGCACCGCTATTTCTTGTGTAGTTTACCTCGGGATCATATCCATCATAATCCGTTATTGTGAACAGGTTCTGTGCACTCATATAAATCCTCAACCTGTTTAGCCTTAATTTATCCAGTAGTGTTTTTGGAAAATTATATCCGAGTGCTACATTTCTTAATCGAATATAACTGCCATCTCTCACATAACGGGAAGATGAGCGGTATCCCCTGGCTGCATTGACCGCAGGAATATTGGTGTCTGTATTGGTGGGGGTCCATCGGTTATTGAATACATCCACTGAGGTGTTGCCCACACCTTGAAGTGTTTCAATCTCTTGCAGGGTAAAACTGTAGATATCATTACCTTGAGTACCTTGAAAGAAAACGTTTAAATCGAAATTTTTCCACCGAAAGTCATTGTTGATACTCCAAATAAAGTCTGGATTTGGATCACCGATAATAGTTCTATCGTCACCGTTTAACATACCGTCTGGTTCTCCGGTAAGATTTCCATCCGTGTCTGTTGTACCGTCAATATCTCTAAACTTTTCACCTCCCGGAGCTTGTTCAAATCCTCCACCGGGTAAAAATTCGTCGCCTTCTTGATATACGCCATCATATATATACCCATAAAACACTCCAAGAGGTTCTCCTTCCCTAAGCAGAGTATTTCCATCAAACCCTTGCATGTGACCGGGAAAAATAGTCCTAATAATATCCAGGCCTCCTTCGGGCAGTTTCTCAACCCTGTTCTTATTGGTAGAGAAATTGATGGTAGTGCTCCAACTAAAGTTATCGGATACTATATTACGTGTATTGATACCAAGCTCAAACCCTTTGTTGGACACCTCACCAATGTTTGCCAATAAACCACTAAAACCACTAAATTGGGGCAATGGCAGCGAGAATAACAAATTGGAAGTCAACATATCATAATAGTCAGCTGTTAGGCTTAATCTATTATTGAAGAATCCCAAGTCTAAACCAATATTCAACTGATCGGTAAATTCCCATTCCAGATTTTCGTTGGCAACAGAAGATGGAATCACAGCATTTACCACTGAACTATTTAGTGTGCCAGGTACGGATGCGAGTTCCGCCAATGTACCAAAAGCATTTATCGCAGCGTTACCGGTACGCCCGTAACTTACTCTCCACTTCCATTGGCTTATAGTCTTGTTGTCTTTTAGAAAGTTCTCATTCTTCATGTTCCAGGCAAATGCGCCGGATGGGAAAAATCCATATTTATTTCCTTCACTAAAAACTGAAGAACCATCGTATCTCGCATTAAAAGTGAAAAGATACTTATCCAGTAAACTGTATTCTACTCTTCCATAAAGCGATGTCAATTCTGATTCTGTCAATTCTGATTCAATATTATTGAACTCGGATGCCGCAGCAAGGTTAAAAAAGTTTCCACTATCGCTTATAAAGTTCTGGGCACGAACCTGATACCTTTCATCTCTAAAAGACTGATATGAGTATCCCCCCAAAATTTCAAGACTTTGGTTATCGAAATCTTTTTTAAACGTCAGGTAATTTTCGCTCAACCAAATGGTGGATTTTGTATTGGTCACTTGTCCATTACCATTATTTTGACGCCCTGAATTCAGTGTAGTTGGGTTATAGGTACCAACTCTTCTATTGTCTACAGAAAACCCTAAGGTTGATTTCAATGATAGGCCTTCGATAAACTCAAACTCTCCGTAAAAATTAGATTGTAACCGGTCTCTTAAATCGTTGTTGATACGTTCCCTGGCGACTGCGACGGGATTGTCTATTGCGGGATCGGTAAATTGTTGTATGTTATATTCTCCGTCTTCATTAAACACGTCCAAATCTGGTTGAAAACGGTAGGCCCCGGCGATAACACCTGTGCCATTGGCCCCACCTGTTGCTTCTTGGGTTGTGACCCCATCACTTTCCGTGCGCCTTACAAATATGTTTGCACCTATTTTTAACCTTTTGGTAATTTGACTGTTGATATTACTCGTCATCGAAAAACGTTTGAAATCTGAGTTGATAATCAATCCGTCTTGATCAAAAATGGTTCCTGATACGTAAAAATCTGTTTTCTCAGATCCTCCAGATACCGATAATTGAATGTTTCTAATTCGACCATCCCTAAAAACCAGGTCCTGCCAATCACTGTTCCCTCCAGCTGATGTGTAATTCGAAGCTGGGAGTACTTCATTGACATACTCCACAAACTGATTAGGCTTTAGAAGGTCTAAAGTACTGGTCGGTGATTGTATCGATTCTGAAATATTTATCTCAAGATTGGTTCTTCCTGCGGCACCTTTCTTTGTTGTTACTATTACTACCCCGTTCGCACCTCTCGATCCATAAATTGCTGTTGCCGAGGCATCTTTAAGTACTTCTAAAGAAGCAATATCTTCTGCCGGAGGCAACGCTCCGCCAATGAATCCATCAATCACGAAAAGAGGATTGCTATTGGCATTAACTGAAGTAGTACCTCTTATACGGATTCTCGGCAATGCACCTGGATCACCATTGGTGGATTGTACATCAACTCCAGGAGCACGACCTTGTATGGCCTGTGCCGCATTTAGAATAGGAAAGGCCGCAATCTCTTCCGCTTTCACACTGGCAACAGATCCTGTAATATCACTTTTTTTACGAGTACCATACCCGATAACTACTACTTCGTCCAAGTTGGCGGAATCTGGTTGTAAGACCACATTAATGGACGAGTCACTATTGACCGCGATCTCTTGTGGGCTGAAACCAACATAGGAAATTACGAGTGTTCCACCATTGGGAACTGTTATTTCGAAATTGCCATCAAAATCGGATGTGGTACCGGTTGTGGTTCCTTTTACAACGATGGAGGCTCCAGGCAATGGATTTCCATCATTATCCTTTACGGTACCGCTTACATTGAACTGATCGGCAGGAACGATTTCATCAGTTTTGTCAACCTCATCCTTTATATCCTTTGTGCTTTTCCGAACCAGGTAGACGCGTCTATCATTTAAGTTAAAGGTAGTTTGTGTGCCTGCAAAAATTCGGTTCAAAATGGCGTCTATTTTTTCTTTGTCAACCTGGACCGAAACAATACGGTTTAGATCTACGTCTTCAATTTTGTATACAAATTGAAATTCGGTTGTGCTCTCGATTTGGTCCAATACCTGCCCAATGGATACCTTGTTTAGGTTCAACGAGATATCCGTACGCTGTGCATATGAGTTGTTGGCATGCATGGTGAAAAAAGCCGCCAATATGAAAAGTGTACTAATTTTCATTTTTAAGTCATACGTTACTATGGGCCAAGAGCTTCTTTTAAAGTCAAGAAGTTTTTTCATACTTTTAAATGTTTAACTGTGGTTATTAAAGTTCTAATCACTTAACACAATCGGAGAATGTTGCCGCATTTTCCGATTTTTTTACCTGCCTA
Organism: Allomuricauda sp.; assembly: GCA_028284725.1. Classification (GTDB taxonomy): domain Bacteria; phylum Bacteroidota; class Bacteroidia; order Flavobacteriales; family Flavobacteriaceae; genus Flagellimonas. Next base: position 10,717 of record JANQRD010000207.1, on the reverse strand, counting down.
ATAAAAGTTTGGAGACAAGTGTTTTACGTTTTGTAGTTGGTTTGTAGTCAAGTTTTTTTGTCTGTCCATTGATCATCGTTTTAGTTAGTTTAGTTGGTTATTATGCGTTAATTGATTACAACATCGTTTTGATTTAATATTTTAAAATCGACATCGTAGTTTTCTTGTAATTCTTTTAATACATTTTCCAGAGGCTGGTTGCCGAAATTTGCATTGAACAGCTTGCCAGATAGTTCTTTATTGTTGTTGGTAATTTGTACGTCGTAATGACGCTCTAATTTTTTCAGGATGTTTTCAAAGGTCATATTCCGGAAAATAAGCTCGCCATGCACCCAAGAGGTGTAAATGCTCGTAATAACCCTGTCCTTGGCAATGTCCTTGTTCTGTTTGTTGAAGCTTCCCTTAAATCCGGGCTCAAGGATAACCGTACTCTTGCTGTCAGCGTTGTCATAAAGGCGTACCGACCCTTCAACTAGAACGACCTCAGAGGTATGGTCTTCGGGGTAGGCCATAATGTTGAACTGCGTGCCCAAAACTTTAACGTCCAAATTGTCGGCAGTTATGATGAAAGGTCGTAAAGAGTCTTTTGCAACGTCTAAATAAGCTTCTCCCGTTATAAAAACATGCCTGTTCTTCCCTTCAACGAATCTTGTGGGATACCTTAGGGAAGACCCTGCATTCAGATAGGCAGAAGTGCCATCTGACAATGCTAGCTCAAAGGTTTTGCCATAGGGGACTGTCAAAGTGTTGTAAGTTGGCTTTTCTGAGACACTTTCAGAACCGTAGGTCAATCGTGAGCCTTTTTGGTGCCCAATAATGTTACCATCAACGTCGGTTACTGTCATAACACCAGTTTCATCGATTACATTTAGGGTGCCATCCTCCAGTTCTAAGGTTATGACATTTTCAGGAATGGCAATGGTCTTGGATGATTCATTGTCCGAAAGGTAGAGATATCCTGAAATTATGAAGCCAATAACAGCTGCTGCCGCTAAGGTTTTAAAAATCCAGTTTTTATTGCTGCCCCGCCCTTGAAACTTGATTTGGGCATTAACGTTTTTCCAAATAGATTTTTTTGTTTCTAATCTATCTGTCAGGTTTTTTGATTCCTTTTCGCTGTTAAACTGCACCATTTTTTCAAAAAAACTTTCCAAGAGCAAATCCTCACGCTCTGTGAGTGTGCCTTCAGCTTGCTTCTCAAGTAATTTTTTGAATTCTTCCTCCGTCATCAAATTGTGATTATAATAGTAAGGTCCATAAATGGCATCTGACTCACATCAAAAAACTTTCTTTAACATTTATTTAACATTTGAATTAAGACTTGGTATAGCATAAATGCAACAACTAGGATACCTACCAGTTTGGAGTGCCAAAAAAAGTAAGGGTTAAAAATATTTTATGGATAGAAAGGGAGATCGATGTATTGCCTGTTTTAACGAAGCAGCTACTTAGGTGATGGTGGAAGCGTCTTGTTTTAAAGACTTCAGTGCAATCGCTATTTGATTTTCCACAGTTCTTTTGGAAATGCCCAAACGTGTGGCAATCTCAACATTATCGGTTTTTTCGATCCGGCTCAATCTAAAGATCTGCTGACATCTGGGGGTGAGTTTCTGCAGGGATTTTTCAATTTTTAATTGTACTGCTTCCACGTTGTGTACTTTCTCTATTTCCGGTTCAACAACTAATTTCAGGGATTCTATCACCTGTAATTGTAAAGTGTTCAGCTTATTATCCCTGATATGTTTGAGACAGTTGTTGCGGACAGCTTTCGAAACATAGGCCTCAAAATTCCTTATTTCAAGATTTTTTCTTTTTTGCCACAGGTCTATCCATACCTTTTGTACCACATCTTTTGCACTATCATTATCGAGCAGAATGCATTTTGCCTTTGTGAACATTTGCTCCCAATAGACATCAAAAAGCTTTTCAAAGGCCCTTTCATTGTCATTTTGGACCTGTTTGAAGAGAAACCCGCTTTTTACCAACTTTTTCATTCCCTTATAATGTTCAAATAAATACTATTTAGTTTTTTCATTCCAATCGTCTGTCCTAAACGGCGATGCTGGAAGCCCTTCTACATTAAAAAAGTCACCATCACTACAATTCCTGAAATTGTATCTAACGGCAACTGGCTTCTTCACCTTATCGGACCATACCACCACACTTTGATATTTTGCTCTCGCCTGTGCGGCATGAAAAACTTTGTTTTCTCCGGCAATCTCGAAACCTTTAAAGAATTGTTCGTCCTTTCCCTTACCTTGAAAATTGGAGTATCCTCTTTCCCCATGTTCAAAGGAAAGCGTAACCTTATTGTCCTTGATTTCATCTATTTTCCTATAAATGGGTCCGCTATATGTGACTCCCCCAAGACCATAGGTTTTTGATAAAGCCCAATATGCCAATCTATCCCCAACGGCTTTTTTCTCCATGGGGTGGATGTTTTCACAATGGCCAACATCGGACGTGACCACCATACCCGTATTTTTAACACTTTGCATGGTCTGCAATTGGGCTTCCCGCAACAGAGCAGAACCTATTTTGTCGGGATGGCTGTATTGAAAAGGCGCAATCTGAACAAAGTAGAACGGAAAATCCCCTTGATTCCATTTTGTCCTCCATGAGTTGATCAATTCTGAAAAAAGATCTTTGTACAGGTCACTATTATCCAAATTGGATTCACCCTGGTACCAAGCAGCACCCTTGATGCCATAACCAATCATGGGATGGAGCATTGCATTGTAAATTTGGAATGGTCTTTGGCGTTTTTTCATAGCTGCATCCAGATTTTCCAACGGAATCGTTTTAAATGCAGCCAAAGTCTCCCTATCCATCCATGCCTCTATTCTTGAGCCGCCCCAAGAGGTATGAATAATGCCGATCGGCACATCCAAAAGTGCTTCAAGTTTTTTGGCAAAGAAGTAGCCCACGGCACTAAAATTCCCCACATTGGCAGGTGAAGCAACTTGCCAAGAATGCTCAAGCTCAACATCGTCAAGCGGTGTTAAACTAACATTCCGGGAAAGACTTATCATCCGGATATTATCGTTCTTGGAATTTAGAATTACCTCATTGGCACCTTGTACAGCTTCGCCGGGAAAACCTTTTACAGGCATTTCCATGTTCGACTGCCCTGAACAAATCCAGACCTCGCCAATGGCAACATTGTTCAATAAGATCTCATCTGTTCCGTGGATTTTAATGGTATAGGACCGACCGGCATCAGGGGTCTCGAATTCAACGATCCATTTTCCTTTTTTATTGGTAATGGTGGATACTTCTACGCCCCAATTTGTTATAACTTGGACTTCAGTCCCTGAATTATCAAATCCCCATAGTTTTACCTTTTGCTTACGCTGCAATACCATGTTATCTGCAAAAAAGGAAGGCACTTTGGTCTGAGTGTAAACTTCCACTACAGATAGCGATAAAAGGAAAAGTAGAGCTATACTTTTGCGCATTGGGAATGTTCTTTTTTAAGTTAGTTGTGACTTCTAGATTGTATGGGTCAGTATTGGTTAGGTCGAAGGATTTCATGTTGAAATAGAAACCCATTCAGGTAATACTGCAGTTTTTACATCAAGAAATCTAAATTGTAGGAAACTACTGATTTGATAATCAAAAGCCCCTTTTGCGATCAATATATCAAAATTTTACAGTCAAAAGTGATAAATGTTCAATTTCTGCAAATATAGAATCGAAGATTGTCAATATAGTTGGCATTGTGGGGTCGTAAACATAACTAACTTGCCCTCGAATCGTTTTTGGTTTTCAGAAAAGGAAAAATTGAAGATGATTTTGATACTAACTTCTTTCGCAAAAACTAAACTTACAATCTGCTTGTTGCTTAAATTTTGACAAAGAGTAATGGCATAACAATGTTCGGTGTAACCAAAAATTAATGTCAACAAATATGGCACTTCGTTTTGCTGTGGTCGGGGCCGGTTTCTGGACCAATTATCAAATAGCCGCTTGGAAAGAACTGGAGGGTATGGAAATTGTTGCGATATGCAACAGAACCGCCTCCAAAGCCCAAACCTTGGCCGAAAAGTTTCACATACCAAATGTATACACTGATGTTGATACCATGTTAAATAAGGAAGCATTGGATGTTATTGATATCATTACCAATGTAGGCACACATGCTCAAATATGTACATTGGCCGCAAGCAGGGGAGTGGGGGTCATTTGCCAAAAACCGATGGCGGCCGAGCTGTCGATCGCACAACAGATGGTCGATTTATGTCAACAGCAAGAAGTTCCCTTTTACGTACATGAGAATTTTAGATGGCAGGCACCCATACGAGAACTGAAGAAACAGCTTGAAAGTAATACCATAGGAACCATTTTTAAGGCAAGGGTCACCTTTTGTTCGGGTTTTCCCGTATTCGAAAATCAACCCTTTTTGGCTGAGGTGGAAGAATTCATCTTAGCGGATATAGGGTCCCATGTTTTGGATATTTGCCGTTTCCTTTTTGGTGAAGTTGATACTTTGCTTTGCCATACCAAGAGTGTGACACCAGGGATTAAAGGTGAAGATGTCGCTAATGTGGCCATGCAAATGAAGAATGGGGCTTTTTGTTTTGCCGAAATGTCTTATGCGTCCATTTTGGAGCGCGAACCTTTTCCCCAAACCTTCGTTATGGTCGAGGGAGACAAAGGATCTATTCACCTTACCTATGATCATAAGCTTAAGATTACCACCCGTGCTGGCACCCATGTGGTCGAGGCGCCTCCAAAAATGTATGACTGGCTCGACCCTGAGTATGCTTTGGTGCACTCAAGTATTGTGGACTGCAATAGGGATATCCTGAACGATTTAAAAGGGACATCAAAAGCGGAGACAACAGGGATTGACAATCTTGAGACGGTTCGTCTGGTACAAGCGGCGTATGCCTCTGCCAGAAATGGGCAATTGATACAGATAGATGATTTCGAATGACATATCTCAAGCTTGAAAATATCACCAAATCGTTTCCGGGTGTCAAAGCACTTGATCAGGTTGGCTTTGAGGTATCCTCAGGTGAAATACATGCACTTTGTGGAGAGAATGGTGCGGGAAAAAGTACATTGATGAAGATCTTGACCGGAAACCTTCAACCAGATTCAGGCGCTATTTATTTGGAAGAAAAACCGATTAAAATTGAAACCCCAGGGCAAGCATTTGAACTTGGGATCTCTATTGTGCACCAGCATTTGAGTCTTTCAGAAAACTTAAGTGTTTCCGAAAATGTCTTTGCAAATGCACAACCAAAGACCAAATTTGGTTTGATTGATTTTAAATCACTTCACAGTCAGACGAAACACTTGTTGGAAGAATTCAATCTAGAAGGTATAAAACCTAAAACAAAGGTCTCACAACTTTCCGCACCTGAAAAACAGGTCGTGGAAATAGCAAAAGCACTTGCCAAAAATCCATCCCTGTTGATTTTGGACGAACCTACGGCCTCTCTTACTGAAAAGGAATCAAAATTACTTTTTGCCATCCTTAAAAAGTTGAAGGCGCAAAAGGTTGCCATCATTTACATCTCCCATCGTTTAGAGGAAATTTTTATGCTCTCTGACAAAATATCGGTGCTCAAAGATGGCATTTATCAAGGAACATTCAAGGCCCAGGAAATGAGCGAGGATATACTCATTAGAAAAATGGTCGGTAGGGATATTGAAGAATTAAAGGCAACATCTTATGTAAAGGATGAGGTACTGCTTTCCGTTCAAAATATTTTCGGTCAAAAATTTAGAAATATATCCTTCGAATTAAAACGAGGTGAGATTTTGGGACTTGCCGGATTGGTGGGAGCGGGACGTACGGAAATTGCCAGGGCTATTTTTGGTGCCGATGCTATGGCACAAGGCCAAATTTCAATCAATGGTGAAAGCCTTTCGTACAATCATCCACAACAGGCCATTGCAAAAGGCATTGCCTATGTCCCCGAAGATCGATCTTCTTCTGGGCTTTTTTTGGAGATGACCATGGATGAAAATATTGTTTCGGCACACTTGCCGAGTGCCGTCGGCAAAAGGTTTTACAGCAAAAGAAAGGCCAAGGAAATAGCTGGTAAATCAAAAATCGAACTTAAAATAGCTACGCCCGATGTTTCTCAAAAAGTAATCAACCTAAGCGGTGGCAATCAACAAAAAGTGGTGCTTGCCAAATGGCTGAACACAGCTCCTGAAGTACTCATTGTTGACGAACCTACCCATGGTGTGGACGTAGGTGCGAAATTCGAGATTTACAATATTCTTAATTCCCTTGTGGCTTCGGGAAAGGGTATACTGATGATTTCAAGTGATATGCCAGAACTTTTGGGTATATGCGATCGCATTCTCGTGGTTAAAAATGGAAGTATTTCTGGAGAAGTACTTAAACCTGATTTCTCGGAGGAAAAAATAATGGCTTTGGCTTCAAATTAGAACATTGATGATGAAACGAATATTGCAAGATAGAATCTACCTTTTACTTTTTGTGCTTATAGTGGTATGCATCATTACAAGTATTGTTTTCCCGACTACGTTTCCCACCTTTTCAAATTTCAATCAGATTTTCCTTAATGTATCGATAGATGCCATTGTAGCCGTGGGGATGATGTTGTTGTTGATTTCAGGCTCTTTTGATCTATCGGTAGGTTCAATTGTTGCTTTCACTGCTTGTTTTATTGCTGTTTTAATTCAAATGGATGTCCCCTTGCCCCTGGCTATCGCCACAGGTTTGATTGGGGCAGTTATCATCGGACTTATAAACGGCTACTTAATCGCTTATCAAGGAATCAATGCAATGATCCAGACCTTGGCCATGATGGGCATTGTTCGTGGTGCCGCTTTAATGATCAGCGGTACGGGCACCCAAAACCTCCCATATTGGTATAATGCGATTGGCCAATCAAAATTGTTGGGTGTTCAAATGCCCGTTTGGTACATGCTTTTAATCATTGTGGTTTTCACTTTCCTTCTTGGAAAAACCGCTTTTTTCAGAAGATACTATTATTTGGGGGGCAACGAAAAGGCCGCAGACCTTTCTGGGATTCCAGTGAAGAAAATGAAAATGATCGGGTTCATAATCTCGGCCGGTTTGGCCGGTTTGGCCGGAATCCTTATTTCCTCAAGGTTGGGTGCCGCACTGCCTACCTTTGGAAAGGGACTTGAATTACGTGTTATAACGGCTGTCATTTTAGGGGGAGCCAGTTTGACTGGGGGGTATGGAAAGATTCCAGGTGCTTTATTGGGAGCCCTTTTTATGGGCATTGTCGCTAATATTATGGTTATAGCACGTGTCTCGGGCTATTGGCAGGATATCATTCTGGGAATCATTCTGATTCTTACCCTCTGGTTGGACAAGGCACTTCTTAAAAAATATGCAAAGAATATATAAACGGTCGTACTATGGATGTAATTAAAAGAAAGACCAAAACTAATTTTAGAGTGTTAAGCACGGCATGTCTGCTTTTATTGTGGTCTGCCTGTACCTTGCCGCCTCGAAATGGTCAAATTGCGAAATCCAGCTCAAAAACGGAGCGTCGGGCCGTTGATTTGGAAAATGAAGAATATGTGATGGTCACCACTGCGGTCACCATGCCCATGTATATGAATCGAGATCAAAAGGCCTTTCAACGTTGGGGAAAAGCCAGAAATGTGAAAATTTCGATTTTAGGCCCTGCCGAATGGGATGTGCCCGCTCAGATTAATACCATTGAAGAAGTAATTGGTACCAATCCAACTGGATTGCTGATCAACGGCACTGACCCTGCCATAGCACAGGTCATCAATAAGGCTGTTGCCGAGGGTATCCCTACAGTGGTCTATGATTCAAACATACCCAATGCAGACCATCATGCTTTTTTAGGCACTGACTGGTACGAAATAGGCACCATGCAAGGTGCCGAAATGGCCAAACTGATCAATGGAAAAGGCAAAGTGGCCTACATGGGCATTTTGGGCATGGCCAACATGGAAGCTGGGTTTCAGGGCTATTTGGATACACTTGAAGAGTATCCCGAAATTGAGGTTGTTGGAAAGTACGACAGCAAGGCCAGTACCGAAGAAGCTGCAAAAATCACCTCCGATATCATCTCTGCGCACCCCGACATTGCAGGCATCAGTGGGTTCGATGGACCATCCGGACCAGGAATAGCACTTGGGGTAAAAGAGTCTGGCAAGGCTGGGAGAATAAAAATTACCACCGTAGACGGTGAGCCTGAACATCTTCAACTGGTCAAAGAGGGGACCATACAAATGTTGGCTGCCCAAAAGCGTGAGCTTTTCACATGGTATGGGGCCCAATTTTTATATGATATGGTTCATGGAACCAATACACTCTCCAGTGATGATATGAAGGCTGGTATCACAAGCATACCCTACCACGTGAATACGGGTCTTTTGAAGATAACCCTAGATAATGTTGATGAATTTGTACAATAGCGCGAAGTACTGGAGATAATGGAAAGAATTTATGCAACATATTGGATTGAAACAGCTCACGAGGTTGAAGTTGCAGCCAGTGCCATGGCTGGAGAGCAATCTTGTGGAACGTTTTTGAAGGTACCTGGGGAGACCAAAGAATTGCGTAAAAAATTTTCAGCGGTAGTTGAAAATATTGAGATCTTAAACGAGAAAATAGCACCTTCATTACCAGGTGCATCGGTACCTAAAGGTGAACAGAATCCCATATGGAAACAAGCTCAGATAACCCTTTCATGGCCATTTCACAATATGGGGGCCAACCTGCCCAACCTAATGGCCACTATAGCTGGAAACTTATTCGAATTGAATCAGTTTTCTGGATTACGACTCAAGGATATCTCGTTTTCAGAAAGCTTTTTTAAAAAATACAAAGGCACAAAATTCGGTATTGATGGGACCTATAATTTACTTGGCTTTCAAAATAGACCGGTCATTGGGACGATTATAAAGCCGAGTGTGGGTCTGAGTCCGGAAGAAACAGCCAATCAAACCCAGGCCTTACTGGAAGCAGGAATCGATTTTTTTAAGGATGATGAGTTAATGGGCGATCCCCCCCATTCAGTTTTTGAGAGAAGGGTCGATGCTGTAATGGAGTGTATAAATGACCACGCATTGAGGACCGGAAAAAAAGCAATGTTCGCCTTCAATATTAGTGGCGATATCGATGATATGTTTCGGCGACATGACTACGTCCTTCAAAAGGGTGGAACTTGTATCATGGCCAGTCTAAATTGGATTGGCCTGAGTGCACTTGCAAAACTGAATGAACATACACAGTTACCCATTCATGGCCATAGAAACGGATGGGGCCTTTTCTATAGAAGTCCTCATATTGGCATCGATTATAAGGCGCTACAAAAAATATGGCGGTTAGCCGGGGCAGACCACCTGCATACTAATGGAATCAGGAATAAGTTTTGTGAGACCGACGATTCTGTAATTGCCTCGATAAAGGCCTGCCAAAAGGAGGAGAATGGCAAAAGTGTCATGCCGGTAATCTCAAGTGGTCAATGGGCAGGCCAGGCCGTGGACACCTATAATGCGATTGGTAATACAGACCTCATGTATGTGGCAGGTGGAGGCATTGTCGGCCACCCATCTGGTGCCGCGGCGGGGGTGAGAAGTATCAAACAAGCTTGGGAAGCGGCTGTTGCAGGGATATCCCTTGAAGCATATGCAAAAGAACACAAAGAATTGTCCAAAGCGTTGCAATTTTTTGTCAAACACGTTTCGAAATGAGTGAATCATTAAGGCTTAGTTTTTATGGTGATGATTTCACTGGCTCAACTGATGTTATGGAGTCGTTGTCGTTCAACGGAACACCTGCCGCGCTATTTCTAGAGGTGCCTACAAAGGAGGAAGTTTTAAATTTCCGTTTAAAAAATGGTGCCATAAGCACCGATAGGAAATTAAAGGCTTTCGGTGTTCCTGGAGTGGGAAGGTCACTGACCCCGGAACAGATGGATGAGCAGCTTCCCGAAATTTTCGAGGGCCTCTCAAAAATACCCGCTTCGTATTTTCATTACAAAGTCTGCTCTACTTTCGATTCATCTCCCGTTATTGGAAGCATCGGCCATGCCGTTGAAATAGCCTTGCGCTATTTTCCCAGTACCTATATACCCCTTGTAGTGGGTATTCCACTTCTGAACAGGTTTTGTGTCTTTGGGAACCTTTTTGCCAGCGTAAACGGCACCACGTATCGACTCGATGAACATCCCACCATGTCTAGACATCCAATTACACCTATGCGCGAAGCGAATCTTAAAAAGCATTTGGGTGAACAGACAAACAGACCAATTCGTTTAATGGATGTGATGTCTTTGGAGTCGGATGAAAACGCAGAAAGCAGCCGTCTTTTTAAAGACGAAGGATACATCTTGTTTGATGTATTACAACAAAAGCATCTCGCGCATATTGGTAGTCTGATAGCACAAGAACATATACATCCTCACCAACTTCTTGTAGGGTCTTCGGGTGTGGAGTATGCCCTTTTGGACCATTGGAACAAAGGTGAAGATACTCGGGCTTCAGAAACTAAAAATTTGATGCAAAGGTCGCAACAATTTATAGTGATTGCTGGTAGCTGCTCACCAAGAACAGCTGAACAAATCCGATATGGCATCGAAATAGGTTTTGAAGCTGTGGTTTTGGACTCAATCAAACTTATTGAAGATAATGAAACTGAGGTAATGCGCTGTAGTAAGCTTTGTGTTAAGGCTCTTGTTGAGGGAAAAGCTCCAATACTCTATACGGCGATGGGTCC
>JANQRD010000200.1 GCA_028284725.1 Allomuricauda sp. | reverse complement strand
AACCAGGTTTTCCTTAAAAACCATGCCTGCTTATGGTGTTGAATTTATGTTTGACAATGAAACGATATCAGGTCTTTACATGCTGCATGAAAGGAGTCTTTTTTTTAAGCGAACAGAGTGAGCACTTTTCAAATTCCTGGTAGAACTCAACTTAAGTAAAGTTTCGATATATCGGTACAGTGTAAGTTCTTGTCCTGTAAAGCGAATGTTTGATGAGACTTGAATCTTTTTTGAATGTGTCTTGGTTTAAAAATTTGAGTTTCCCCCCTTGACAATGAAAGTTAAATGATATCATTTGCTATCAAAATGACCGTCAATAAATCAGTCAACAAAGTTTTAATCATCAACGATGTTGACGATTAGTCAAAACATGAACATAGTTGATTTGATTTTCATCTTAGCGTTTAACTCTTAACCATGATTAAATTAATTTTAATGATAACATACCTGATTATTGAATTTTTTTGTAATATTTGCAATTAGATAGATTGGTCTAATTACTCAAATAATGAATATCAAGCATAATAAGGAAGATGTGCTGAAAAAGGGAATGGAGCTTTTTCGCCTGAACGGATATCACAATACGGGCACTAATGAAATTCTCAAAGAGACGGGAATTTCAAGAGGTTCATTCTATAACTTTTTTATAGATAAGGATGATTTTGGCATACAGGTATTGGATTATTACGGAGTATGGTCCACCAATTATATGGAAGAAGTACTTTCTGATAAACGATTGAATCCAAAACAACGATTGATTCATCTCTTTGACATATTTGTACAAGGCTATAAACGTGATAATTACAAATGGAGCTGCCTTTTGGTAGGCATGACCCAAGAACTTGGTCAAATACATCCGCTATTTACGGATGCATGCCATCGAAATTTTGAGAGTTTTGTGAATGTCTTTCAGGTATGTATCGAGGAAGGACAAAAAAGCGGAGTAATCTCAAAAAAACAGGAAGCGAGGGGTCTTACCTTAACTATATTATCAATGTACAATGGTGCATTGGTTTTGATGAAATCCGGTATGCATCACGAACCGCTTGAAGCATTTCAAAAACAACTGGAATTAATCTTGACTCCTTAAAAATGACAAAGGAAGCACTCATAAAAAAATGGACGGGCAACAAACGCTACACTATGAAATTTGTAGAAGCGATGCCCGAAGACTATTTCGGTTTCAAGCCAACTGACGAAATGAAAACCTACCAATCACAGTTAATCCATATTACTACCTGGTTGCGTACCCATAGCCGGTTTGTAACAGAAAGCGAGTTCACCAAAGTAAAACTCAATTCAAAAGAAACAATTAAGGACGCGCTGGAAGAATTCTTCAATGGTTTCTTAAACCATTTGGAAAAAATGGACGATACCCAGTTGGATGAAATTGTGGATGTTTGGTATGGTAAAACTGCCAAATACCAAATTGCCAATGTAATGGACAACCACCTGTCGCACCATCGGGGGCAAATGGTAGTTTATCTAAGGGCTAAGGGGCAAAAGCCTCCGTCCTATACTGGATGGTGATATATTTTTTGACAATTAATTAGACAGATCGATCTATATAATTAAATACAAACCTTTTAAACAATTTGAGATGAAAACAAAGAGAACCGTAAGTCTATTCATTGTACTGATACTGGCATTGCCTCTATCGGCCTGTAGCATACCTAAAACCAAGACATTTACTATTAAGGCAGGTGCTTTAGTAGAGGTAATGTACATCAATGCAACAGGCGCAAAGAGTAAAGTAGCCAAAAAAATACTCCCCGATTATGCAAGGGCACTTTCGCAAAATGGTGGGGAGCTTTTGGCCTCTTTTGAAGTTACCCAGTTGCCTCAGACCGAACGTAAAATGACACACATCGTGCTCATCCAATGGAACGACCCCTCAAAGAGAGCAAAGCTTGTGGCCACCTCAAGTAGCAAAAAGCTTTTAGATACCGTCGGGAAAGAAAACATCCAGTACGGATTCTTTGGTGCACAACAAGACACATCAGTTAATTTACATCCCGATAAAATCTATGATTTTACCAGTGCCTGGTTTATATCGGAAGACCCTTGCACCTTTCCCACACTTTTTCAGGTGTTGGGCGGTTACTTTCAGAACATCGACCCCATAACCGCTGAGTACGGCATTTCACAAACCGCATTCTTCGGGCCACATCCAGCGATGCCCCATGAGGCCAACCTATTTGTGCCACATATGTTTGGCATTTTCGAGTGGCAAAAATATGAAGATAGGGAGGTTTTCAATAATGACCCAAAATATACTGCTCACGTAGATGTGCGTAATGCAGTGCTCAAAAAAATGGATGTGGTTTTTGCCAAACTAATACAGTAGTTCCAAGGGCAAACGTCATATAAGTAGACTTTACATTAAAATAGATTTTTAACCCCTAAACCCTTTTTCAAAATGAAAAAAACAATCAAAACAACAAATTTTGTCGATGCTCCATTAGATAAAGTTTGGTCCAAGGTAGGTCCCGGTACACATATGGATAAGTGGATGCCCATTGTTACCACTTGTACAGTAGATGGGGATAAGCGTGTTTGTGGCACCCACGAAAGTGGAACACTTTATGAAACCATCCTACAATCCGATGATAAAAAGAAGGTTTTTCAATATCGAATTGACAAACAGGAAATGCTTCCCGTGACCAATATCATCGGTACAATGAAACTTTCTGAAAAGGATGGAGGTACTCAATTGGATTGGGATTTAGAATTTGACATTTCAGAGGAACACGAAGCCGCTTTCCCCGAAATCAAGAAAAACACCGAGGGGCTTTATCAAATAGCAACTGGCAGTCTTGCTGAGTATGCCAATAGTTAAAAAATAGTGTTTACAGTATCAGCCCCTTTCGAGGGGCTAATTCAATTAATGGGGACAAAATGGCAAATAAAAAAGTACTATTTACAAATGCAAAAGCATATCTCCTGTAATCGATAAAGAATTTGATTTTCAAAGCGAAGCTTGTTCCAACAGACCCAGGCCAATATTCATTAAACAAAGATCAACTTGCCCACCTATTGCTAAATATTGCCATTTGCTACATGGGTTTTAGGGTTTTGGCACCAAGAAAATAGTTTAGCCAATTTCACCAAGGTCTTTGCCCTTTTTATTCTGTTTAGGTTACAAAATAGGCAATAAGTAGAAGTACATCCTTAACACCTAAATGGGCCGTTTGTTTTAATCTATTTAAAAACTGAACAGTATGCAAACCAGGTTTACATTTCCCAACAAATCCTTTGGAAAATACGGCTATCTACTAGTTTTTGTCATATTGGTAATGGCCTGTTCAAGGGATCGACTGCCAACGAATGATTCTTGTGCCGACATTTCTTGTCAAAATAACGGAACCTGTGTCAATGGAACCTGCGAATGTCCGGAAGGGTTTACAGGAGTCTCTTGTGAAGTGTCACCCTCATCATTGGAGTTAAGAGCACAATTTGGTTCAACTGAAACACTTAAGGTAGAAGTCGATGGAATATTTGCCTACTGGTGGGATTTAGATTTTGATCACGCTAACGAAATCTCCGTCTTGAAAAAATGGATGAATGACATACGAGCCGACTTGAATGGCATAGGTATAAAGGATCCATCGAGTTTCAGTGATGGTTATTTTACCAACATCTACATACACCATGGAGAAGAGGATATACTTCCCAATTATTTCGGTTTAGGTGTAGGCTATGATAGTGCTGGCTTTCCCTACATGACATTGCCTTATTTACTGGCCTTTACAGACCATAGTAGTGTATTACATGAGGCATTCCATATTTTCCAGTCCTCATCAGGATACGATTACGTGGATACTGAGGAAGCAGCAGTCTGGATTATAGAAGCTTTGGCCGAATGGTATCAAATGTCCCGAAATAGCCAACATGAAAGGTCCTTTATCATTATTAAGTCCATAGATGCTTCTCCGGATCTAGCCCTATGGCAGTATGAACCTCGAGTAGATGTGGATTTGAATGGTCTTACCGAGGATCAACAAACTGCACTTGGTTGGATTTTTGGTATTCGGCAATATGCAAATGCGGCATTTCTATATTACCTGACAGATATTAAAAATGTTGACGTCGGAGATGTGATCGGTTCAATGTTCGACGGAAAATCCATCACTCCACAGCAATATCTCTTTGACCAGATTGGTAGTGAGATACTGAGAGATTACTATACGGAATGGGCCGCCCATAATGTTGCCGGATACGATTACATTACCGAAAGCCAGTTGGAAATTGCCGAAGATGAGTACGATTTTTTTGTGGAAAATCTTCCAGCAGGTCATGCGAAACCTTTTGTACATGAATTACAAAATCATAACGCAGTAGGTACCTATAGGCCCGAAGTGCTTTATAGGCCGAAAGCATGGGGTTATAATGTGATAAAAGTAAACAATTCTGAAGCAGCTACATATACATTCTCTTTGAATGGCGACACAAAAGGTTCGGAAGGTGCAGATGCCCATTTTGAGGCCCAAATAGTGGTAAAGGGAAATAGCACCCAAACCCGTTTTGTTGAGGTCGATATGTCCAATGCGACCGAAGGAACTGTTTCTGTTAGTGTTGACAGCTCCGAGACGGAATTATATTTCGTAGTGGCAGCAGTGCCCGAAGATTTCACTGGAAATCAAACTTATGATTACGAAGTGGCGATTGATAGAAATTAATCCTCACTTTTTCCTTTTAAAATTAGCTGAATCTTAAACCTGCATTTTGATTAAATAGGATATGATATGCTGCACCCCATATTGCTCATGAAGTTAGATGAGAAAGAATTTTAGTTGAAAGTTCATTTATGATGGCCTTTTTCTCATCGAATCTGGTTTCCATTGGAACCTTTAACGAGACTTGAATCTTTTCCATATGTCCCTTAATTTAAAAGCATGGCATTCTTAATTTCAAAATGCCATCAAAAACCCTTTGCAATAATGTAAGCTCCCATTACCTAAGGCGACAATTAGGTATAAGGTTTCAGATACTGTACTAAATGCCGCCACCTAACAAAAAAACAGCGCTTTTACTATTTGCTTTATCACCCAAAGAAGAAGGCAGACATAAATCTTTTTTAGGAAAAACTACACTCCTATACTCCTTAAATGCGCATGCCAAAAGCATTGCTAAAGAGAGCGGACTGCCTTTTTTCCATTTTGATGAGACCAAACAAATCGGTACTGATTTCGGTTCACGTTTTGCCAATGCAATTCAGTCGATTTACGACATGGGATTTGATGCCGTCATTACCATGGGGAATGATAGCCCCAACCTCAGTGTTGCCCATATTCAAAAAGCAGTAAAAGAACTGCAATGCGGGAAAGCGGTACTTGGCCCTAGTTTTGATGGCGGTTTTTACTTAATGGGCCTTTCAAAAGAGCAATTCAACAAGGCGTCTTTCTTAAATTTCTCCTGGAATTCAGTAACTGTATACTCGGAACTAAAAAATCATTTGGAAGCTCATGGGCATCGTTTGACCACGCTTAACATGCTTCACGACATTGATTTTCTGTCAGACTTAGGCAAGTTATCCCTTAATGACATATCCAATCCTCAACTCAGAAGAGCGATACAAGCACTTTTAAACAACGGTGTGCATAGCTTTGGGTACAATTTCTTTTATACTCATGAGGCAGTTAGCCTAATCACCTTCAACAAAGGCTCTCCTTTTTAAACATCTTTTTGGTCTCATTAAGAGTCCTTAGCAGGGATGATGGACGATTCCGAATTCACTGGTTCATTACTGTGCCTATCAATAAATCAACTAAATCTTATTGAAGTAAAATCAACCTACGGATTTAATACTTCAGTACATATACAACTTAATGAAATTACATTTGATCATACTGCTCAGTGTGGCATTTACCCTAAATGGCTTTGCCCAAGAAACAACCGGTAGCCTCCAAGGAACACTAAAAAGCAACGAAGGAGCACCGATTCCGTTCGCCAGTGTTACACTTACCGATATGGAAACCAATTTCACTTATGGTATCATATCACAAGAGAACGGGTTCTATCGACTAAATAATCTTCCGCCGGGGAGCAGCTATAAAATTGAGGTTTCATTCCTGGGCTTCAAAACCATTACCCAACCTAACGTAGCCATTGATTTGGGAAGCACCACAATCAAGGATTTTGTATTGGTTGAACAGAGCACCTCGCTCGACGAAGTCGTGGTCACCGCAGAATCAACCCCGTACAAAAACGGTAACGAGGCAATCCTGGGTCGGAAAGCTCTAAAAAGCACCCCGACAATTAATCGAAGTATCCAGGACCTTACCAAAAACCTTCCAGAAAACAATCTCAATTCCTTTGGCGGTGCAAGCAATCGTTTCAATAATCTAAACATCGATGGCATTGCCAATAACGATGTCATTGGATTCCAGGAGCCTGCTAGTGGTGCTTCAGGTTCCTCTGCGAATGGAACTCCAGGTGGGCTTTCGCGTAGTCAGCCCATCGGTCTGGGCGCTGTGAAACAGGTGAGTGTCAAGTTAGCCCCCTTTGATGTGAGTATTGGAAATTTTAATGGCGCCAGTATCAACCTTGTCACCAAAAATGGAACCAATACCACCAAGGCAGAAGTGTACGGATATGGAAACAACCAAAGCCTTATTGGCAGATTTGCCAGAGGAGACGAACAAGAAGTAGCCTCTTTTCACGATGTCCAATTTGGAGGAGGTATTGGAGGTCCCATCATTAAAGACAAACTGTTCTATTATGCGAATTTTGAACAAGCTTTATCCAACACTCCGGTTTTAAACGCTCCGGGAAGTACCACATCCGATATTGCTTTGGAGGATGTAACCGCTATCCGCAATAGGCTACTTGACACCTATAACTATGATCCCGGAGTATTTCAGGAGGCAGCGTTAAAAACGGCTAGTACCAAAATCTTTGCCCGCCTGGACTTCAATCTTTCCGATGTTCATAAGCTCACTTTGCGCAACAATTATGTAAACAGTTTTGCGGACAATCTGGAGTGGAATAGCACCTTTTTTAATTTCGGTAACCAAGGGTATCGCCATAACAGTGCGGCCAACAGTCTTGCCCTTGAATTGAAATCCAACTACAAAAACGGAAATACCAATAAATTATCCCTCGGATTCAATACCGTAAAGGAGGATCGCGATTTTGATGGAAGGGTATTCCCTCACATTCAGATAGCCACTTCATCCGCAGGTCGCATTTTTGCAGGCACCTACCGGGAAGCATCGGTTTATAATACAGACTTTTCCACATTGCAACTTTCGGACACCTTTACGTTCTCGGCGGACAGACATAATTTTTCTGCTGGCGGATTTGCCCAATTGCACGATGTGGATTATGGATTTCTTTCGGCGTGGAATGGACGTTGGGAGTATCGATCGGTGGATGATTTTTTAAATGACCGTCCCAGAAGGATCAGGGGCGTTTATAACAGCAACAACAACGATTTTGACTTTGTAAGCAATAGGCCATCGGCCACTGTGGGTGTTCTGGAGGCCGCACTATTTCTTCAGGATAATTTTCGAATCAATGACCGACTTTCCATTACAGCCGGGATTCGACTTGACGGACAATTTCTTACCCAACGACTTCCTGTCAGTGATGAGGTAAGAAATACCCCTGAGTTTGCCCGCTTTGACAACAGAATTTCGAAAGCGCCACAATTGAATCCACGTTTTGGGTTTCAGTATCGGTTGGATGACGAGGGAACGTATACCCTCAGGGGTGGAACCGGACTTTTTTCCGGAAGGATTCCCTATTTATGGTTCGCCTATGTGGAATACATTTCCGGTACGGAATATTTCAACATCGACCTGCGTCCAGACACCCCAGTGCCGCTAACCGAGAATCTGGATGATTTAAGAACACTACAACCCAATCTAGCGGAAATAAACCTGATCGATCCGGATTTTACCATTCCAAGGGATTGGAAGACCAACATTGCGCTTAGGGCCAGACTGCCTCATCGATGGACCATTGATTTGGAAGGGACTTACACCGAGGTGGTAAAGGGTATTTTCTTTCAATCCATTAACCGACAGGACAATCTGGGAAATTTTAGCGGAGCAGATAATCGTCCGTACTTTTTGGAAACAGGGGATGCGATCAAAATCAATCCCAACTTCACCAATGTATTTTTGCTTACCAATACAGATCGTGGCTTTCGCTACAATCTTACTGCTGGCATAACCAAAGAAGTTGGTGGTTATACCGGTTATTTGGGGTATACTTATGGTAGAAGCAAGGATATATCAAGCACGGTTCGCAGTTCTCCCGCAGCCAATTTTGAATGGAACCAAGCTGAATTTGGTAACAACCCAGAGCTTTCCTTTTCCAATTTCGATTTAAGGCATAAGTTCGTCAGCAGTCACGCTTACAACTTCGGTTTGGGTAAAAATGGTGATGGCTTTATCTCATTTCTCTACAACGGTCGCGCTGGAAGTCCATTTACCTATGTATACCAGGGAGACTTAAATCAAGACGGTTCTTCCAGAAGTGACCTCATTTATGTGCCCAGGGATGCTTCGGAAATCAACCTCATCGATATCACGGATGCCAATGGTAATGTCACAGTAACTGCCGAACAGCAATGGGTGCAACTGAATGCCTTTATTGAAAATGACCCCTATTTAAGGGAAAGAAGAGGAAGAATCACGGAACGTAACGGACCAAGAACGCCATGGAACCACGAGTTGGATATGAAATTTGAATATTCCCACAGGTTTGCCAATGGAAAGGCAATTTCGTTATCATTCGATATGCTGAACGTACTCAATTTTATAAACAAAGACTGGGGACGCTTGGTATTTGTTCCTAATGTGGTGAATTCCAGTTTCAGTTTGCTCAATTTTAGGGGGATTGAGAACAACACTCCACAATTTCAGTTCAATATTGCTGAAAATACGGAGCCTTATGTCACCGATCTATTTAACTCGAGGTGGAGGGCACAAATGGGATTGAAATACAGCTTCTAAAAGTTCCAAAAAAACCTTAATTAACGTGAGTTCAATTTAAAATCTTGTGATTTTATATGTTGATGTCAATAGATATAATGGCTGTCACTTCGAGCGCAGTCGAGAAGTCACGAAAGTTCGGTTCTTAAATTGGGTCTCGACTGCGCTCGACCTGACATAAATATTTAACTGTCTGACTGTAATCGAATCTTATATCGAACTCACGTTAATTACCAAAAGGATCGGAAAATCGGGAATCCACTAACAGGGTTTCATCAGTAAGGGCGTTCAGAAAAGCAATCAAGTCTTTTCGTTCCGCATCGGTCAGAACAAATCCTTTGACAAATCCGCTTTTATACGGATTTCGCTTTCCATCGCCTTTGAAAGTTCCCTTTTCTATATTTCTTCCGCCCCTTTCATAAAAACGGATCACTTCCTCCAAAGTAGCGATGCTGCCATCGTGCATGTAGGGTGCCGTCACCTCCACATTCCTCAAGGAAGGTGCCTTGAACTTTCCCATGTCTTCATCCTTTCCAGTAAACTCAATCAATCCTTTACCATCATCGGGGTAGCTCCCCTTGCCATCCGTGTTGTAAAGTCCGGTATTGTGGAAGGGTTTTTCCAAAAATGCTGATTCCTTATGTGCAGTTGACAGTGTAAAATTAAAACCTCCATGGCAATGGTGGCATTCCAGACGTTCCGAGAAAAAAAGGTTCATTCCGTTGATCTCGCTCTGAGTTAGAGCTGAAACATCCCCATCATACACAAATTGATCATACCTGGAGTTTCCTGAGATAATTGCCCTACTAAACGAGGCAACGGCTTTCGCTATGCTATTGTAGCTTATTGACTTTTCTTCCTTCGGAAAGGCCTCTGAAAACAATCGTTGATACAACGAATCTTTGTTGAACCTATCCAAAACCTCTGTTTCATTCCCAGTGATGCCCAGTTCAACCGGAAATTCCCCGAACATCGGAATCAATACTTGCTGTTCAATGCGATCCAGACTAGGGTTTGCCCAGGTATACAGTGTATTGTAAGCTGAATTCACAATGGACAGGGAGTTTTTGGGATGTACCATGCCGGTCGATCCGAGTGGTTGTTTTACTCCATCCGTGAACGCCTTATCTTGATGATGGCAACTGGCACAACTGATTGTGTTGTTCCCTGACAGGCGGATATCATAAAAAAGATGCCGACCCAATTCCACTTTAGCTTTAGTAATTGGATTATTTGCTGGTACCCGAGGTTCGGGAAAACCCTTCGGTAGTTTCCAATCGTAATAAAATTCATTTCCCACGGAAAACAAGAACCTCGTTTTGTCCCAGACTTCTGTCCAATTATGGGTGTTGTAGGAAAGAGACTCTCCATTATGGGTGTGATTATGCAGATGGTCGGCCATGGCCACCTCATCCACCCATTTCATTTTTTGCATCAAGTTTGATGTTCCAAAACCCAGTAGCACAAAGGACGCTGTGAAAAGCGCCAATACGAGCATTGAGGTATCCAATTTTACCTTTATTAGCCTTCCATGCAGTACCAATACCCCTGCAAATCCGATCAGCTCCAAAACCCTAACCATCCATAGGACATAACCCGGCACCAAATCAACATGAGCGAAAGCCGTCATCCCAACAAAATTCAACAGCCATAATGCAAAAATCCCTCCCGTAAGGGCCATGGCAAGCCATATCTTTAGCGTGGAAATGCTTTGAGAGAAAAAATACAACCCAAATCCAATTTGAAAACCACCAAGACACATCAATAAGAATCCATGGGGGAGGTTATGGATAAACTCCGATGGGACCAAAACCAAATGAAGCAGTCCACTCACCAAAAGTGCTATGCAGACCACAGCCTTGATTCTTGACCATGTGCCGGTGGCTTTCATAATTTTTCTTTCGAGAAAATTTGCTGCCCGCCACAACCTTCAAAACAGGCACCTGTTTCCAGCGACATCCCAAGCCGTTCGAAAAGAGTGGCACAAGCGCCGTTGGAAGGGTCGGACATACAGGTTTCGGGTACAAGCCCCTGCAAAAAGCGATTCAAATCCAATACAATGGCATTCTGATCTAAATTGAAGTCCTTAATATGAATCTCTGGCAGATTTGGCCGTAGACAAGGTTTGGAAGGCGGCATGGATTTGGCAATTGAGGTACAACCCGTACTTCCCAAATGAATGAACCAAAACTTTTCCGACGCATTGCCATTGGTCACAAAATCGAATCGAGCAAACTTGTAGCCCGATTGCCAGCTCCAGAACATGGCTCCCAAATTCAATGGTGATGGCATGGAGGCATTATCAGTATGATTGTATTCCTTCGGAATACCCAAATTGAAGACCAACTCCTTAAACTTTTGCCCTTTGATATTCCCTCGAACTACAGTGTTGGTTTCCGGAGTACCTTTTTCCCGGCATTCCCCCGTTCCATTTTCAAAATCCAAAAGCGCAATATTGTTGTATTGCCATTTTCCATCATTGATCATGTTCAACCGCACCTCTTCCCCCTCCTCCGTAATCATTCTGATATTGGAGACAAAAAAGCGGAAATCCTTTACTTGAAGTGCTACATCTTTTTTTGGGCCAAATTGGGTTATCCAAGTATCGCAACCCAGTGGTGCCTGATCTGCATATGCCCTGAATACCAGTTCTACCTCCCGCTCTTTTGTGCAGGAAAGAAAAAACAAGGCGGCCATAATGGTCACAATTCCTCTTTTCATATCATACTTATGATTTTTTACACGCTATTTGCCACGGATCAAGTTGAGTAGCATGGTTTGCACAATGCGCCCCATGCTACTTTCTTCAACCAACATAAAAACAACAAAAAAACTATCGTTACAACAGTTCACTTTCCAATTCAATCGCCCTTGGGAACAGCAGATTATTCTCTAAATGGATATGAAAATGAAGGTCTTTTTCGAACTCCTTCAGCTTTAAAAATGCCGTTTTGTAACTGTTACAGGCATCTTCCGGAGGTGTGTATCCTCCGCTTAACGAAGAAATCCTGCGAAAGGCCTCACCCTCAAAATCGTGCTCGGAATCCATTTGTTCAATTGGATTTTTAATTGTCCCAAAATGAGGCGGCTCCAGATCGGTTTCGGAGATTTGCGCCTTGACCATCTTTCGGATATAGGGAAAGAGCATCAATTCCTCCTTCTTCATGTGCATGGCCAGTTCACCCGAAGCTTCCATGAAAATCTCATGGATCTCGCGCAATTCTGGATGGTTATATCCATGCACCGACACAATTTTGTTGAGATATTCCCTAATAATAGGAATGGACGTCTCGACATATCGATGGTGTTTTTTTTCAATATAATCCACCAAAAGATCCAACGACCATGACCTAAAATCGATTTGTTCATTGGATTCCACTTCCAAAACTTCCTCCAAATCGGATAAGAGCTTCTTTAATTTTTCCTCGGTCATTCCCGATTCTCCACATGCGTTTGCAATGCTCTTATCACCACCGCAGCAAAAATCTATCCCATATTTTTTAAATACATCGGCCGACTTATAGTTTTCACTTACCACGTCGCCGATTACATCATCTTTTGTTATCATACCACATTGTTTTAAAAATTACTTCCATATCTATTGTTTCCACCAAGTCGTTTAAACAGTTTTACAATCACAACCACTAAACCTATGGTCTTTAAAAAGTCAAAAGCCACATATACAAAATGGGTGTATGACTTCTGTACCGTTTCCCCAGCAATGATCATAGCAGCCCTCGCATCCAATTCTGGGAGCAGATAAAATGTTTGGAACAGCAACAGTGCAAAGGCCGCATAAAACCATAAAAAACTTTGATGGGTAAGAGATTTTGATCTAAAGAGTATTCCGAAAATCAAAAGCGCCAAAAAGAGTTCAACTTTGTTGAGCACCCCAAAAATCAATTTGCCGATGGACAATCCTATCGGTAGTGTTACCCCTTCGGCCCTAAACTTCAACCAGGCCTCCATAAAACTTATGGCGCATAAAAAACCGATCCATAAAAGTGTTATGGCAATAATCCATTTACGGTTTTTGGAACTCATCTTATCCATTGTCCATTTTGTATCATTTGAATCTTGTAGTGAAACATTTCAGCCATTCTCTCTGCCCGCCAAATGGCTTCTTCAGCACGTTTTCCTTTGAAATTTTCCGCAATGGTTTCCTTGAACAGCATTAACCATCTATCAAAGTGCTCCTTGCCAATGGGCAAATTGGCATGGGGCACAAATGGCGATCCCCGATAGGTACGATTGTTCAACAGCACAGTTTCCCAAAAACTGTACATTTTCTCTAAATGTCGAAGCCAGTCTCCTTGGATTTTCTCCTCGAAAATGGGACCAATCAGTTTGTCTTGTCTAACCTTGGCATAAAAGGAATCCACCAGAATTTCAATATCTTCCCTATGTTCTATTTCCTTGTTCATTAGAAAAATGAGGTATAATTGTTCGAGCTCCAGTACATAATGGCATAGTACACCGCAAAGGCTGCAAAAACCAGAATCATCGCCCATACCCAACCCGATACTGCCTTTGGGGTCTCGGATCCGCGAATAATGAAGCGTTCATTGTTCTCGCTGCCATAAGCGTTTATGGTGACAGGAACTTTACTATCGATGATTTCATTTTCGCTAAGGCCCACCACAGAAATTGCAGGGCCATTTCTGACCTCGAACGGCACCACCTTGATGCCCTCCACGCCATTTGACGATTTGGCCACAATTTTAAATTGATGCTTCCCATCAGGGATTTTCGTGGTGTCAAATTCAAACTTTACCGGAGGTTCAACTTCCAGAAAAGGCGCATCCGTATCATCCAGAAAAACCTTGATATTTCTTTTAGTTTGCACAGTTTCTTTTTCCTTCATCGACAATTAGATGCTTTATTTCGTTCCTTGACCCATCGTTGGGTTTTACCAAGTATTTGATACTCAGGTACAGGGTAACGGCCACAATACCAATGGCCACCCAGGTAATTGCATAGTCTATGTTTCCCTGTGGACCAACACCATGGGTAATGTTCTCCAGACCCTTGGGCTGATTCTTTTTACAGACCTCACAGGCAAAAACGCTTCCCTGGGAAAGCAGTAGTACCATTGTTAAAGCTGTCAGTTTTGTTTTCATGTTCCTCTTATTTAAGGGTGTTGTTCAAGTCAATCATTTCCCTGATTTTCCGTACTTCCTCTTCGGACAGTTCTGGCGCGCTATTGCCCCAGCTGGTACGCTCGTGATTAGCTATTGCAGCAATTTCAGCATCCGTAAGTCGATCCCCAAAACCAGGCATTTGTCCGTATTCTGGTCGAGCATCGTAGCCTTGGATAATGATACTGACCAACAGTTCGGGATTTTCATCATTCACCACAGCACTTCCAGCCAATGGAGGAAACGCCCCTTTAATTCCCTGCCCATTGCCTTGGTGACAGGCTGCACAGGTACTCTGGAACAAGGCTGCCCCATCAGGTAAATCACCCAAAGGCTGTTCTGAAACTTTTGGAGGTTTTTTCGCTGGGATGAATTCTGCATAGCCACTTTCAATAGGATGTTGTTTTAAGGATTGCAAATACGCCACCAACTGTAATACCTTTTCCGTTGCCACAACTTTTTTACCTGTGACATTATAGAATTCGTTCGAAAGCGGAAGTACAATATCATCATCGGTCAATTGTGCGATTTCTTTCTCCTCAAACAACCACGTATACGATGGCATTATTGATTCTGATACCACGGATCGTGGATTGTAAAGGTGTAGCAAGTGCCAATCGGCTATCGGCTGCCTTGCCCCTACGTTGGTCAGGTCGGGGCCTGTACGTTCCGTCCCCAAAATTGATGGCGATTGTCTCCAAATATCCATTCGTTTCTTACTGTAGAAGTAATCGGAGGCAATGGAAGGCCTTTCGCCCCAGACTTCGTCCATTTCAATGTTCCGCACCTGTTGGGTATGACACCCCACACATCCTTCCGCCACATATACCTCAAGCCCCCTACGCTCATCAATCGTAAGTCCAGCCTGACCGGGCAAAGCCTCCACATACTGCATTTCGTTGGCCGGCAACACAGCAATTATCAAACTAAGGACAGTGAAGCCCAAGAAAGCAACGGTTACTAATTTTTTATGGTTTCTATGAAAATCAAACATGGTTCTGCAAATAGCTCTTATAAGGTTGAAATTGATTCAGTGACATAGCTCGATTCCTGTTTGGGTTTACGCACCATCAAATAGAAATTAAAGGCAAAAACCAGATGGGAAAGGAACATAAAAGAACCGCCAATCGCCCTCCACAGCCAATAAGGCTTCATCAGCAACACGGATTCCAAAAAAGGATTCCCATCGATCCAGCTCAGGCCCTTGAGCGTCCCTCCGGCCATCATGGAAATCATGTAGGCAAAAAAACCAACAAAGGCCAGCCAAAAATGGGTGCCCACCAACACCTGAGCAGGTTCCCTGCCAGTAATCTTGGGGAAAATGGAGTAGGTACAGGCCCATAAGATGAAGGTGATTATCCCGTACATTGTCATGTGGGAATGTGCCACATTAAAATCGGTAAAGTGCCAGATGTAATTGGTGAACCGAAAAGCCTGAAAACTTCCCTGTATCGATCCAACGAAGTAAAAAACCACTCCTACCAAAAAGAAGGGCAGCACATAGCTTTTGGAGATATTGGACCAACTTCCCTTCATGGTCATCAAAAAATTGGTGGTGCCCGAGATTACCGGAATGAACATCCCTGCACTAAAGACAATCGCAACCGTCTGCAACCACCAAGGCAATGGACTGAACACAAAATGGTGTGTACCGATAAGGGTATAAAACAGCATCTGCGTCCAAAAGGCCAGTACACCCAAAGAATAGGAATAAATGGGTTTGTTTAAAGCGGAAGGCAGGTAATAATAGATCAGTCCGAGCACCGATGTCATAAACCACATACCCACGGCTTGGTGCATGTAGTATCCCTGTACAATGGTCTCTCCCAAACTTTCCTGATAAAAGGGAAGGTATCCGATGATGGAAAGGACCGCCGTCCAAAGTAATCCGGCCAGAATGAACCAATTTGAAATGTAGATATCCTTTATTTTCCGAGCGGCAACCGTCTTGTAGAAATTTATAAAAGTCACAATGAGCCCCAAACTGAACAGCATCATTATGGGCCAGATGTACTCTCGATATTCCCCACCCCCATTATTGATCCCCGCCATTACGAAGATGTTGCCAAAGAAGACGGCGGCATTGATGAGTCCCCAGGCCAACCAAGCCTTCTTCACACTATGTATCTTGACATCGGAGGTTCGGACAATCACAAAATAACTGAGTCCGATTATTGCCAAGGACGCCCATCCCCAAAAGACAGTGTTGGTATGCACCGGCCTCAATCTGCCAAATGACAACCAAGAAATTGAGTCCAGCTCTGGCCAAACGAATTTCATACCCACATACTGCCCAACCAACGTACCAAAGAATAGCCAAAAGGTCGCGGCTCCTAAATACCAGATTAATATGGTTTTAAGGGCTTTGGGTGTCTGCAGACTCAACGGGTTGTGCCGCTTCTGGTCGAAAAAGGGATTGTTCGGATTGTTGGATATTTTACTGACCAGACCTAAATCATCCTTCGGTTTTTTTTTACCACTCAATTCGTTCCCCAGCAATTTATAGTCCAAGGCTTTTTTGCGTTCCTCCAGAATCTCATCAATGGTATCACTGTCGAGGGCAATGAGTTCATCATTAAAAGCTGCATTCTCCTCGGTAATCTTTTTTCTGGTAAATAGCCCTAAATATCGGTTGACTCGATAAAGGAGTATAAAAATCATCAAGGCCATGATGACCAGAATCAAGATGAAGGTTCCAATGACCCCCGGACTGGTCATCCAATCGGAGCTGTCCAAGCTTTGTTGCAGTGCGGCCGATATTATATTCAATGCTTTCATCTTATAATATATTTAAAGACCTTTAACTCTTTTATTTTTCTAAATTTTTTTACTTGTTTAAAAATGTCAATCCACTTTCGAGTCCTTCTGTTAAATCTTTCAGTTTTGTACTTATCAGCATATCATCTAGCTGGGAACGTATGGCAACAAATTGGTCGTGCATGGGACAAGGTTTTTTGGCATTACACTTGCTCAACCCCAAACCGCAATCTTCAAAAATGTAATCTCCATCAATGGCCAAAACCACTTGTTTTAAATCGATTTTACCCAGTTCCCCCTTCTCTATGATAAAGCCACCGTTGGGCCCTTTGTAGGAACTTATGATTCTGGCGCGAACAAGGGTTTGCAGAATTTTAGCGGTGAAGGCCAATGGGGAATCAATTTGTTTTGCGATTTCCTTCATTCCCGATCGCCTTTCCTCCATGGATTCCTTTGCCACATAGATGGCTGCCCTAATACCATATTCACAGGTTTTTGAAAACATCGGCTTCTTTTCGGCCATAAAAGTATAAATTTATTTAATAAAGGACAAAAAAGTCCTCTATTATTTTACAATATCTTCCCTTTAGGTTTCCTTCCACCTTTTATATTCGACCCTCAAACAATGCCCACATGGGCGATATCCCAATTGTGTGGCTTCTTCTTCGGAATGAAAGAATACTCGATTCTCTCGCTTCATCCGTTTCCCCGATTTGCAGTCGAAGCGCCCATAAATTTTTAGTTTTCTATTTCCTGCCCACATCAAAACACCTTGTTTGTAAAACTTTAGGAGCTCTTTGGGTGCTATATCGACATGCTCAATCATTAGGTACGTGCATCATGGAAGATGACACCCAAGGTATGCCGCTCTCCTTCCCAAACTTCGCTAACCCCATGTTTCATTGCTGCACGGTAGTATCCCCTACTCCCTTTTATAGGTCTGAAATTGGTAGTGAAAATGAGCATGTCCCCTCTTTTTGGTCTTAACACCGTGGCCTTGGACTGCGCCCGGAGCACCTGTTGTGTAAGCACAAATTCACCTCCCGAGTAATCTTCATCAGGTTCGTTTAAGAATAGTACTATCTGTATTGGAAAATAGATATCACCGTAGAGGTCTTGATGCAGTGTATTGTGTCCTCCTTTC
This sequence comes from Allomuricauda sp., assembly GCA_028284725.1. Lineage (GTDB taxonomy): Bacteria > Bacteroidota > Bacteroidia > Flavobacteriales > Flavobacteriaceae > Flagellimonas. The sequence continues at coordinate 2,517 of JANQRD010000200.1, read as the reverse complement.
CCATATTTCAGGATCAACACCGCGGGCAACTGCTGTTCCGATTTGTGGCATTCTTGCAAAAAGTCCTCATAGATCAAGGGGTATTCCCGTTCAATTTTCAGCGCCTTCATCCATGTATTGGCAATTGGCACCAAACCTTCGTACATGGTCTTTCGCATTGCACCGATACTACTGGGCAAAGGATATGCAAAATACTTGTACTCCCCCAGCCCAAACCGATACCTTTCCATCACGACTCTTTTGCGATACGGACCTTCCTGATCATATAGGTCGATAAGTTCCTCGCATTGCTGCTTTGAAATCATGTCTTGCAAACGACAATAGCCTTTGGAATTCAATTGATCGGCAACATGGTTCCAATCAATCGCTTTTATTACTTCGGCGTGTTGCATTTTACTCAGCAGTTTTGGCAGCTTCCCAACCTATAATGGCCGATTTCCGGGTCTGTCCCCACATATAGCCGCCTGTTTCCCCATTGCCTTTAATTACCCTATGACAGGGAATGAGATAGGCAACAGGGTTACTGCCAATAGCGGTTCCCACAGCCCGTGAAGCTTTGGGATTTTTGATTTTTTCCGCAATGCTTCCATAGGTGACAAGCTTCCCTTTTGGAATCTTCAAAAGGGCTTCCCAGACCTTGAGTTGAAACTTGGTTCCTTTTAGATGTAGTTTGATTTTTTGCAATTTGTCCCATTCCTGGGTAAAAATGAACATTGCATTCTGTTGGGCAATATCTACCACCTGTTGGTATTTGGCATTGGGGAATTTTGCTCTTAATTCTTCGAACGCCGCTTCGTTGTTGTCCATGAAACCCATATGGCAAATGCCCTTATTGGTCGAGGCAACCATAATGTTCCCGAAGGGACTTTCTGCAAAACTGTAGTTTATATGGAGATTTTGGCCTCCATTTTTGTACTCTCCTGGGGTCATGCCCTCGATGCTAACAAACAAATCGTGCAAGCGTCCAGTACCGGAAAGTCCGGTTTCATAAGCAGCATCGAACAACGAATTTTGGCTTTCTCCCAATATTTTCTTGGCATTTTCAACGCTGATGTACTGCAAAAACTTTTTAGGGCTGATTCCGGCCCATTCCTTAAAAATCCTTTGAAAATACTGTGGACTCATAAAGACCTCATCGGCAATAGCTTCCAAACTGGGTTGCTCCCGATAGTGCGTTTTTAAGAAGGCAATGGCCTCGGCCACTTTATCGTAGTGTATTTCCTGTGTCCTTTTCATTTTATTTCGATTTTATGACACAAATGTATTGGGCGCATGCTAGCGATGAAACCCGTTTCTTGCTGATTTTTGGTTGCCTTATTTTTCCAGTGAATTTAAGTCGAAGCGCTATGTGGTAAGCCCAGTTGGAGTTTATCAGTAATGCCCAAGACCAGAGCTATATTTAGTCTTGCCGTAATGAATCAATCGCCTCTTTAGCCGCTTCCAGTTCTTTGGCTAAGCGCTGATTTTCCTGCATATATTCTGAACGCATCCGTTCTATCTTTCTATCGAATTCATCCGCTGGAACATATTCTGGTTCAAAAAGGGCCTCTTTCAGAAGACTGTATAGCGTAAAAAGAAAACTCACCACAATCGCAATTATAAGTACTACCAACAATCTGCGTTCTCGCCGCAACCCTGGTGAATTCTCTTTGAGGAGCTTTTTTTCATCTTTGGATAACTTGTGATTGTTTGATAGTTGGTTGAAAAAGCTATCCCATTTCTCCTCCTCCTTCACATACATGTCCATAAATCCCCCTTCGTTCAAAAAATCCTGGGTATTGGGCGTGGAGGCCATCATAAATATCTCAACCCCATTGCCGCTCATTATGTCCAGTAAATTGGAGTCATAGTCCCTGATTTCCTTGATCAATCTTTCTGTAAATTCCAAACTGTAATTTGGGCGTAGGAATTCGTCATAAAGGGTCTGGGTTTCAAAATAGTCCCTTCGTTCCAATGCATACTCCAAAAAACGATCTTTTAGTTCGGCCTTAAAAAACTCGCTCATCTTTCTGGCAAGAAGTTTTCAGTTTGGTTATTGGTCTATACCGTAAAGTTACCTCAAATATAGGGTCTATCCGTCATTCAGCGTGTAAAGAATTCATCACTATTTCTCTTTATAAAATAAAGGTTTTCAACAACGATTCTGAAGTCCGCAAGTACCGAAAGTAATGCTTTCATTCCAATCATTTTGCTTATTTTACTGGCAAAAAGGTGGAACAATTGCTAGCAACTTCAAGAATTTTTTCGGTTTTTAGATGTTGGTCACATCCATTTTTCGTTATTAATTTTCCCTATAACCATATGTATCGACTGAGATGCACAAGCAGTATTCTAAGTGAATAAAATAAAGAAAATAGTTGCTCTGGCCATCACGCTACTAGGGGTGTTTGGTATCACCCAAGAACTACCTCCGATTCAGAATTATGCACCTTCGGGCTATCACGGGGAAAATCAAAATTGGGCCATATCGCAGTCCGATGACAAGTTGATCTACATAGCCAATAACAAAGGTCTTTT
>JANQRD010000179.1 GCA_028284725.1 Allomuricauda sp. | reverse complement strand
GTGGAAAGGGACTTGTACTTCGCAATTAATTCCTTGATGCGGTCAATACCATCACCTTTGCGAGTGCTTACCAATGCGATTTTTGTGTCCAGCTTTTGTTCCATCGCCTCCACATCCAAGGATATTCCCTTTCTGGACATCCGGTCAGCCATATTGATGACCAAAATCGTGGGGATCCTTAAGTCTTTGATTTGGGTAAAGAGCAAAAGATTTCGCTTCAAGTTTTCCACATCACTCACCACCACGGCCACATCAGGATAGTCTTTGTCGTTCTTATTGAGCAATAGCTCCACGACCACGCTTTCATCCAAAGAAGAGGTATTAAGGCTATAGGTTCCGGGGAGATCCAAGATGTGCGCCTTTACCCCTCGGGGAAGTTTGCAGATACCTTCTTTTTTTTCAACAGTGATACCGGGATAGTTACCCACTTTTTGTTTGAGACCTGTAAGCTGGTTGAATACAGAGGTTTTTCCGGTGTTGGGATTCCCAATCAGTGCGACATTGATGCTTTTGCTCATATAGCTTTGGGATCTTCAAGAAGGTCGAGCTCAATCTGTTTGGCCATGGAACGTCTAATGGCAATATGGCTTCCGTTCACGTTGATATAGATGGGATCTTTTAATGGGGCGACCTGTACCAATTCAACCGTGTTTCCAGGGAGACAACCCAACTCCATTAATTTTATGGGAAGGCTGTTTTCCGAAAAATCCTTGATTATCCCCTTCTGCCCGTGTTCTAAATCTGCAATGGTAGCCACTGATCTTATTTAGATTGATTTTAATTAAGAGCAAAAGTAAGTAAAAAAGCGCATATCCCATTGCTAAAAATTACGAAAGCAAAACCTTTATTCAGCGTAGCTGGCTTTTAGGATTTCCAAGTCTTCCAACAACTTTTGAATGTCCTCCCCATTAGTGCCGTCATAAAAGCCACGAATCCTTCGCTCCTTGTCCACTAAAATGAAGTTTTCGGTATGAATCATGTCATAAGGCCCCCCATCGCCATCGTTTTTTACAGCCAAATATGATTTTCGCGCCAGCTCGTAAATCTGCTTTTTGTCCCCGGTGACCAGGTTCCATTTACTATCGATGACTCCTTTTTCAAGAGCGTACTTTTTAAGCTGGGGTACGGAATCAATAACCGGAGTAACGGAGTGTGATAACAATAGTACATCCTCATCCTCTAAAATAGAACCTTGTATCTGAACCATATTCTTGGTCATAATGGGGCAAATGCTGGGGCAGGTCGTAAAGAAAAAATCAGCCACATAGATCTTGTTTTCGTAATCGTGTTGGGTGATTTGTTCCCCATTTTGATTTGTTAGTTCAAAATCGGCAATGGTGTGATACTTTTTTTTGTAGTGTAGCGTACTGTCCACCAACTCTTGGTCGACCATGGAAGGCTGGTACACCGGAAGTGTTTTTTTGGGTTGCAACGCATTGTAAAACAGGTAGATGATAACAGCGGAAAGTCCTAGGAGTACCACTCCAAAAAACTTATATTTTGAGAAAAAAGATAACATTCGTTACAAAATTACGCCCGGTTGAGGGATTCATCACTACAAAAGCAAAGATTTGGTGCTAAAACTTTCTTAAAACCCAGAGGCACTTGTTTTGCAGTTTTTATATGATGGGCTAAAAGTTTACTTTTGTGCGTTTTAATAGAGATAATGTCGATGAGCCCCATAGCTATACAGATCATACAATTCTTTTTGAGTCTCTCCCTACTGATTGTCCTTCACGAACTTGGACACTTTATTCCTGCGAAGGTGTTTAAGACCCGAGTTGAAAAATTCTACCTTTTTTTTGATGTAAAATTCTCCCTCTTCAAGAAAAAAATCGGTGAAACGGTCTATGGAATTGGATGGCTTCCCTTGGGGGGTTACGTAAAGATTTCCGGGATGATTGATGAAAGTATGGACACCGATCAAATGAAGGAGGAGCCCAAACCTTGGGAGTTTCGAAGTAAACCGGCCTGGCAGCGATTGATCATTATGTTGGGTGGGGTTACGGTGAACTTTATCCTTGCTGTGATTATCTATATCGGAATGGCCTATTCCTACGGCGATGAGTATATTCCCATGGAAAGCTTGAAAGACGGTGTTTGGGTCGTTGAGGAGAAAATTGGTGATAAAGCAGGAATTCAGACGGGGGATAAAATTATTGCGGTTGACGGAAATGAACTGGAATCCTTTAGAAGTGTATTTATTGAAATCATCAATGGAAATACGATTACCATTGAGCGTGATGGAGAGCAAATTGAGCAGGAGATTCCGATAGATTTTATTTCCACTTTGCTAGAAGATGAGGAAAAAGTGAGATTTCTTTATCCCAGGGTTCCCTTTATAGTTTCTGAAGTACCGGAAGAATCGCATAACAAAGATGCCGGACTTTTACGGGAAGATATTATCGTTAAAGTTGGAGCCGATACCATTGATTACTATGATCAAGCCAGTGATGTAATCGGTAAATACTCAGGACAGACAGTGAACTTGGAGGTTTTAAGGGATGGGACGGCAAAGGATCTTCAAGTGACCATAGATGATTCTGGTAAAATAGGGGTGATTCCTGGAATTCCAAATATTTTGGATTTGGCGGATAGAGGGTTTCTTGAAAAGAAAACCATCAAATATTCGTTTCTGGAGTCTATTCCGGCGGGTATCAACAAAGGTATCGAGACCCTTTCGGGCTATGCAAAACAACTTAAGAAAATATTCAATCCATCAACAGGGGCTTACAAAGGCGTAGGCGGATTTGCCGCCATTGGGGGACTGTTCCCACCGACTTGGGACTGGGCCGCTTTTTGGTCGACCACGGCTTTTATTTCCATTATTCTTGCCTTTATGAACATCCTGCCTATTCCTGCTTTGGATGGGGGACATGTGATGTTTTTGCTGTTTGAAATGTTCACAGGAAGAAAGCCAAGCGACAAGTTTTTGGAATACGCACAGATGGTCGGATTCTTCCTATTGATTGGTCTTCTATTGTTCGCCAATGGCAACGACCTGTACAAATGGCTTTTTAAATAGAAAACGATCTTTTTTCTTTGTGGCGTTTTAAAGAAACCGCTATATTTGCACCCGCTTAGGATAAAATGAAACCTTCCTCCTTAGCTCAGTTGGTTAGAGCATCTGACTGTTAATCAGAGGGTCGCTGGTTCGAGCCCAGCAGGGGGAGCAAAAAAACAAAAAGCTGCACGGATGTGTGGCTTTTTTCTTTTTTACCCTGTTACTGCGAGAAGTTTATCCCGAGCGAAGTCGAGGGGAGCCCAGCAGGGGGAGCATAGATAACCCAACAAGTATTCTTTCTTGTTGGGCTTTTTTATTTTTTGAGTTTTGTTTATCCCACTTTCTATCCCAAACTGAGCAAAGTTGAGCTAGATAATAGTACCAAATATTTCCCTTTAATGAGTTATAGGTCAAGGCTAATAGATAATCGCCCTGTTTCCAATTCATCTTTCGTTTCTGAGTTCATAATTATCCCGACGTTCAATTCGGGGGATTTTCTTTCGTTGTTTCTTTTGATATTTATACTTCATTAGTGAAGTGTTCAATTGAACTTTTTTTAGACCATTAAAAGCTTTTGAATAACACTTGAAATTCAAAATCTTGTTGGGCGAAATTCAGAACCTGATTTCCAAAATGTTTGTATTTGTTTCGTTGATAGAAACGTATAGCCTTTGGATTTCCAACATATACTGATAACCAAAGATATTTTACCCCTAGTCGTTTAACTTCCTTAAAGACAGTATTTTGAAGGGATTGACCAATTTTCATGTTCAAAAAATCATGAAGCACATAAATTCGCTGTAATTCAGACACTGATTTATGGCCAATAAATTTTGAAGGTGAATTTTTAATCATTTTGGCATATCCAACAGGAAGGTTGTCCACGAAGGCAATCCAAAAAATGTTGTTGCCATCATTTAACTTGGCTTTTAAGCTTTGGATAGAAAATGATTCATTAAAATACATTTTCAAATCCTGTTCATTCCTAAAATATTTACCGAATGCTTCCCTAAATGTCACTCTAGCCAACAAGGCCAAAGGGACAACATCTTTTAGTGTCGCCTTTCTAATTACTAGGTTTTTCATTTTTAATCATTGCCTAAGGGGATATTCATATAGCTAGGTTGATTTACAAAGGCCTTTTAGGCCCTTGTAAATCCGAATTAAAAAACTTTTAGATAGTGCTTTTCTTGGCACCTATCGACTAATTACTGCCCTAGCAGAACCTTCAATAAGAATCTCCGGTGAGGCCATTTCACTAACATGTATCAGCGTTGTGGCTGGGCTTATTTCCCCAAAATATTTTTGGTGGACTTTAGCTATTTCAGGAAAGTGATCAAAGCTTGTTGTGTAGAAAGTAGTCTCAACAATGTCGGTTAGGTTTCCACCTGCTTGCTCTAAAACATTTTCCATGTTCTTTACTATTTGTTCTGTCTGCTTCCCTACATCATTTGGGACCTTAACAGTTCCATCTGAATCAAATGCACTGGTGTTGGAGATGAATACTTGTTTGGTTTGATCTATAGGTCCTTCAATGACTTTTGCCCTTGAAAATCCATAGAATTTTTCCCATTTTTCTCCACCTGATAATGAAATGTTAGTTGTGTATATTTCCGTGTTTTTTATTGAGGCTAACAATATGATTATTAGTAATATGTTGACAATAATCAATATTGCGTATGAAATACCTCTACTTTTTAACTTAGTTATCATTTTTTAAAAAGAATCCAAATTGTTCAACCGCTGTACCATCAGGACCTAAACTAGCCCCCCATGTTTTACTATCTAAATGATATGCACCGACGATATGAAATTCGTATTCATCATCTATTGGACAAGCTAAAATATCTCCTATCATTGATAGTGAGTTAGGAGCTTGTGTAAAGGCATTGATATGACCTGTTCCATCGCTGGAGGCGATGAAATAGTTTTCTGATCCATCTGTGGATCCAATACAACCTATTCCCCTTATATTCAACAATTCCTTAGTAGTGTCCATACCGCCCTCATTAAATGTAACGTTCCAAAATGTATAAACACCGTTAGGAATTAGTCCAGAAAGTTCAATATCGACTTCAAAACCTCCTTCCATACAGGTTACGCTGGCTGATCCACTTACGGTACTAAAATCCACCCATGTCAAATGTTTGCCATCTCTATCTAAAACAGGATTCCGCAACCTGGATTCATATAATAGGTCGTCTTCTGAAACAGGTAGTTCGCCATTGTCATTCACAACAAAAAACGGTATGGTGGTAACCGCATTAATTGTTTCATTTGAAAAAACCATATCACCTTTATCGTCATTGCTGTTACAAGCAACAAAAATTGTAGCTACAGTTAATGGAAGAGCAAAGGTTGATACGCTTTGGATCCTGCTCTTTAAATTTTTCATTTGATTTATCATTGTAATCTTAAATTTTGAATTCTTTTTATTTACTGGTAATGCCGTAATAAGAAGTAGTGGCTATTAAAAGTAGACCGATAAGGTTCTTCTGTTGTTAGAGTAGCCACCTATTTTGTCCCAAACAAACCCCTAATTTTGAAGCGATAGAGCTACTGGCACTTTGTTTGTAACGATATCAAACACGGGTGACTTGTAAGCAAATGATATTAATTTTTGCTTTTCTTCCTCGGTAAGATTGCCTTTGACCTTAAAGTCTACCTTGATTTTTTGATACCCATTTCGAACAGTTTCATCTAGTCCTAAAAAACCTTGAACATCTAAGTCTCCCTCTAATACGGATTCTATATGATCTACAGCTATACCATTTGCCGCAGCATGTAGTGCCATGGTAGTGGTCATACATCCAGCTAGACCATGGAGAACAAATTCCACCGGATTGGCCCCTTCATTATTCCCCAACAAAATAGGAGGTTCACTGTTGTCAAATACAAAAGGTTCTTTTCTTGATTGATCTTCTACGCATCCGCCATAAAAGTCCTTAATTGTACTTCTGTTATGTCCACCAGAAATCCATTTGTTTCTAGCTCTAAATTTGAATTTGGCAATTTCAGGGTTTGATGTAATTGCCTCGAGGGTATCCGTGATATCCTGAGATTTGAATCCGTTTACTGTGTTTTGCATTGTTTTCATGATTTTTTGATTCTTTACTGATTCATATGGACATCTTGTTTGCATTTGGCATGCCAAAAAGTGAAGTTCCTTAAAATCAGGTGGTTGCCTTATTTAACAAAATATAATATGTCGATATTTCGTCATTTTTCATCTTTTGGGTAACTTGTTTTCGTAAATATGACGAAACTCCAGAATCATGGAACAGCGGAAAAGTATCCCGAAATTAATTGCGTTAAAACAGATTATAGAAACAACTTCTTCCTACACGGGCAAAGAATTTTTTAGGGCCTTGGTGAAGCATTTAGCCGAAATCTTAGAAGTTCATGGGGTATGGGTCACAGAATTTTGGCCTGAAGAAAATAAATTGAATGCATTGGCTTTTTATTTAGAGGGCAAACAGGTTGAAAAATACACTTATTCGGTAACAGACACTCCGTGCGAACCCGTGCTAAGAGCTAATGATATCTGCCACATTCCAAAAAACGTAATTAAATTATTTCCAAAAGATCCAGATTTAAAACCTTTTGGAGCTGTAAGTTACATGGGCATTTCTTTAAGAGATATAGATGGAAGTGTAATCGGTCATTTGGCTTTGTTGGATAACAAACCTATGCCAGAAATACCGGAAGTTTTTGCCATTTTTAAAATTTTTGCTTCCAGAGCAGCGGCGGAATTGCGGAGAGAAATTGCTCAGCGTAAAATAGCCGATAGTGAATCAAAACTCAATAGGCTTGTGAATGGCACTACGGATGCAATAATTGAGTTCAATTCAGATTTAAGAATTACGCAGGTAAATGCGGCCTCAATCAAAATGTTTGACTTTAAAAAAGAAGTTTTTATCAACAAGGATTTGAATGAGATTTTTAGTCCCACATCATTATTTAAGCTTAAATCCATTATACCTCAACATACTGTATTGAGTAATAAACATAATTCTCTTGAAATAAGTGAGCCTCTAATTTGCATTAGTAACAAAAATGAATCCTTTCCCACCACAATAAATATGTCTTGCTACTTGTTTGAGGGTGATATGTACTATGTGCTTTATATAAAAAATATCAAGGAAAAGATATCGGATAAGAAGCAAATAAAAGCGTTAAAGGCTGAAACCATTATGCTAAAGGAAAAGGTTGATACGCGTCAGTTCAATTATATTATTGGGGATAGCGAATGTATCAAGAATTCTTTGGCGCTTGTAAATCAAGTTGGCCCGACAGATGCTAACGTTTTAATTCAGGGTGAAACCGGCACAGGAAAAGAATTGTTTGCAAAAGCTGTTCATGATGCCAGTATCAGGAAAGACAAAACCATGATCACCTTAAATTGTGCTGCCCTACCATCTGAATTAATTGAAAGTGAATTGTTCGGGCATGTCAAGGGGGCTTTTACGGGCGCTTTGGCTTCACGCGAAGGAAGATTTGCTTTGGCCGATAATGGTACCATCTTTTTGGACGAGATTGCGGAATTATCACTAGCCCTTCAGGCAAAACTACTTAGGGTAATTCAGGAAGGCACTTTTGAACCATTGGGCAGTTCCGAGACAAAGCAAGTGGATGTTAGGATAATTGCTGCAACACATAGGGATCTTAGACAACTGGTAGATGAAGGGAAATTTAGAGAAGATCTTTTTTATCGTCTCAATGTTTTTCCGATTCATGTCCCTTCATTAAGGGAAAGAGTAAATGATGTTGAGTTATTGGCCAAGGCATTTTTTGAAAAATTCTCAAAAAACCGGGCGCTCAAAGTCGAACCATTTTCCAAATCAGACTTTATTAAACTACAAATGCACAATTGGCCTGGAAACGTAAGGGAACTCCAAAATGTGGTTGAGAGAAGTATTATTACCAACATTAATGGGAAACCAAATTTGGATGGAGTATTATTCTCCAATACCGAGGTGAGTCCCAATTCGGAAATGGACAGTAACGCTATTTTTTCTTTTGAGGAAATGAAAAACTATGAAAAAGAAAACATTATTAAGGCTCTCAATTTAACCAATTGGAAAATTTCGGGGAAAAATGGAGCTGCAGAGCTTTTGAAGATTCCAAGGACTACGTTGGCCTCAAAAATTAAAAAGTTTAAAATCAAAAGAGTTGCTGTGTAACTTTTTGAAGTCTTTTAAACAAAACATCTGACAGGGTTACTGATTGCAAGGCGTAACCCTGCAAAACGTGCCATGCGCTATCGCCGCTTGGAACACTTTGACAAAAAAATGAAGGCGTTATGCCCTCAAATTTGGTTAGAAGAAAAACTTGTTGAGGTGTTTTAATTATTTTAGTCCATAATAGAATGCATGAAGAGAATTATTCTTATAGGTAATGGATTTGATAGGTCATTAAATCTCCCCACTCGATATTCTGATTTCCTAGATTGGATTTTTGAAGAAACATTGAAAATGATAATAGATAATGCTCCTAAAAGGTCAAATCCTGGAGGATTAGATTATCAATCCGAAAATGACTTTTTCTATTGCCATAACAATCTTTACACGTTAGAATGGATAAAGGACTTATTTGAAAAGGGCAGAAACTATAAATTCTATGCTGAAGAAAGGGAGCGAATAAGAAATCAACAATATTTCAATTTTTCTCTTCGTCCTAAACACGCATTTGTTTCTATATTATTTGATTTTTATGATGTCAACGGTTGGGTAGATATTGAACAACTATATTTTGAGCAATTACTTGTTACCTCTCCGAGCGATATAGATGACTTTAATTATTTCTTCGATATCGTGAAACAAAAACTTTCTGAGTATTTAGAAGGACTTGTTTATGAAAAGAATATAACAGATACTCTTAATAAATATAGAAGACACTTTTTTGGTAAAATCGTTAATTACAATACTGGTTATCAATCATATGAAGAGTCAAAAACGGAGCCGGACTCTTACTATTTTGTAAACTTCAACTACACCCCATTTTTACGAAACATACTTGGTAGTGCACGTACTGAATTTTTGAATAAAACGGTCATAAACGAAATTCATGGCGATATAAAAAACTATCCCATTATTTTCGGTTATGGGAATGAGACAGGGGATGATTATTCCAAATTAGAAAAGCTAGGGAATAGATTTTTAGAAAACATTAAGTCTACAAATTACTTTAATAGTACTCATTACAGAGATCTGGAACGACAGTTGCAAAATCCTTATGAAGTCTATGTTTATGGTTTGTCCTGCGGGTTATCTGACAATATTTTATTGAAGACAGTAATGCAAAAAACAAACTGTCAACAAATAAGAATATTTTATCATAGAGGCTCTAATGGAGATAATTACAGAAACACCTTGATGAATATTTCCAGGGTATTTGATGATAAAGAGGGCATGAGAAAGAAAATAATCTCTAAACAGGTCAATGATAATATACCGCAGATAGTTTAACTAACTTAGAGAATAACCCAATTGTGACAAGGTCTTCCAACTATTTATACTTTTTACCCTGTTGTTACGGAAGTTTATTCCGAGTGAAGTCGAGGGGGCATCCAACCGGTTTTTGGTAGATTCCTTATTTTTAATAGGTAAATCAACTTGACTTGAAGGGGCATCAATATATATTTCTGTTGTTCCTCTGCACGATTTGTGGGCTACACGCGCAGACCAAACCGTTGGATAGTTTGCGGCAACTTTTTGAAGATGTAAGTAAGCCAGATTCAATTCGATACGAATCCGGCTTGGCCCTGGCGAGATCACAAATGCGTGTCAGTGCCGATAGTTCACGACGTACAGGTAAAAAGCTTTTGGCTTTTGCCAAAAAAATAGGCAATAAAACCTGGGAGGCGGATGCCACTAAGTGGGTCGGCATTACTCATGCGCAACAGGGTCAGTTTTCCGAAGCCCATGAATACTTTTTTAAAAACTATGATTTGGTCCAAGAGCTTGGTGATGAAAAAGGTTTGGCCATCATTCTTGGCAACATTGGTACCGTGTTTTACGAAATGGGCAATTATCCCGAGGCCCAAGACTACATTTTAAAATCCCTGAAACTTGCCGAAAAGCTTGACGATCAGATATCAAT
>JANQRD010000161.1 GCA_028284725.1 Allomuricauda sp. | reverse complement strand
TACCAATTTAAATGGGGAATATGACTTTACCGATTCAGGAGTAATAGATGGAAGTGATCAGCGTATTGATGCCTCGTTCAAAACATGGAATTTCAGTGCCGTAGTATCTACCCGAAAAATCCCTGTAATCAATTTTTATGGCGGACTGGGCTATATTACCGGAAAGTCGGACATTGATCTTTTGGGAACCTACGTAGTTACGTCAGGACCATTCCAGACCACTTATGAAGATCCATTTACAGTATCCACGGATGCAAGTGGGGTTTCGGCCAATCTGGGTACAAAAATAAAGCTGGGCTTTTTCCGAATCAATGCAGAATATAATATTTCTGAGTTCAACACCTTCACCTTTGGTCTCAATTTCGGATTCAGATAAATTGTTTCTTACCTAATATGTAAAAAGGCCCCAACAAAGTTGGGGCCTTTTATTTTCATATGGTGCGTCTTCCTAAATTATTCCCTGGTGGCGAAGACGGCTCCATTCTCCAGGGACAAAGTTTCAGGGTCGTTGGTGTTTTCAAGACTTACAATCACATCAACAATTTCCTCTTCAGAATAAGTGATAGTATACAGACCGTCTTTCTCGGTCCATCTAAAATCAGTATAAAAAGTTAATTTGGAATTGGAATAGCTTTGGTACCTTCCAAGGTAAACATCATTGAAGATCCATTCTTCCCTGGTGGTCTGATTGCCTTTGTCGCTATCCTGCGATGTGGAATGTCTTACCCAAATACCTAAAATGGGATCGTTGTTCTCAGGAATGCTTGTACAGTTACTTACCGTAATAATGCAAACAATCGACAACAATGAAAAGAGCTTTTTCATAGGTTAAGTAGGTTAAACGTAATTTGGGACCATAACAACGGCAATTGGCAACGAAATATTGTGGTAAAGGCAATGTATTTTGAGCCGAAAGCCTGTTTCTTCGTTCAACTACTCATTTTGTTAACACAACGCAGTTTTTTTTAATAGGCTTTTAAGAAAATTCTACCTGTTTAAAATGGTAAAAAGTCAGGTTTTTTCTGACCTAAATGCCTTATTTTTGAGCGATTAAAACTAAAACCTATAAAAATGAAAGTTACTGTAGTTGGAGCGGGCGCTGTGGGGGCAAGCTGCGCCGAGTATATTGCCATGAAAGATTTTGCATCCGAAGTTGTTTTATTGGACATTAAGGAGGGATATGCCGAAGGAAAAGCAATGGATTTGATGCAAACGGCCTCCCTAAACGGATTCGATAGCAAAATTACCGGTACAACTGGTGATTACTCCAAAACTGCAGGTAGTGATATAGCCGTAATTACTTCTGGGATTCCCCGTAAACCTGGAATGACCCGTGAGGAACTTATTGGAATCAATGCGGGAATCGTAAAGTCTGTGGCCACGAGTCTATTGGAACATTCCCCTAACGCTATTTTGATCGTCGTGAGCAATCCGATGGATACCATGACGTATTTGGTGCACAAGACCACCGATTTACCAAAGCATAGAATTATTGGTATGGGAGGCGCATTGGATAGCGCCCGATTTAAATATCGATTGGCTGAGGCCTTGGAAGCTCCAATTTCTGATGTTGATGGTATGGTCATTGGAGGGCATAGCGATAAAGGTATGGTTCCGCTGATTGGTCATGCTACACGAAACAGTGTCAAAGTTTCAGAGTTTTTGTCGGAGGACAAAATGAAATGGGTGGTCGAGGAAACCAAAGTTGGTGGGGCCACATTGACCAAATTATTGGGAACCAGTGCCTGGTACGCTCCAGGAGCCGCAGTTTCCGGTTTGGTACAGGCCATTGCATGCGATCAAAAGAAGATGTTCCCTTGCTCCACTTTCTTGGAAGGTGA
>JANQRD010000133.1 GCA_028284725.1 Allomuricauda sp. | reverse complement strand
ATGGAATGCACACCATTGATAAGACCTTCCAAATAGTCGACCATGATGAACGTGACTTCTTCCGGTTTGAGTTCTTTTGAATAATCTTGTGGTGTATTTTCCATAGCACTCGTTTCAAGTGCATTGGCATTGTTTGGTGAAGAGTGTACCTCATTGCATGATTGGAACCAGACCAAAAATGTACTTATTATACAAAGCCCTGCTATTGCTTTTACTGATTTTTTCATTTTCCGTTGTTTAAATTATGATACCACAATTTGGGCTATTTTGGCCTTGAAAACTTTGCCATTCTTGTTCTTATGGGATAAAATTGATGTAAGAAGCCTAGGAAACGTTGGCTATGGGATTGGTGGGTGCTCTCAAAAAAACTTTAGCAATTGATGGCAGAGCCATCTGTTTTTAACCAAGACAAACAAACAATGGGGTTTCCTGATAACTAACCTGACCATTGCTCCCCAAAGGCCCTTGGGCCAACCCCAGTTCCCGGCTTAAAAAATCGACTAAAGTACTAGGGCTATTCGAACCCTAATTGATAAGCTATTTCTGGGGTGGATTTATTGGTACACAGGAACAATCGCTGCCCTTTTTTTAGAAGTATGAATTGGATGTGTTCTTTAATCATTTTTCTTGACAAGGCCATTAGGGTGGCATTTAAGCACTTTGTGGGTACCCTTAACTTTTATGGGAAATAGGAACTTTAATGGGGTAGCGCTTAAGACATGACCATTAATTAAGGTGCTGTGCACTGGCATTATTTACATAACCATCAACTAACCCATCGAGTTCTTTTAAATAGGCATTCTTACACGTGCCCAAGATCAGTGTTTGGTTTTTCCAGTTTTTTGTGTTGAACGCATACATATATTTTTTGTTGATATCGTTTGAACACTGGTACTTTTTGCCCAGGTTACTGAGCTTGGTATAATTCAATGCGTTGAGAAGTTCTGATAATTGTTTTTCATCTCAACATATTTGTCAGAACGGGCCCAATCCCGATGTACTTCCAAGGCATATTGCATTGATGTCACCATTTTCGCTCCTGCCTGCATCATTCTTGCAATGGCCATATCGTGTGCTTCTTGGGAAACACCACCAGATGCATCTGTGATGACATAGACATCATACCCATCCTCAAGAGCGGATAAGGCAGCAGAAAGGGTGCAGACTTCGGTCCAAAGTCCGGCAATAACCAATTTTGGTTTTTTATAATCACCAACCGCCTTGACTACCCGTTTATCTTCCCAAGAATTCATTGTGGTGCGGTCTATATATTTACTTTCATCAGGAAAAAACTCCCGTATTTCTGGAAATACTGGCCCACTAAAGGATTTTTCTGCCACAGTGGTGACCACTGTAGGAATTTCATAGAGCACGGCCAGATTGGAAATCAGCCCGGTATTGTTGCGTAATTCCTCTATGGGCTGTGATTCTACGGCAAAGGCCATTTGGCTTTCGTGGTCAATCAACAACAGGGTGTGGTTTGTCGGGTGCAGCAATTCTTTGGAGGCATTGGCCGGGTCGTTGTTCGGATTGGGGTTGTATTGGGACCATTGCCCAAAGCCTACCGTGCTCATCAATAATGCTAAAAATGTAATAGTTGTTTTCATCTGATCTGTTTTTATGTTTAATGTTCTACTTTCTCAATCCAATCCTGATTGGTGTTCCATCGGAACTTCCATTAGTAATAATTCTGTGTCATCATTTGCTTTGATTTCAAGAGAATCGATTCCCCAAATACCAAAACCATCGCGTGTATTCAGACTTTGCCCATTTATGGTCATATCGCCGCTTATCAGAAAACTGTAGACCCCATTGTTTGCTTTTTTTAGGGTATATGTAAGTTCCAAGCCCTTGTCTAACCTGCCAAGGTGGAACCATGCATCCTGATGGATCCAAACCCCTTGATCTTCTGCACTTGGAGATACTATTTGTTGGAGTCTATTTTTTCTGTCTGCTGTTCTTAGTGTAATCTGATCGTATCTCGGGGCAACATTTATTTTGTTTGGCACAATCCAGATCTGAAGAAACTTTACCATGTTGTCTTTATGGGCATTCATCTCGCTATGGGTAAGCCCAGTGCCTGCGCTCATGACCTGAACATCTCCTTTTTTGATGATTTCACTTCTTCCCGTGCTGTCGGTATGTTTTAAATCCCCTTCCAAGGGAATAGAGACTATTTCCATATTTTGGTGGGGGTGCTCACCAAAACCCATGCCTCCTTGCACAATGTCATCGTTTAAAACCCTTAAAGCACCGAAATTCATGCGCTGTGGATTGTAATAATTGGCGAAACTGAACGTATGCCTTGATTGCAGCCAGCCATAATCTGCTTTCCCTCTTGTATCTGCCATGTGGAGCACGTATTTTTCCATATTTCCATTATTGTTGCAGTACTTCTTTTGTACTTACAGAACTAGACCGATAACTCGTTATGGTTTAGACCTTTCATAGTTCTGAGCGACTTTTTCCCAATTAATTATTTCAAAAAATGCATTGATATAATCAGGTCTACGGTTTTGATAATTTAGGTAATAGGCATGTTCCCAAACATCAATGCCCAAAATGGGGGTGCCATTTTCCTCGACCACATCCATTAATGGATTGTCTTGGTTTGCCGTGCTGGAAACGAACAATTCTCCATTTGCATCCACACTTAACCAGGCCCAGCCCGAACCAAATCTTGTCGCTGCTGCTTTGCTGAAGTGTTTTTTGAAATTTTCGAGATTGTCAAAAGTCTCGTCAAATAGCTGCTTGAATGCGCCTGATGGAATGTCATTGCCATCGGGGGTCAAAATCTCCCAAAAGAGTGTATGGTTATAGTATCCACCGCCATTATTTCGTATTGCATCGTTGTGTGATGAAACATTCCTTAAAATTTCTTCAATCGATTTTCCTTCGAGATTACCCGCTTCTAGGGCATTGTTCAGCTTATTGGTATAGCCCTGATGATGCTTGGTGTGGTGTATTTCCATCGTGCGTGCGTCAATATACGGCTCCAAGGCCTTGTAATCGAATGAAAGTTTTGGTAATGTGAACATTATTAGGGTTTTAAAAATTAATTTTACTTTCGTTAAAATCTTCAAATTGAGATAAAAGGGAGTGTTTTTCTTGCCTATTCTTGCGGAAATAAGACAATGTTGCTTCGCTCTACCTGTGGATAAGCGGAGCCTACACCCTGGTCGGCAGGAAGTGAAATTGAAAAAGAATATTATGGTCTTTGGTTACAGTATATGGTGCTATACCTTATTGTAATAGTTGAAAGTCTACTGATGGCAGGAAAGGTCAATAACTTTTGGTAGAATAGCCTGTCTTTTAACTTGTGGAATTGCAATAATTTGCAAGGTCATAAAACCGAAAAAAAGCAATAAATTATGTCCCTTTATTTAATTGGGTCTGCCCCTAAATGCCTTTGGGGTCGCTCCCGTTTTTTCCTTAAAGAAGCGACTGAAGTATTGTGGATACTCAAAACCAAGCTGGTAGGCAATCTCAGAGATGGAATTATCACTGCCCAAGAGCAAGTGTTTTGCTTTTTCCAACAATTGAAACTGAATATGTTCTTTGGTGGTCTTTCCGGTCAAGGTCTTGAGCATATCGCTCAGATATTTTGAAGAAAGGTTCAATTTATATGAGAAAAAGGCTACTTCGGGTATACCTGTTTCCTGTAGGTCGCTCTGGGAGAAATACAGCTTGAGCTCCTTCTCAAAAGTGGCGACCACCGATGAGTCGACCTCGTTTCTAGTGATGAACTGGCGTTTATAGAACCGCTTGCTATAGGTAAGCAATAATTCAATATTGGAAAGAATGACCTCTTTGCTGAATTGATCGATGGGTAGGGAATATTCGTCATAAATATTTTGGAAGATCTGTTCCATCTGTTCCTCTTCCTTTTTGGAAACATGCAAGGCCTCACTGGTCTCATAGTTGAAGAAGCCAAAGGTATTGATGTCTTCCGCCAATTTTGAATTGGCCAACAGATCTGCTTCAAAATACAGTTCCCAGCCTTTAGATTCCTGGGCATCACACTGGTCAAAGGAAATCGCTTGATTGGGCGCCACAAATCCCAAAACCCCTTCTTGAAAATCGTAGGTCTTTCTTCCGTACTCAATATACCCTTTGAGCTTCTTTTTTAGGCTTATGCTATAAAAACCAAAAGAGAGCGCCCCCATTTGTTTGGCCATTGCCGGAATATGTTCCAAGCGTATGATGCCGATTAGGGGATGTTGGGGCTTTACCCCAGCAAGGTTGCACAGGTCGATAAAGCGCGGGATGTGTGTTATTTGTTTTGAGTAGGACATATTAAAATGATTAAAACCTCCAACCAATATGGATGTTAGACGGAACAAGGGAGGGTGGAATTACACGTTCAATGTTAAAAGTTGTGTTTCCCACAATTTGGTCATCTGTATTATTGAGAATAAAGATAACATTGTAGCTGAGTCCGAGATTGAAGTTTTTCTTTTTGAACGGGTACCAATTGTAGCCAAGCCCTATCGAAGAGAACCAATTATCAAAACTTAGACCAGTACTCGTTCCGATTTCATTGACTGTCCAGCCTTCATATCCAAGCGTTCCAAATGCGTAAAAACCTTTATCGAATGTTGCGTCACTGAAACGATACCTCGCCTCCAATCCGACCGCATAGTCCCAGTCTACATCAATGGCTTGGTTGTCATCGAAAAACGAATCCCTAAAATCGTCGGGGAGCTCAAAGCCACCTTCGATGTTCAACCCAAAAGACCATTTTTTAGGGAGGTGGTAAATACCTCTAGCGCTATACCCGCCTAACACGAAATAGGCAGGATTCACATTGATGCCAAAACTTCCCTTAGCATTGGTGCCGGGATTATCTTGTGCAACCATAGTTCCAGTTTGCAAGAGCAGAACGACAATAAATATGCATTTCAAAGTTTTCATCGCAATTTTTATTTGATTAATAATAGATTATGCACCCCTCGGGTGACTTTCAATTGTTTTTCTGTTTTGATGAGTTGGTCATTTTTCAGTTCCCAGAAATCTATCCATCCTTCTTCGGGAAACTCCTCATTGCGATCATGGTACACGGCAACGGCGATGGTATTGCCTTCCAAATCAAATACGGCGTCTTCGGGCAATGCCCCCCCAAAACCATAGTCTTTGCCCAGTTTTGTCAGTTGCCCTGTACCGGAGTCAATTTTCACCAAGGAAAGTGATGATCGTTTTCTGGCAGGCACGAACCAAAATCCTTTTTTAGGGGCCCAAGTGCGGCGCATGTTGACCGTTACGGCATAGTCACCATTGGGGCTGATATCAAAACCTTCCGGGCTAAGCCCTACTTTTTCGGTATCGACAATCCTGTGGTCTCCATTTTCATCAAAGGCCACGGAAACCAATTTGCCTTTGCCGTGGGTAATGGCACCCAAGCCGTCGCCCCACCGCAGATCACTGAGGATAAAATAGTCGCCGGATGGGTGCCAATTGCCGACGCTCCATCGCTTGCCCACTTCCATGGCCTCCCCCAACTGTTGCAGTTGTATGTCGTCACCGGTATCCACGATTTTGAAAAAGAGCAGGTGGGTATTGTTCAAATTGACGGCGATGATGTTTTTTGAGGGGTGGAACTCCGTAGTTCTAAAACCGCCATTGCCGGCATCTTCCTCTTTGATTTTGTCATGAGTAAAGTAATGCGTATGGGCAATCTTACCTTCTTCGAGCATCATGACCACCAATTCTTTTCCGGTTTCCGTGGAACCTGAAACCAATAAATTGCCAGCTCTGTTCATACTGACCCCTTGGATGTTCTCACCCACCTCTTTTTCTTGTACTTTACGTGGTCTCGATGGGTCGGCGTAATCGATCACGGTAACTTTTTTTCCTATTGGAAAATCGGTGAACACATTGCCCATTTGCTGCGAACCACCTTTGTGCATTGCTCTTGTCTCGGCAACATAGGCAAATTGGTGATTTGCGTTCCACTCGATAATAGCGGGCCATGAGATGACCGAATTGCTGATCTGTAAATCACTTTTGATGGCTATGGAACTTCCTCCTTGAACCAATGCCAACCGGTCTTCGATACCTGCTACTTTGTTTAGGGTTGCATTGGCGTATGCCCCGGCGATCATGTCGGCATCAGAGATGGCCAGGAAATTGCCCTCAAAATTTGAATCAATATTTTGTGCAGGAGATACGGATTGTCCTTGTGAAAGGTGCCATACACCAAACAGCACGACCAAAGTTCCTATGCTTATTCCAGTAATTTTCATCACTTTTTTCATTTTGATTTTTCTTTATTGATAAATTGTTTGACGTCTTCCTGAACCAACGGCCCTCCATGACCAGGATACCAGTGTTTTACTCCTTTTAATTTTGATATGGCCTCAATGTTGGCAAGATTTTGGTCAAAATCACATACAAATAGGTGTCGTGTGGGTTTTTTCTTGTTCAGGGTTTTCCCGCGAATGATATCACCTACGAACACTGCATCCCCTAAATACACTATCAAAGAGCCCGGTGTATGGCCTGGGAAGGGCACAATGATACCATCAAAACCCAAGGTTTTCAAGTCGAATTCATCCTTTATATAGATGTCTGTTTCGAAAGGGGCATAGCGTTCTTTTGCAATGGTTTTTCCAACCATGGTTCCCATAAACCCAATAGGGCATAAATTACCGTCCTCTCCTTGGTTTGCTATAATCTCCTTTTCGCCGATGCCTGATAATATCTGCATGCCATATTTCTCTTGAAAATATCGTGCATTGCCAGCATGGTCAGGATGGGCATGGGTAAGAATAAGATACTCAATGCTCTTTGGGTTGATGCCCATATTAAGAAGCCTCGATTCCAAATCATGACTTTTTTCAGGGTTGCCCGAATCTATCATCACTATTTTATCACCTTGTTGTGCCACGTACACATTGGCAAAGCCCTGCTTTATATGGGTAACATTAAAATCTTTATGGTGGACATATCGCTTTTTGGTACCAAAACTTGAAAGCAAAACCAGGGGAATGGTGCCAAGTGCAAGAATAAGGGCTGTTAATCGTATAGGATATTTTGCTTTATTTTTTGACATTCCATATAAAATCTGGTACAAAGTTGTTTAATGGAATACAAAAAAAAGTATAGAAAAGGCGGAAGGTTGTATACAAAACACTTATTTGCGATAGAGGATATTGTTTTTGGTACCCATTTCGTAGGGAAGATCAAAAAATTTGGACAAGACGGCTTGTGCTTTTAACCCATTAAACCGTAAAACCTTGGAAGGTGATTAACCCCGAAAAAGCAATCAATTATGTCCCTTTATTTAATTGGGTGTGTCCCTAAAAGTCTTTGGGGTAGCTCCCGTTTTTTCCTTAAAGAAGCGGCTGAAGTATTATGAATATTCAAGACCAAGCTCGAATGCAATCTCAGCAATACTTTTATCGGCACCCAAAAGCAAGAGCTTCGCTTCTTTCAAAAGTGCGAACTGCCTGCCATACTAACGATTGGCGTAGGGCAGTATTAGGGCCTGCTAGTACTAACATAAGCCCAAGAATGGCTTTTAAGTGAAAAGGGAAGCTTCCAACGTATCTTCAAGAGCGCTACCGACAAAAATTTTAATACGCTGTATTTGCAGGTTATCAATTTCATATTGTATGGCAAATCTATCTGTTTGGGCCGCCGATTCACAAGGGTTTTGGGCCAACATTTGTATGGTGGTGTCATCCCTTACGATCCATGTTAATCTTAGAGGCGAATCTCTGGCTATACGTACGGTATCATCAAATTTTTGGTACGCCTTAAAAAAATTTTCCTTGCCGACAAACAGACAATCCTTGGCCACTCCGGTTTGAATGAAAATCATGACATCATCGCTCAGGTATGATGATAGCAGTTCTCTATTTTCAACCTGTAGGGCATAGATAAAATGCTCTACAATATCAAAGGGTGATTTTTTCATGGTATTCCTTCGAAGTAAAAAGGCGGCTTTTCGATAGCTGAAAACCGCCCTTATCCAAACCAACTAAAACTACCAATGAACTTTATTGGTGAATTACTAGACCTTGTTCGTGTCTAAAGGTTTTAAAATGATCTTTTGAAATCTTAACCTATTTTGTGCAATCTGTAGGTTATTGCTTTTTTAATACTAACTGAAACTCGTGATTATTGAATTTTGACTGATGAATTAAAAAGCTCTATTGTCTTGTATTTCAGCTTTTAAAAAAGGATCTCATTTAAAAAAATTCAGGGTTACTACCCCAAACTTTGAAAATAATCGGTTAAAAAATGTTTGGATTTATAAGGCAGGACTGCAAGAGCAAATTATTTTCATTCAGGTACTTTATTTGTAGTCTTCTTTAGAAGTTTCAATAAGTTCTCCTTCTATGAGGCCTTTTTTTACCAATTATCGGTTGTTATAGAGTTTTGTACCAGGTACTAAGTGCCGTTCCTATTTCTATGGGGCCATCTTCTTGAATGTAACGTAAGCCTTTTCCAACCAGAGCTGCTTGAGTGTTTCCAAAATTCTTGGTGGTCCAATTGACTTGTTCCATCGAAACAAGCCCTCCCGGGTCGGCATAAAGCAATAATTTGGGTATACGGGTTTCCTTGAGCCACTCATGGTAATCCAAGTTAATGTCATACACATCTTCAGGTTTACCCTCAAAAGGGATTTCCCGGGGCCATTGCAAAATCTGGCTTGTCCTGTGACTAAAACTATGTGTCGAGATTATATTAAAGGAATTTGCTTTTTAACTCAGTTCTTTGTTGTGCGTTCGTATTTTATTAATTAAGCGGTTTCTTTTGTAATCCATTTCCCTGTTGTAGGTGCTTTGTAATTTTTCATTTTCGAAAGCAACTCATCAATGTTTTCACTCATTAAAACCATTTTCCTATTTGCCTCTTTCAGAAATCCTTTTTTTACCATTTCATCCAAAAAATCGATTAAGTGATTATAAAATCCATTGATGTTTAATATTCCGATAGGCTTTTTATGTAGTCCTAATTGCCCCCAAGTTAACATTTCAAAAAGTTCTTCTAATGTCCCAAAACCACCCGGTAGAGCAATAACTCCATCGCAAAGGTCATTCATTTTGACTTTCCTTTCGTGCATTGAATCAACTAATATTAGTTCCGTTAGCTCATTATGTGCAATTTCCTTTGATTTAAGAAAGTATGGTAAAACTCCTATAACTCTACCTGAATTTTCCAATGTTCCATTTGCAACCGCTCCCATTAATCCAACATTTGCCCCTCCATAGACTAATTCAATATTTTCAAGAGCTAATTTTTTCCCAAGCTCTTTGGCTTGAAATTTAAAATCATTACTGGTTCCGAAACTTGAACCACAAAAAACTGTAATTCTATCCATTTGATTTTTGTTCATATGACACACAATTAATGGATATATGATTAATTCCATATAACCATCTTATTTGGCTTAAATCTAATACTTTTTGGCATTGAAGCTCTATTACAAGGAAATGTTCATGAAAAGCATTAACCTAGAGTTTTGGTTTCCCTACAAAAACGTGATAAACTTCCTGTGGTGATTGCAAAAAAACATTCTAAAAATTATTAAAAGAACCAATAATATTAAACACCAGAGCATGATTGCCCTCACTTACAGTGCAGGTTTGAGAGTTGGCGAATTAATTGACTTAAAATCATGGACATTGATTCATCACGAATGGTTATACATGTCAAATCAGCAAATGGTAAAAAGACTGAGTAGTTCCCTTATCTGAAAAAACCCTGTACATGCTGTTTAAATACTATTAGGAATTTTCGCCATAGCTCATTTTGTTCGAAGGACAGAATGGGGATATTCCAGTTCGAGTTTCAACAAACTTCTTAAGGCCGCAGCCAGAAGGGCAAGAATCGACAAACCGATTACTGCTCACACTTTACGGCATAGTCATGCAACACACCTTTTGGAAAAGAGTACTTATGTTGGCATCATCCAGAAACTTTTAGGGCATAATTCAATCAAAACAAAAGTGGTATATACTCAAGCTATGGAATCTACATTATTGAATTTTGTTCGTCCTTTTTGTGATTAAAGCAGTCCCAAAAATCGGCTAATTTATAGGACTATATAGTATATAGTCAAATCGATTACCATTCTATTTATAATGTCTTATTATTGGTCATTTTTAATGGTTTCGGGAATCGACGCTTCATGGAACACCTTTTAATCCCCTTCAATTGTTATAGTTTTTTTGGCAAGCGCGAAGTAATGTCTCTATTTCATTGGGGCAGTCTTCTTGGGTCAGTTGAAAGAGGTTATGGCTTAAGCCCTCATCATCTTCCGATATTTGGTCGGTGAAATACCCGTAGATTTTTTATAGACCCGTGCAAAATGGCCAGGGTCATTGAACCCTACCTCAAAGCCTATCTGTATTATCTTTTGTTGGGTAGTTGTCAGTAGTCTCTGGGCTTTTTCGACCTTGCAACGGGTAATGTATTGGTATGGCGTTTCCCCGGTGCATTCCTTGAACATGCGCACAAAATAAAAAATGCTGCTGCCCGCGATTTTAGAAAGCTCAGAAACATGAATGGGTTTCGCTATGTTCCGTTGTACATATTCTTCGATACGCCTGAGCGTAAAATTGGGTATGGCCACACGTTTCTTGTTTCCTTCGTTTACCTGGGAGTCTTTGTATCGGTTCACTAGATAGCTCATAAAACTGGCAGCCATACAATAGATATGGTCCTGCGTTGCTAGGTTGATTTCCCGCAATTGTTGTAACAGGTGTATGGATAGCATCTTGCTTAAAGGGTCGTTTAAAAAACCTAATTCATTGAAGCGTATGCCATCTCCGCTTCTATAATTCACAAACTCACCACAACTGGCGTTCATAGAACCCAATCGTAAGGGAAGGGTGCCACCGGAATTACCACTACATCTAAAGTTAAAGAGAAAACGTTGGTTTCTCATGTCATCAACATCACCACATGAGACCATCAGCACATTTGTATTCTTTTTCAGCAATGCATTGGTTTCTTCTTCTGTGCTGTATATTTTTTTTTCCAATAGTAGTTTTGAACCTTCATCCATGGCATATGGTTTGAATCATTTTAATGCCAAACAAAGTGCCAAAGTGCGGTGTGTTTTTGGTGATATGGGCAAACATCCTGTATTTACAGGCCACCCCATAGTTTTCATTGACCTAAACAAATAAAAACAAGTATTAAATACTACCATGATTTTACGAATAATCGGGAATTTACCATCAAACACTATCAATTATTCGTAAATAGTATTATTTTTAGCAATGGCCAACAATCAAAATAAAACATTCAGCACCAACGATTATGAAGTCTTGTTGGGCATTAATAAGGCCATAGCCGCGGTAAAGGATAGGAATGCGTTGTTTAAGGTAATCTTTGATAGGCTAAAACCTGTACTCGGGTTTTATGATGTTGGTTTTTTTATACTTTCCGAAGACAAAAACCATATTACCGATTGGGCCGTCAAGTATGAAGACATCAGTCCGTCGGCTGGCAACAGCTACCTCAACGAAAAGAAACTGCACACTTATGCCTATTCTGATTCCGGTTTTCAACAAATACTGGATAAAATTGAAAAGGCAAAAACTCCAATTTCGTTTTCCTATACCCATGGCGTTTTTAAAGACTACCTATTGCATGAATTGGGCACTGATTCTTATCAACACATCATCAATGCGGGATATGACCGGTTTTTGGTCAGTACATTGAATTATGCAGGCGATTTTTTAGGCCTCTTGTTTTTCAATTACCAGAAAAAAGATACGATACCGAAAGAATTGTATCCGCTTATTCCAGCCCTTACAGACCAATTGGCCATTGCTATGAGCAACATCCTGACCACTGAAAGCCTACAAAAAAGGGAGCAAGAGAAAGCGCAACTTTTTCAAGTATCCAATGCTGTAGCAAGGGTACAGGACTTTGATACGTTTTGGGAAGTTATAAACGAAATCATTCTTCCCATTTTCGGAGAGAGTAAAACCGCTTCACTATACCTGGTGGATTCAAACGGAAAACTTTCCATAAAAGCCCAACACAACAAAGAGGTAATGCAACAACCCATCTATCTAAGTGCATTACAGGAAAATAATACCTTAGTTGTTGAAGGCACACCATTCGAGCAGATACTTTCCAAAGAAGGTCTGTGCATCTTGAACACGACCCAAGGTT
The DNA here is from genome assembly GCA_028284725.1 of Allomuricauda sp. GTDB lineage: Bacteria > Bacteroidota > Bacteroidia > Flavobacteriales > Flavobacteriaceae > Flagellimonas. Next base: position 2,879 of record JANQRD010000133.1, on the reverse strand, counting down.
CTTCTGAGTATCCGGACTTTTGGGGCTTTGAGCTTTGTAAGGCGATGGGAATACGAGAATCAATGTTTGCCCCGCTACACTATCAAAATCGAATTATCGGCAGTATCAACCTGACAACTAAAACCAGTTTTGACCCCTCTAAACTTAGCCTCTTCCAATCCATTGCCAATCAACTTGCAATAGCAGTAAGCAATGTACTAGCCAACGAACAACTATTTAAAGAAAAGGGAAAAACGGAAGGTCTATTAAGTATCAGCCGTGCCATTGCAACGATATTTGATAGAAAAGAGTTATTAAAAACAATCTATGAAAAGATCAAACCCATATTTCCATTCGACAATGCCGGGCTTTTTATATTGGATACTGCAGGAAAATACCATTATGAACTTGTCGATGATGAAATTCTAACCGATGATGTTCAAAAAGTCTCGGAAGAACAACTGGATTACGGCCCTTTTGCACACAAGGATACCTCAGTGGCCATGTTTATGGATAAAGGACCTGTTATCATAGGTATGCAAGAAATGGCCAAAAAGTATTACCACCCGCAACATGATTTAATGGAAAAATCCGGACTTAAACAATTGATAGGCGGCCCATTGTTGGTAGGAGGTAAAAAAATCGGAATGGTCTGTTTTAACTCAAAAACTGAAGGGTTCTATACGAATGGTGATATCCCAATGTTTCAAAACATTTCTGCTCAATTGGCGGTGGCCGTAAGCAATGTGATGGCCAATGAAGAAATTCAAAGACGGGAAAGGGAAAAGTCAGGCTTGCTCAAAATCTCCGAAATATTGGCCAAGGCCAAAACGCGCAAAGAACTCTTGAACGCTGTTTTCAACGAAATCAGCATTATATTTCCCTTTGATGATGCAGGTTTGTTTGAAGTGAAACCAGATGGGATGCACCGCGACTTTGTAGTGGACGAAAGTCTGATGTATTCAAAGAACACCAGAGAAGCAGGTTTCACAGGATATTTAGACCGTCATTCCGTAATAGATTATTTAACCCATGCCGATGACGTAAGTATTCACTCATTCGAATTTTTAAAACAAAATCACCCTGGTCATTGCCACTACCCCTTTATAGAAGAAGAGGGCTCAAAAGAACTGATCAGTGGTCCTTTGTCCTATAAAGATGAAATTTTAGGAATACTCTGTTTTTGGAGTAAAAAAGAACGGTTTTTTCGAGAAAGCCAATTTGATCTGTTCAAACAAATAAGCAATCTGTTGGCCAACGCTATGGCCAATATCTTGGCTAATGAACAACTATTGGAAGAAAAACGATTTAAGGAAACATTGTTGGGCATCAGCGAAGCTGTAGCAAGCATACAGAATCGTAGGGAGTTGTTTAAGGTTATTTTTAAGCAAATACGACCCGTAATCCCAATTGATGATGTGGCCATTGTTGTATTGGACGAAAATGGAACACATTGGCAAGACTGGGCGGTGAAGGAAAATTATTTGAATACACAAGGTAATCGAGATTTAGAGGCTGCGAATCTCGGAGAATACCAAAAAATGGATTCTCTTATTGAGAAAATTATTTCTGAAACTAATATTATGGCCGTAATGGATGTATCTAAAAATCATCCTGATCATCCATTTTTCTTTGATTTTGAGGAAATGATGTATACCCCACTTAATATAGGAGGGAAAATAGTAGGTAGTCTTGTAGTTGATTCTTTTGCGAAAAATTGCTACTCCAAAAAACATTTTCCTCTTTTCAAGGCCATAGGTGATCAACTGGCAGTAGCCGTTAGCAACGTGCTGGCCAATGAACGGCTTATGGAAGAAAAGCAAAAGACAGAAAGGCTATTGGAAATCACCAGGGCCATTGCCCAGGTGCATGATCAAAAAGACCTGTTCCACAAAATAAATAAAAGTCTAAAACCCATCTTTGGTTTTGATGATGTGGTGATCGTTGTACGAGAAGATGCTGATACAGTACGACATCTGGTAGGTGATGCACATGAAAATGTACGTAAACTAAGTGTATATGAAGAAAATGTAGGCAAACCTTTTCCTATCCCTAAAAGTGTTTACGAAAACATATATGGGGGTCAATCAAAAGAGGTAGTCCGTATGTCCATCCATGAAATGGTTGAACGTTATCCGAAGTATTGGGGCACCAAACTTGCAAAAGAGGCAGGCTATAAAGATTGGATTTCAACACGACTGTATTCGGCAGGAAAACCCATTGGCAACCTTGAATTTCTTTCTAGAAAAAAAGATTTTTTCAACGGATTAAACTTATCTCTTTTTAAAAATACCGCCAATCAATTGGCAACAGCAGTGGCCAACATTCTGGCCAATGAACGGCTTATGGAAGAAAAACAAAAAACCGAAGAACTGCTGACAATCACAGAGGCTATCGCCAATATCAATTCCTTTCCTGAATTGGCCAAAGCTATACTGGACAAGATACAGACCGTATTTCCATTCGATGATGCCGGACTATTTCAGGTTGACAAACCAAACGAGCGGGAACGTGACCTCTTCGTAGACTACGGAAGTACAAAATACAGCGAAGAACTACGTAGAGCAGGGTTGTTCGGATGGCAGCCACTGAGTGAGGTGGCTCACATATTTTCCCAAAAAAAACCCTTTACCACAAGTGTAAAAGCCTTATTTCAGCAATATAACCACCCCCATTTTGAATACCTCTGGAAAGCGGGCTTCAAGCACCTTATAAATGGGCCTTTGACCAGTGGCAACGAGACCATTGGCTTTCTGTGTTTTTGGAGCAAGCAAGAAAATGCCTTTGCCCAAAAAATGACTTTGTTCAAGTCAATTTCCGACCAATTGAGCATCGTACTTCATAAGATTATAGCCAATGAAGAAATTGCACTTAGGGAAAGATTTAAATCATTGCAAGCT
>JANQRD010000126.1 GCA_028284725.1 Allomuricauda sp. | reverse complement strand
AAACAGGGAAAAGTAAGGGCAAAAGCAGCTCCTGCGCCAAGACTTCTCAAAAAATCTTTTCTTTCCATAGCGTGGGGTTTATAGAGAAAACGATAAAATACCTCGAATCGTATGGCTAGTATACAAACTTGCCAAATTCACTCTGAATCGTAAGCTTTTTGGCCTTGGAATCCTCTACACGACCAATGACCTTTGCATCGACCTGAAAACTTTTTGAAATGGAAATAATGTCCTCTGCAACTTTTTCATCCACATACAATTCCATCCGATGTCCACAATTGAACACCTGATACATCTCTTTCCAATCGGTAGCTGATTGTTCTTGGATCAACCTAAACAAAGGCGGAATTGGAAACAGATTATCCTTAACCACATGAAGACCCTCTACAAAATGTAGGATTTTGGTTTGGGCGCCTCCACTGCAATGCACCATTCCATGAATCTCATCGGACGTGTACATTTCCAACACTTTTTTAATAATCGGTGCGTAGGTACGCGTTGGCGACAGGACCAATTTGCCCGCATCCAAAGGAGCATCCTGCACTGTATCGGTCAGTTTTGTTTGTCCTGAGTAGACCAATTCTTCAGGGACTGAAGCATCAAAGCTTTCCGGATATTTTTCTGCGAGATACTTTCCAAACACATCGTGACGGGCAGAGGTGAGCCCGTTACTGCCCATACCTCCATTGTATTCCGATTCATAAGTTGCTTGACCGAAAGAGGCCAGTCCAACAATGACATCACCTGCCTTAATATTGGCATTATCGATAACCTTACTTCGCTCCATACGCGCTGTAACGGTGGAATCTACAATAATCGTACGTACCAAATCGCCCACATCCGCAGTTTCCCCACCTGTGGAATAGATAGTGATTCCGTGTTTTTTTAAGTCGGAAATCAATTCCTCTGTTCCGTTGATAATAGCAGAAATCACCTCACCGGGAATCAAGTTTTTGTTCCGTCCAATAGTTGAAGAGAGCATGATATTGTCTGTAGCCCCTACACAGATAAGGTCGTCCACGTTCATGATCAGGGCATCTTGGGCAATCCCTTTCCAGACTGAAATATCCCCTGTTTCTTTCCAATACATATAGGCCAGGGAGGATTTTGTCCCTGCCCCATCCGCATGCATTACCAAGCAATGGTCTTCGCTACCCGTCAAATAATCAGGAACGATTTTGCAGAAAGCCTTTGGAAAGAGCCCTTTATCAATGTTTTTGATGGCATTGTGCACATCTTCCTTGGAGGCAGAAACCCCGCGTTGGGCATATCTTTTACTGGTATCGGACGACATAAATTAGGTTTGGGCAAAAATAGCGGTTACCTCGCAAAAAGTAGCTCCCTATATTTTGTAAAAGGCCATAAATCGTCTGAAATTAATTTCTCCAGTTTGTCAGATTGTTCCCGGATAGTTTCAAAATGGGGTCTGACATTATTGCAATAGGCCTGCGCTTTTTTGTTAATCGTGGAGAGGCCATTCGCTCGTTTTCGCGCCGCGGTCATTTCATCCGTCAACTTTTTGATGGCCACCATATGTTCCCCAATTTGTTCCAAGATGTTCAATTGACTTTCGGCCACTTTTTTATGGGCCGCCCCATACACTTCCTTTAGACCATGGATGTTCTCCAACAGTATGTTTTGATAGCGCACGGCTGAGGGGATAATATGATTGTAGACCATTTCTCCCAACACCCTTCCCTCGATCTGCACATGGAAAATATAGGTCTCCAGTTCAACCTCCTGGCGTGCCTTAAGCTCCACCTCACTCAATACATCCATTTCCTTGAAAAGGGCTATGCTTTCCTTGGAGGTAAGCACCTGTAGTGCTTCCGGGGTATTTTTGTTGTTGCTCAGTTTTCGCCTTCTGGCTTCTTCTTGCCATTCCACGCCATAACCATCACCATCGAATCGAATGCGCTTGGAAGTTTTGATGTATTCACGCAATACATTGAAGACAGCTTCATCCTTTTTTAGGTTTTTCTTATCGATCAGTGCATCGACTTCTTTTTTAAAATCTTTGAGCTGTTTGGCAACAATAGTGTTTAAAATGGTCATAGGTTTGGCACAATTCGTCTTTGCCCCCACTCCCCGCATCTCAAACTTATTTCCGGTAAAAGCAAAAGGTGAGGTTCTGTTGCGATCTGTATTGTCCAATAAGATTTCAGGAATCTTTCCAACCACATTGAGCTTAAGCTCAGTTTTCTCCTGAGGAGACAGTTTTCCTTTGGAAACGCCTTCCAGTTCATCCAGTACATCACTCAATTGTTGTCCTATAAATATGGACAGAATTGCCGGTGGAGCTTCGTTCGCACCAAGACGGTAATCGTTGCTCGCAGAGGCAATCGAAGATCGTAGCAGTTCCTCATAAATATCAACAGCTTTAATGGTGTTCACAAAAAAGGTGAGAAACTGTAGGTTTTTCATTGGTGTGGATCCAGGACTCAATAAATTGACGCCTGTATCCGTGGCCAATGACCAGTTATTGTGCTTTCCAGATCCATTGACCCCATCAAAGGGCTTCTCATGAAACAGCACCGTAAAATTATGCTTGTCCGCAATCTCCTCCATCACATCCATAAGCAAAAGATTGTGATCCACGGAAAGATTGGCTTCTTCAAAAACCGGGGCCAATTCAAATTGGTTCGGTGCCACTTCGTTATGCCTGGTCTTTACGGGAATGCCCAACTTGGTGCATTCCTTTTCGAGATCGCTCATAAAGCTCAATGCCCTGTTGGGAATCACACCAAAATAATGATCATCCAGTTGTTGTCCTTTCGCAGCTGAACTACCGACCAATGTTCTTCCGGCCATCACCAAATCCGGTCTGGACTGCGCCAACGCTTTATCGACCAAAAAGTATTCCTGTTCCCAACCCAAGGTGGCATGTACTTTACGCACATTTTTATCGAAGTACTGGGCCACTCCCGTAGCCGCTTCATCTATGGCATGTAAAGCTCGCAACAAAGGTGCCTTATTGTCCAGCGCCTCACCAGTGTAAGCAACAAAAATGGTAGGAATACATAGTGTCGTCTTATAAATGAAAGCGGGTGAAGTGGGATCCCAGGCCGTATATCCTCGTGCCTCGAAAGTATTTCGAATTCCACCACTGGGAAAGCTGGATGCATCAGGTTCTTGTTGTACCAATTGTGCTCCTCCAAATTTTTCCATCGCACGTCCATCAGGTAAAATAGCGAAAAAAGCATCATGCTTTTCGGCTGTAGATCCGGTCAAGGGCTGAAACCAGTGGGTGTAATGGGTCGCACCCATGGACAAGGCCCATGCCTTCATTCCCTCCGCTACCTGGTCGGCGATTTTACGATCAATTTTAGTGCCTTGAAAAATGGCGGATTTTACTTTATCCAGGGCTTCCTTGGTCAAGAACTGCAGCATCCGCTCTTCGTTGAATACAAGCTTCCCAAACAATTCCGATCGCTTTCCTGTTTCCTGTACCGGGGCGTGTACTCTTTTGCGACTTTCTGCCAACGCTTCAAATCTCATACGTAACATCATTTGGTGTTAGAAGCACAAAACTACAATTAACAATTTAATAATATATCCTTAAAAAATTACTTTTTTTTCAGTACACCCCGTGAAAAATAGGGGTTATATAAATTATACCGACTTCTTTGTTATTTTAACCCTTTAAAATGTTGAATATTAAATGAAAAATATATTTTTGTCAATCGTAAATTTGAGAACAAATAACTACCGGAATTATGAGCAAATCTAAATTAGAGTACATCTGGTTGGATGGTTACGAGCCCACCGCCAACATGCGAAGTAAAACGAAGATTGAAAAGAATTTTAGCGGAAAATTAGAAGATTGTCCTGTATGGTCTTTCGATGGAAGCTCTACCCTCCAAGCCGAAGGTGGTTCTTCTGACTGTTTGTTAAAACCTGTTGCCATTTTCCCCGATCCAGCAAGAAAGGATGGCTATTTGGTTATCGCCGAGGTGTTGAATCCAGATGGTACGCCACACGTTTCCAACTCCAGAGCCACCATTGATGATGAAAATGATGATTTCTGGTTTGGATTTGAGCAGGAATATTTCATCATGGATACTGAGACCCAGTTGCCTTTAGGTTTCCCAATGGGTGGTTATCCTGGTCCACAAGGACTGTACTACTGCTCTGTTGGTGGTAAGAATACCCATGGAAGGGATTTGGTTGAGCGTCATGCTGACATGTGTCTTGAGGCGGGTATCAACTTCGAGGGAATCAATCAAGAGGTTGCCTGTGGACAATGGGAATTCCAAATTTTTGCCAAAGGCGCAAAAAATGCCGGAGATCAAGTTTGGGCAGCACGTTATTTATTGGATCGATTGACTGAGGAATACGGTTTCTACATTGATTACCACCCAAAACCCATCAAAGGGGATTGGAACGGTTCCGGTATGCATGCCAACTTCTCCAACAGTACGTTGAGAACTGCTGGAAAGAAAGAGACCTATGATAAAATTTGTGAGGCTTTTAGACCTGTCACCGAAGAGCATATTGCTGTTTATGGTGAATTTAACGATCAGCGTTTGACCGGTTTGCACGAAACCCAATCCATACACGAATTCAGCTATGGGGTATCTGATAGAGGTGCATCCATTCGAATTCCGATTGCGACCGTGGAAAGTGGCTGGAAAGGTTGGTTAGAAGACCGTAGACCTGCCTCAAATGCGGATCCGTACAAGGTTGCCGCCAGAATTATCACTACAGTGAAATCTGCCGATGTATAGCAAATAAATTAATTGTTGATATCATTTGAAAGCCGCCCTTAGGGGCGGTTTTTTATTTGAGGTTCCTTAAAGGGGTATTCATCCAATAATCATCAAAATTTGTCGGGGGATGAACAGGTTGATTCATAAAAACAGGTTTTCGCCTGTCCATGTAAACACTAGCAGCAGGTGCTGAAACTCCTGGTTTTATTTGCTGTACGAAATACTCTCGATATTGGTCAACATCTTCATATCGCCTTTCATTTACCAAATTACCCATTTTATCCCTAATGTTTTTGATTTCAATGGATAATACCCCAGGAGTGATTTTGTCCCTATCGGCCAATATTGCAATTTGTGCAAAAACTTCTTCGTCTTTTTCCGTTAGAATCTCAGGATATATCCTCACCTCATTTTTACAATTTCCCAATGTAGGATTTGACCTATCAATCTCATTTGCACATCTTAACACTGATTGAAACTTTATCCTATACCCACTAGCTGATTGAAACTTTGTGCTAAACCCCTTATAGGTAATGTTATAGTTATCAAAAACCACCGCATCCTTTTTGTCAGGCTCTCTGTTGAAAACAACCTCAAACCTTTGTTTATCAGAATTCCAAAAGACATCGATTACCCTAAACTCACTTTGTTTTAACAGCTGAAACCTATTGTAAAATGAAATAAAGTGCAGGTACATTTTACCCATTCTTTTTTGATATTCCGTGGAAATTTCAAAAAGTAACTGTGCAGATTCATCAGCATGTGTGGAAACTCGATCGGATTTTTTACCTTCTACACTGTACACCGAATATTTTAACCTATGGATAGCAAAATCTCCATGTGAAATATATAAAGTACCTATGGCATGATGATATAAGTTTTTTTTCTGAAAACGTATCTTGTATAAGGGCGTTCCATCAATATAACTATTATCCTCTTTTGAAAACGAGTGATTGCCCAACAAGTCCTTATCGAGCTGATCTATGAATGAGTACGACCCCAGATTGTAATTTCGAATGGCATCATGTACCCTTAAAATAGAAAATTCGTTGCCATGGTAATCAGGCAAGTAGGCATCCTCAATTATTTTTTCGCGACTTCCATAGTCATATAGATTATCTGCCAAACTATCTCGCTCAAAATCGAAGTTTGGCCTGTATTCATATATCCTAACCTTACTAGTGGCACTATCCACTTGATGAAATCCTGAGTCGTATACCTCCATTATCGCTTCGTTCAAGTTGATGTATTTGTCTTCCTTCAACTGATAATCACGGTAGTACCCTACAGTTGAAAAAGGTGACCTAGGATAATTGTTTTTGATATTTTTTACCGCCCGCCTTACAATGGCCCTAGCAGAAAGACGCCTTTTTCGCTTTGCCCTTACAATGGTTTCTTGAAGTTCGAAGACACCGGGTTGCAAATAAACCCTTTGCACTTTACCTACTGGCAATGTCGATATGGCGATTAGCCTTTTCTTGTAACCCATCGAGGATATTTCCAAGGTATCCCCATAGTTTTTAAATTTTTCAGGAATTCTAAAACTTCCATCCATATTGGATACAACGCCAATGGCTCGATCTTTGACTCTTACCGTGGCAAAAACCACTGGTTCAATGGTTTGGGCGTCGATTAATTTACCATGAAGAAAGTCGCTTTGAGCGAAAGAGGGTAGTGCTATTTGAATCAACCCTAGAAAAAGTAGCTTAAATTTCATGTTGGTTTGCACTTCATCCGGTCACCGTAAAATACACGAAGACTGTATAAACTGCCACAAGAACTATACCATCACGCCACCCAAGACGCAGCCCTTTCGGAAAGAACACTAAAGGCAATATTAGGAAGGAAATGCCCAGCATCCAGAAGATATCACTCGTCAACAACCCTTGATCTACCACTTTAATGGGTGTGATGATGGAGGTAATCCCTAAAACTGCCAGGAGGTTGAAGATATTGGATCCTATTAAATTCCCAAGAGAAATGGCTTTTTCCTTTTTTATAACAGCGATGACCGATGCGGCGAGTTCGGGTATACTGGTCCCTACGGATACCACAGTTATCCCAATCACCCGATCACTCACCCCAAAAGCGGATGCCATCCCTACCGCACCATCAATCAACAATTCGGATCCACCCCAAAGCGCTGTGCCCCCGATACCTAAAAACAGTACTATTTTGTAAAGAGGCAATGGAATATCATCTTCGGGCATTTCATCCACAACAGCAGTTTTTTGGAATCGAAGCAAATACACCAGGAACAAAAACAAGAATACCACCATCACTATCCCCTCATATTGCTGTAAGACACCGTCGAAATAGATAAAACCCACAAAAACCAGGGAAGCCACCATCATAACCGGCCAATCGGTCGTGTAAAAGCTTTTACGGACATTGATACTTCCCATCAGTACCGTAACGGCCAACACAAGTCCCAAATTGGCGATATTGGAGCCCACCACATTCCCCAAGGCCAAATCTGGAAATCCATCCAAAGCGGCTTTTATGCTTACAATCAGTTCAGGGGCCGAAGTGGCAAAGGAGACCACCGTCATTCCAATGACAATTTTTGGGATGGCCAATCGCAATGACAAAGCCACTGCGGACTTTAGCAACCAATTTCCGCCAAAAATAAGAAGTGCAAGGCCGAGTAGAATGAAAAGTAGATTTCCCAAGGGCTAGAATTTCGTGTAAATATAGATGAAGATTTGTTGAGGAAATGTCCTACCACAAAAAAATTGAAAATTATGCAGATTTGGGTGATAAAAAAGAAAAAATATGCCCAAAAAGGTACTCAATTCCCCGAATATGTACCACGTAAAAAAATTCAGTTTTGTAACAACTCGAGAAACGAAAACGTCAAAAATGGCTGTTTTTTGAACAAAATGTCCCTTGGTTTTTAAAAAGTGTCAAAAAAGGCCCTACAAAAGTATCAATTTGAAATAATTTTTAAATTGTACTATTACAATCTGTTTTTCATTCTAAGGAAGTCACATCATTTTTATATCCTATCTCATTTATTTACCTACAATCTTGTATGCAATTGTATTGATTTTCATCAAAAAATTTGGAAACATGATTTCTGTCATTTTATCTTAAAAAAAGTAACCGGTTAACAACGCTTTTTTCAACCTTTAAAATCAATCGATACGATGATCACAATTGTTAAGTTTTTGGTGATGCTTCTCATACAGTTGCTCACCGTCATTTTTGTCTAACCTTTAAAACCAATCGCTATGCTTACATTATTCGGAATACTCATCATACTTTTAGGAGTTGTTACACTTGTTACAAAGCCAATCTTTAAAAACAGTAGGTTTTTACAATGGTTCACCCCTAAACGAAGTTTACAGATCGTGGGGCTCGGAATTGTCATGAGCATCATCACTGGGACATTTTTCTATGCTGAACCAGGTACCGCCTATGCAGTTCAATATCCCTGGGGAGGTCAAAAAGCCGTTTTTAGGCAAGGTATCCACACTAAAATGTGGGGGCGTTTAATTCCCATTCAGTTTGAGCTACCCATTAAATATGTCATCCCCAACCAAAAAGGGGATTTGGGAGAGCAAAGTGAGTACGCCAATGTGGATGCAGCCAAATATTGGGCATTTAGTGATGCTGTAAAAGCGAGAATCGCAACCTCTGTGGTAATTAGCATAAATACCGAGGACGAGACACAGTTTTTATCAGTGGCAGACCGTAATAAAACGGAAAGAAACCTGATTCGATCACGAATCATTCCCAACATCGACCAGGCCATTAAAAATACCTGCAAGCTTATGGATGCCCAGGATTATATCTCCGGACAGGCTTCTGACTTTGACCGCTATTTTAAAGATCAATTGGAGAATGGTATGTACGTTTTGGAAGAGTATGTGTACGATGAGCAGAAGGATATTATTGGAGATAGTACCGTGGTACGAACGGTCGTGAATAAAGAATCCAAACAGAAACGTTTTCGAATCAAACATGAAGATGGGAAACCCATTCGCGAAGCAGGAAACTCACTTAAGGCATATGGTCTAACCGTGGTACAAGCCGTAGTCACAGAAATTGATTGGGAAACCACTTTTGACAAACGCTTGCAACTTCAAAAGGAAGAAGTGGCCCAGACCCAATTGGAAAAGCAGCAAGCGGAGCGTGAGTTCTATCGTGCGCAAAAAGAGAAAGCCCGTGGTGAAGCTGAAAAGGCTGCGGAGCGTGCCCGACTGGAAAAAGAGCAGATTCAAAAAACCATTGCCGCTGAAACAGAGGCGAAGGTAGCGGAATTCAAT
>JANQRD010000099.1 GCA_028284725.1 Allomuricauda sp. | reverse complement strand
CACCCACAGGCATGGAGCGCGTAGTGACCGATCTGCTTGCCAAAGCAATTGGCTACACCGAGGACTCCAGGGGAATTTTGACTTCGGGAGGGACTTTGGCAAATCTTACCGCCTTACTTGCAGCCCGAAAAGCCAAAGCAGAAACCGATGTCTGGAATGAAGGGCATTCCAAACCCCTGGGAATCATGGTAAGTGAAGAAGCCCATTATTGCATTGACCGCGCTGCCAAAATCATGGGATTTGGTGAAAAAGGCGTAATCAAAGTACCTGTAACCGAGGATTTTGCCATGAACATCACCAAAATGGAGGAGTGTTACCAAAGAGCAACAAAAAATGGAATTCAGGTAATTGCCATTGTGGGCAGTGCACCTTCCACAGCGACAGGTGTCTACGATGATTTAAGTGCCATCGGCCAGTTCGCCAAGGAAAAAAATCTATGGTTCCATGTGGATGGGGCCCATGGTGGGGCAGCCATCTTTTCAAAGAAATACAAGCACCTGTTGCATGGAATTGAGTATGCTGACTCAGTGGTAATCGACGGACATAAAATGATGATGATGCCCACTATAACAACCGCACTCATCTTTAAGAATGGAAAGCATTCGCACACTACCTTCAGCCAAAAAGCTGATTATTTGTTGATCGATATGGATGAGGAAGATTGGTATAATGGCGGAAAAAGAACCTTTGAGTGCACCAAATCCATGATGAGCCTGCATTGGTATGTAATGTTGAAAATGTACGGGACAAAGGTTTTTGATGAGAATGTCAACATGCTTTATGATTTAGCTAAAGATTTCGAACAACTTCTTAAAGCGGATTCAAATTTTGAAATAGCCGTTGAGCCGATGTCCAACATTTTGTGCTTTCGCTATGTTAAGGAGGGACTTTCTTCGGAAGAATCAAACCGTTTGAATCAATCCATTCGTCAAAAATTATTGGAGGATGGTGAATTCTACATCGTGCAGACCAAACTCAACGGAATCCACTATTTACGGGTTACCTTAATGAATCCCTTTACTACTATTGATTACCTGACATTGCTTTTGGAGAAAATCAAGGCCCAAGCCGAAAAACTAATGTCCAACAAGGTCAGCTGATTGACTCCAAAATCTTTTCCTCGCTCTTTTTTCTGGAAAAGTTAATTGCACATTCAATCAAGGCCAAATGGGAATAGGCCTGAGGGAAATTCCCCAGTAATCGCTTTGTTTTAAAGTCAATGTCCTCACTAAAAAGGCCCAAGTGGTTACTGTAACTCAACAAACGCTCAAAATGGGCCAGAGCTTTTTCTTCCTCACCTATTTTGAACAGGCTATTGATGAACCAAAAAGTACAAATGGTAAATGAGGATGACGGCAAACCAAAATCGTCTTCATTTTTATAGCGGTAGAGCAATCCATCATTGCTCAGATCTTCTTCAACTGCCCGGACCGTACTTACAAATTTGGGATCCTTGGCATGGATAAATCCGTATGATTCCATAAGTAGCACCGAGGCATCCAAATGGCTAGAGCCATACGACTGCACAAAGGCATTTATATCGCCATTCCAAGCATTTTGGTGTATATCTTCTTTAATTTCCTGTTCCAGCGCCGTCCATTTTTCAATTTTACGGTGCTTCCCAAAAATCTTCGCCACTTTAATGGCCCTATCCAGAGCTACCCAGCACAACACCTTTGAAAACGTAAAGTGCCGATCTTCACCTCGGAATTCCCAGATTCCTTTATCCGGTTCGCGCCAGTGTTTGTTCACGATCCACACAATGCCTTTGGTAATGCTCCAGAGTTCCTCCCCATTTTCAATGTCATTGCTAAACTTTACCAATTGTTCGTAAATAACATCCATCAAAATGCCGTAGATGTCATTTTGCTTTTGCTTGTAGGCTGCATTCCCAATCCGTACCGGCTTTGACCCCCTGTATCCCTCCAAATGATCCAGGGTCTTTTCAGTAAGGGTCTTTTCCTTGTTGATACCATACATGATCTGCAACTTTTCGTCCTTGTCCGGCATCAAATCGATGATAAACTGTAAGTACCTTTTGGCTGAATTCTTATGACCAAGTTCGGACACCACCTTGATCACCATAGAAGCATCCCTAATCCAACAGAACCGATAGTCCCAGTTACGAACCTCGCCAATGGTTTCGGGCAATGAGGTGGTTGCCGCAGCCAACACCGCACCCGTTTTGTCATAGGTCAGCATCTTAAGCGTAATCGCACTTCTATTGATCTCTTCATTGAACTGTTTATAGGTCGGTGTCCGATCCACCCAATCTAGCCAGTATATTTTGGTGCGCTCCAGTTCAAGAGACATTTTTTCCGTACTGGGCTTTAAGATTTTTTCGTTGTAGCAAATTAAAAAATAGCCATCCTCCTTAAGCACAATCTCATCCCCACTTAAAACACTGTTCTTATTGAACGAGGTATAAAGAAATAGCGTGTCGAACTTTTGCTTGCTTGTAAGACTTACAATGAAATTTGGTTTTGCATGGTTTGTAGTATTTCCTTGCGCATACTCCAACTTGGGGTCATAGACAACACTGAACCGAGGGGTTCCCGAAATATGTTTTACGTATCGTACAATTTCCGGAGGGGCATTGTATTTGCCTGTCAACTTATGGTACCTTGGCATAAAATCGTGCACCTCAAAGGTATTTTCCCCATCAGAATAACGTGTGACAAGTATTGCTGTGTTCCTAAAATACTCTTGGTGTATCTCGTAGTTATACTTGGTTTTAATTTCAAAACTACCACCCTTCTTCTCATCCAAAAGCTTAGCAAATACTGATGTAGAGTCGAATTGTGGCAAGCAGCACCAGTCCAAAGAACCCGTGTCAGAAATTAGAGCTGCACTTCTGCAGTTACCAATTATTCCGTAATTTAGGTTATCCATATTTTGGTTATGTGTTTCTGTTGGTTATTGTAAGATTTTACCTTAATATAAATCGAAAAAATAGGAATTTTATTACATTTTTGTCCTAAAATCACCTCCCATGAGTAAAACTATAATTATTTCCAATAGGCTGCCAGTTCAATTGCAAATTAGTGACGGTGGCCTTACGGCAATTCCCAGTGTTGGTGGTTTGGCAACGGGAATGAAATCTGTGCACAGCGGCGGAAAAAGTCTCTGGGTTGGATGGTCCGGGCTTACTGATGAGGATACTCCTGAGGAACTCGAAAAGGACATCGACCGAGCCTTAAAAGAGCATGGTTGTGCAAAAGTGAAGCTTACCGCAAAAGAAATCGAGGGCTTTTATTTCGGATTCAGTAACAGAACCATTTGGCCGCTCTTTCACTATTTTTTGGAATATTCCGAATTCGAGCTGGAGTTTTGGAACATCTATAAAGCCGTAAACCAAAAATTTGCTGATGCCATCATTGAAAAATCGGATGAAAATGATACCATTTGGGTGCACGATTATCAGTTGATGTTGGTACCGCAAATGGTTCGAGAGAAACGTCCCAATACGTCCATTGGTTTCTTTTTGCACATCCCCTTTCCCTCCTATGAAATCTTCAGGACCCTCCCTTGGCGTGAAGAGATTTTGGAAGGTCTTTTAGGCTCAGATTTGATTGGATTCCATACCTACGATTATGAACGCCATTTTTTAAGTTCGGTAAGGAGGCTTCTTGGGCTCGATGTCAGTTTCAACGATATTTACCAGGACAACCGTGTAATCAAGGTAGATTCCTTTCCCATGGGAATCGACTACAAGAAATTCAGGGATGCCGCTGTTGCACATGGGAAGCATAAAAAAGAGGAACGAACTGATTTCCAAAAGAGATTGGACAGCCATAAAGCTTCTGCTCCCGACACCAAACTTATTTTGTCCATAGACCGATTGGATTATAGTAAGGGCATTGCCAAACGAATTAACGCCTTTGAATATTTTTTGAACAAGTATCCCGAATACAAGGAAAAAGTAAGGCTCATTATTCTGGCCGTACCTTCAAGATCTAATGTCCCCCAATATCAATTGTTGAAAAAGGAAATCGATGAATTGGTGGGAAGAATCAATGGGGAGCTCTCCACCGTTAATTGGACACCCATCTGGTATTTTTATCGTTCCTTGCCGTTTGAAAATCTTATCGATCTGTACACCTCCAGTGATATTGCATGGCTTACGCCACTCAGGGATGGCATGAATTTGGTCGCTAAGGAATACATCGCTACGCGAACCGATAAGACCGGAGTTTTGATTCTAAGCGAAATGGCGGGATCTGCCTACGAAATGAATGAAGCATTATTGATCAATCCCAATAATTTTGAACAACAAGCAGATACCCTAAAAAAAGCCATCACCATGCCGAGGGAAGAACAAATTGCCCGTAACATGTTCTTGCAGAACCGATTGGAACGGTACAACGTGGAGGTTTGGGCCAATGAATTCATGAATGCTTTGAATCGTAAAAGTGATGGAAACATTTCCTATGTCTCCCAAAAAATGTCAGACACCATTTTGAACGAAATCAGTAAAAACTTCAAGAATGCTAAAAAGCGTCTCCTGTTTTTGGATTATGATGGTACCCTGACCGGATTCCACAAAGATCCCCAAAAAGCATCCCCCGATGATGAACTCTACGAGCTTTTGGATACACTGAACCAACCAGAAAACACTACCCTCTTTCTAATCAGCGGAAGGGACAAACAGACTTTTACCCGATGGTTTTTGCATAAAAAATACAACATGATTGTGGAACATGGGGTATGGATTTCACGGGATGGGGAAGAATTCAAGCTTTTGGAAAAAGTAAAGGATGAATGGATGGAAAAGATAAAACCCGTTCTGGAATCTTTTGTGGACAGAACTCCCGGTTCCTTCATCGAAGAAAAAAACTATTCATTGGCTTGGCATTACCGCAATACCGATCCTGACTTTGGTGCAAAAAGAGCTACCGAGCTAAATACCGTGCTGACCAGCCTAATTGGTAACGATGATATCAGCGTGCTAAACGGGAACAAGGTCATGGAAGTAAAAAGTAGTAATGTGAACAAAGGTCGGGCCTCAGTTCGTATCCTAGGGGAAGCGGACTATGATTTTGTAATGGCCATTGGCGACGACTGGACAGATGAGTTTATGTTCCAGGAACTTCCCGATTCTGCAGTGACCGTAAAAGTGGGGCTTAAAAAGACCCAAGCAAGATTCCATGTCGAAAACACCAAGCGCGTAAGGACGCTTCTAAAAAAACTAGCCTAATGTTGCGATCAATTGTTTTTCTTTTGCTTTTAGCGACTCCTCCTTTGTCGTGGGGCCAGGCAAACACAGAAGTTTATCTGTTTGATTTGGAAACGGTGAACGGAAACCCTGTATTGACCAATCCTAAAAACATATCCAACAACCAAGGGTATGACAACCAGCCCTCCTTTTGGGACGATAACACTGTTTTGTTTTCGTCCACAAGGGCTGATCAAACGGATATTTTGCGTTTCAATATTGAGGGCGGCAGTACCAAACGTTGGATTACCAACACTCCGACAGGCAGTGAATATTCCCCCTTGAAAATTCCAGGAAAAGAGGCTATATCTTCAATCCGCTTAGATCTGGATGGGTTACAACGACTTTACGAATATGATTTAAAAACCGGAGAATCCAACCTGATTTTTGATGATTTAAAGGTAGGCTACCACGTTTGGTTCAATGAACACATTGTGGTTTCGACAGTGTTGGTGGGAAACCGAATGGATTTGGTGGTGAGCAATCTTCAAGATGGCTCCAACCGTACTTTTCAGAAAAATGTTGGCCGTTCCCTTTTAAAAATTCCAGATTCTCAACGCATAAGTTACATCAGCAAGGAAAACAAGGCCTGGGAAATCAAATCATTGGATCCCATTTCCGGCGCCACGGAGAAAGTGGCAGATGTCGTCAAACAAAGTGAGGACATTTGTTGGTTGAACGGACATACCATCTTGACCGGTATTGGAAAATCCATACTAAAATTTGACACAAAAACGGAGACGGGATGGGAGCCCATACTACAATTTGAGCAAGAGGAAATTAACAACATCACTCGAATTACCATCAACAAAAGTGGAAATCGATTGGCCTTTGTATCTGAGGAATCCCCAATAAAAATCATCGATCAACAGGTCAAAACCTTTAACGACCGAGATCTTTACGGGTTTGTTTCCTGCTATAGCGAGGATGTACTGGTGGAAAAATTCCCAAATGAGACCATGTACAGGGGCAGGACTAAAATGAGCGAGAATTATGAACGGTTCTATCAAAACACAAAAGATGCAAGTGTAGAGGTCGTCAACAGAATTCGAATTGGCAACAAGGTCATCGATGAGGAAATCAGTTGGGTAGACGGGCGAAAAGGACACCAGGTCGCCATTTACGAAGTAAAAAATGGCCTCATCGCCTCCATGCGGTTTATTTTTCCTGAATGGGAAACCAATGATGCGGAGTCGGTGGTGAAAGAGCAGCTGGTGGCATACAATGCAAGGGACATCGATGGTTTTATGGCGACCTATTCCAATGATATCAAGCTGTACAATTTTCCAAATGATGAATTCTCCCAGGGACAACCTAAAATGAAGGAACGTTACAAATCCTTTTTCGATTCGACGCCAGATCTGAACTGCGAGATCAAAAATCGAATTGTTATTGGCAACAAGGTTATCGATGAAGAGTACATCACTGCCAACAACTCCAATTTTAGTGCTGTTGCCATTTACGAAGTAAAAAACGGCAAAATCAATAAGGTGACATTTCTACGGTAAAAGCGTACATGAAGTTTCCACATAACATTAGCAGAATAGAAGCTTTTAGCGATGCGGTCTTTGCCTTTGCGGCCACACTACTGGTGGTTTCGGTAGGTACGGAGAGCGAAGGTTCTTTTCTGCAGATTGATTGGTTTCGATTTCTAAGTTTTGCTGTAAGCTTTTTTGTGCTGCTTGCACTTTGGTCTGTCCATTATGGTTTTTTTAGGCGTACCAAATACATGGACAATTGGATCATTGCCATTAACGCCATTTTGCTTTTTCTAGTGCTCTATTACGTTTTTCCACTGAAATCGCTTATCAATTCCTGGACGGGCAGCCTTAATTTGAACATCGACGAGTTTTCATCCCTTTTTCAATTGTACAGTCTTGGGTTCTTGCTGATCTTTTTGTGCTATGCACTAATGTATCGAAGGGCCTACGTGAAAACAAAATCTGAAGAAACCGATTACGACCTGCTTTTCTATTCCAGACACTTTGGAATCTATGTGATTGTAGCGGCCATTTCCATCGTGCTTGCCAAGCTGCAAATTGGGCTGATGTATGGTCTTCCAGGAATAATTTATGGGCTTCTTGGTCCTTTTTGCTACTTTCACGGTGTCCGCTTTAAAAGAAAATATAGTTAATCCAAAATCAGATGAAACAAGTCTTCTTTTTGTTCTTTATTGGTGCGTGTTGTTTTGCCACTGCCCAAAGCTTTACTCGCCAAGATACCCTACGAGGAAGCATTACCCCGGAGCGTGCTTGGTGGGATGTAAATTATTACAATCTAAACATCAAGGTCCAACCAGAAAAAGAATTTATCGCCGGGTACAACATCATCCGCTACAAAGTCTTGGAAGCCTCAGATGTAATCCAAATCGATTTACAGAAACCTCTGAAGATAGATGCGGTATCCCAAGACAATGTAGAACTTGACTACTCGTCCGAGGGGCCTGCGCACTTTATATATCTAAAGAAAAAACAAGTTCCAGGGGAGTTCAATGAGCTATATGTGCAATATTCGGGTCATCCCAGAAAAGCGATTAGAGCACCTTGGGATGGTGGTTTTTCTTGGAAAAAGGACAACAATGGAAAGCCCTTCGTAGCCACCTCATGTCAAGGTTTGGGAGCCAGTGTCTGGTGGCCGAACAAAGATCATATGTACGACGAGGTGGATAGCATGTTGATCAGCGTGGATGTTCCAAAAGACTTAATGAATGTTTCCAACGGTAGGCTCCGTGATACCTACGAATATGGTGATTACAAAAACTACCGCTGGTTTGTATCCAATCCCATCAATAATTACGGGGTGAATGTCAATATTGGCGACTACGTGCACTTTGGTGAAAAATTTGAAGGTGAAAAAGGGGTTTTGGATATAGATTACTACGTGCTGCGCGACAATCTTGAAAAAGCCAAAGAGCAATTCAAACAGACTACCATGATGTTGGAGGCCTTTGAACATTGGTTTGGCCCCTACCCCTTTTATGAGGACAGTTTTAAACTGGTAGAAGTTCCTTATTTGGGGATGGAACATCAAAGCTCGGTGACCTACGGTAACAAATACCAAAATGGTTATTTGGGCAGTGATCTATCCGGTACCGGATGGGGCCTAAAGTTCGATTTTATCATCATCCATGAGGGAGGGCACGAATGGTTCGCGAACAACATCACCTATAAGGACATTGCCGATATGTGGATCCACGAAGGATTTACAGCCTACTCCGAGAATCTGTATCTGGACTATCATTTTGGAACCAAGGCGTCATCGGAATATGTGATTGGAACCCGACGGAAAATCCAGAACGATCGCCCATTGATTGGGCAGTACAATGTCAACCACCCTGGTTCCAGTGACATGTACTACAAAGGAGCGAACATATTGCACACACTGAGGCAATTGATTGAGGACGACAAATTATGGCGAGAGGTTCTGAGAGGGTTGAATTCAGAATTCTACCACCAGACCGTGACCACGGAGCAGATTGAAAACTACGTGAGTAAGAAGACCAAGAAAGATCTTACCGCTTTCTTCAATCAGTACCTGCGCACCGTGTTGATTCCAAAATTGGAATACAAACTTGAAGGCAATACGCTTACCTATCGGTATGTGGATGTTGTGGAGGACTTTGACATGCCGATCCGTGTCTTTGTCGATGGGAAGGAACTTTGGATTTTCCCCAATGCCGAATGGAAAACCGAAAACCTAAAAGGTTCCGACCTCGTATTTGACGATAACTTTTACATCAGAACCCAAAAAATGGAATAAGTGGGGGAATTGTCCGAACACTATTTTAAAAGTGATAAGGAGTGGCGAAAGTGGCTTCACCAAAACCACGGTGATTCCGAAGGAATCTATCTTATTTTTTACAAGGTCGACCATGAAATGGAAAGTATGCGGTGGGAAGAAGCCGTCCGGGTCGCGCTTTGCTATGGTTGGATCGACAGTACGGTAAAAAGTCTTGGTGATGGCAAACGAAGGCAATATTTCTGTCCCAGAAAACCCAAAAGTGTTTGGAGCAAGGTCAACAAAGACCATATTAAGGAACTCACGGAACTGGGACTAATGCACGAAAGTGGATGGACAGCCATTAATGTAGCCAAGAAAAATGGTTCGTGGGCTGCTTTGGATGATGTTGAGAACGGGGTTGTGCCCCAAGACCTTCAAAAAGCGTTCAAAGCCCACAAAGTTGCTTTTCGGAACTTTCAAAGTTTTACAAAAGGACAACGTAAGAGTTACCTGTATTGGCTGAATCAGGCCAAGCGAGAAGAGACCCGTCAAAAACGAATAGCGGAAATCATCCGTATGTGCGCCGCCAACATTAAAAATAGGACGCAACGCTAATCCAACAAATGGGCTATGAAAAGGCTGCACCGACTTACATCTTTGCTTATCAAACTGCAAGCTTCGAAATCCATCAAGGTGAAAGATTTGAGTGCCGAGTACAACGTAAGTAGTCGTACCATTTATCGCGATTTGAAAGCTTTGGAAGACGCTGGGGTTCCCATCGGCTATGAACCGGGAGAGGACTATTTTCTTTTGGAAGGCTATCAAATACCCCCAATTCATTTCACTTCCGAGGAAGCCATGGCACTGGTGACCAGCAAAACCATAGTGGAACAAAATAGTGATGCCTCCCTTGTGACAATCTTCTCCAAGGCCGTAGAAAAGATCATTGCCGTGCTGCATTCCAGCAACAAAAAAAATGCACTTCTCTTAAAGGAAAGGTTGGCCCCATCGATTTCAAAACCGACAAGTAGCAATAATCTTATGCAAATTCAGGAGGCCATTGCAAATTTCAGGGTTTTGGACATCACCTATACCAATGCGCAACTCATTCATACCCAAAGAAACATAGAACCGTTGGCCTTGTACTTCACCCAAAACCACTGGATTCTGGTGGCCTACTGTCGATTGAAAAAAGCACATCGGGAGTTCCGATTGGATCGCATTAAAAAACTCACCACTATCCAAGAGCAATTCCCACCCAATACCTTCTCGTTAAATCACTATTTCAAAAAATATCAATAATCTTTCATTCTCGTGACATACGGTTGTCACAACTCAAGGTTAGTTTTGGTCATAGTAACATGAGTCATATAATCTTTGGAATGGGATTGCTGATTTTTGGCAACTCCCCTCCACAAAATCGAGAAAAAATGAAAACAGCAACATGTATGGAGGTGGTAACCTTCAAAACAAACCCTGAGTACACCAATGAACAAATGCAGCAAGCTATGGAAACCACCAATGACATCGTGAAAGAGTTTGATGGTTTTGTAAGTCGAAACATCTCCCAAAATGAAAGTGGAGAGTTTATTGATGTGGTGCTCTGGGAGACCAAAGAGCAAGCTTTGAATGCCGCAAAACAGGTTCCAGAAATTCCGGAACTTATCAAGAATTTCGCCTTGATTGACCCAAAAAGTGTGGTAATGAAACATTACACCATTTTTGCAAAGCAGTAATGAACAAGTTTCAAAAATTGAACTTTTCGGATGTAGCAGAGTTTCTGGACTATCTCCCCGAAGATGAACTCCAAATTGTGGAGACCTTAAGGCAGCTGATCCATGAGACTTTTCCAACATACAAGGAGAAACTGGCCTATAACGTTCCTTTTTATTATGGCAGAAAACGCATCTGCTACATTTGGCCTTCGGCCATTCCTTGGGGAAACCTTTCCCAAGGAGTGTCCCTGGGCTTTTTAAGGGCAAAGGAAATTGATCCGGCAAGTGAAATTTTAAAATATGATCAGCGAAAGACCATGGGACGGGTGGTCATCAAATCCATAGAGGAACTACAAGGGGACTATCGTTTCACCATTAAACTCCTGTTACAGGAAGCTTATTTGTTGGATACCGCCCGCTAAGGCCTCATCACTTCTCCTTAACACCTTTTTAAGAATTCACCTAACCGTTTTTGGTATCTTTAGCCGACTAATTATACCAACTCATGAAACATTGCTACACGATTGTGATGCTACTGGCATCCATTTCTTTTTTTGCCCAAGAATTTTCAATGGATCTCGTCCAGGATATGAAACCCCGAAACATCGGCCCTGGGGGTATGAGCGGAAGGGTCACTTCCATTGATGTTGTGCTCAACAATCCGGACATTATGTATGTGGGCGCCGCTTCTGGTGGATTGTGGAAGTCTACCTCCGGTGGGATCAAATGGAAGCCCATTTTTGATGAGGAAGTAACCGGGTCTATTGGGGCAGTTGCCATTCAGCAATCCAATCCATCCGTCATTTGGGTGGGAACCGGAGAAGGCAATCCAAGAAACAGTTTAAATGGTGGCTACGGAGTTTTTAAGTCACTCGATGGTGGAAAAACCTGGACCTCTATGGGACTTGAAAAGACCCGTCATATCCATCGTATCATTATCGACCCAATAAATCCCGATGTTGTTTATGTGGGTGCCATAGGTTCTCCCTGGGGGGTACATCCCGAACGTGGGGTCTACAAAACCACTGATGGTGGGAAAACGTGGAGTAAAATCCTTTTCGCAAACAACAAAACGGGAGTTGCCGATTTGGTGATGGACCCCTCCAATCCGAATAAACTGATTGCTGCTCTTTGGGAGCATAAGCGTGATCCTTGGTTCTTTAAATCAGGTGGTGAAGGTAGTGGTTTGTTTATCACGTATGATGGAGGCACAAATTGGAAAGAAATTACTGAAGAAGATGGACTTCCTAAGGGAGAATTGGGAAGAATCGGGATTGCCATAGCTCCAAACAAGCCCAATGTGGTCTATGCCTTGATTGAGGCCAAGAAAAATGCACTCTATAAATCAGAAGACGGGGGAGCCAAATGGAAAAAAGTGAACGACAAGGAAGATATTGGGAACCGACCTTTTTACTATTCCGATATTTATGTGGATCCCCAAAACGAAAATCGGGTCTATTCCATTTTTACCTATGTCAATGTATCCGAAGATGGTGGGAGGAACTTCAAGCAGTTAATGCCCGCGTATCAAGTCGACAACGGGGTGCATCCCGATCATCATGCGTGGTGGATTCATCCTGAAAATGGTCAATTTATGATTGATGGGAACGACGGAGGAATGAACATTACCAAAGATGGAGGTAAAACTTGGCGCTTCATCGGGAATTTGCCCGTAGCACAATTCTACCATATCAATATTGACAACGAGTACCCTTACAATGTATATGGAGGGATGCAGGACAACGGTTCCTGGAGAGGGCCAGCCTATGTATGGCGTGCACAGGGCATTCGAAACAGCTATTGGCAGGAAATCGCCTTCGGTGATGGTTTTGATGTGGTTCCCGATCGGGATGATAACCAATTCGGTTATGCCATGAGCCAACAAGGTTTTGTATCCCGATATGATTGGAAAACAGGAAACAATTATTTGGTCAGGCCTACTCCTCCTGATGCAAAGACCAAACTTCGATTCAATTGGAATGCTGGTATCGGACAAGATCCGTTTGATAACAGTACGGTGTATTTTGGAAGTCAGTTTGTACATAAATCGACCAACAAGGGCTTGACCTGGGAAGTCATTTCCCCAGACCTGACCACAAACGACAAGGAAAAACAAAAACAGAGTGAAAGTGGTGGTCTCACGATGGATGCCACAGGAGCAGAGAACTATTGTACTATTTTGGTGGTCGAACCTTCAGAGCTTGAAAAGGACATGCTCTGGGTCGGTACCGATGATGGTCGGGTGCACTACACCCAAAATGGTGGAGCAACTTGGACGGAAGTAACTAAAAATATCAAGGAACTGCCCCCAGGAAGTTGGATACCTCAAATAAAGGCTTCAAAAAGAAATAAGGGCGAAGCACTTTTGATCGCCAATGATTACCGAAGGTTCAATTACACTCCCTACGCTTACCGTACCAAGGACTATGGCAAAACCTGGACACGTATTGTGGATGCAAACGATGTGGAAAGCTATACGTTGTCCATTGTTGAAGACTCGGAAAATCCCAATTTGATGTTTTTGGGAACGGACGATGGGCTATACTTTTCCTTGAATGCCGGTGGTTCATGGCAGAAATGGACAGAAGGTTTTCCATCGGTTTCCACCAAAGATCTCATCATCCAGCCTCGTGAACATGATCTTGTAATCGGTACGTTCGGACGGGCTGCATGGGTCTTGGATGACATTCGGCCATTAAGGGCTTTGGCGTCCAATCCTCCCATTCTACAGAAAGAAATAAGCCTTTTTACCAGTCCGGATGCCTATCTTGCTGCTTACCAGCAAGCCACAGGTAGTCGTTTTGGTGGTGATGCCCTCTACAATGGCGAAAACAGAAAGTCTGGTGCCATGATCACTTACTACCTCAAGGAAGGAACAAAAGAGGATAAGAAAGACGATAAACGGGATGATGACGAAAATGGGGATGACGACAAAAAGGACAAGGCTAAAGATTCCATCCACTTTAAATTTTATGATGGCGATAGGTTGCTACGTACTTTGAAGCACAAGACACCAAAAAAGGCAGGTTTCCACAGAATCTATTGGGAACTTGATGAAAAAGGGCCGGATCAGCCGTCTAGGAAAATCAGCAAGGATAAAAAAGAACGAAGCGGTATTTCCGTGAAACCTGGCACCTACAAAGTAAAGGTACATTATGGTGACTTGGTCGATTCCACAACCGTAACCGTGAAGACCGACCCTAGATTAAAGACCAATACTGCCTCAATCAATGAGGTCTACGAGTTGGGTAAACAAATCGACGCGTATACCCAAACAGCGGCCGATGCCGTAAAACAATTGGTACAGAGCAAAGAACTGGCCAAAAAATATCAGAAAGAGTTCAAAGACCTGGACAAAGAAAAGTTCAAAGACCAAATAAAGGCCTCGAAGGGCATGGTTAAAAAAATCGATTCAGTAGTGGCGCTATATCTTGGAAAAGAAGACAAAAGACAGGGCATTACCCGTAACCCGGAAATCACAGTTATGCAACGATTGAACACTGCAGGTTACTACGTACAGACTCGTAAAACAGGAATAACCGACACCGAACGCCGATTGGTCTCATTTGCTAAAGAAGAGCTGCAAACCGCCCTTGACAGTACCAATACCTTTTTCAATACATCATGGAAACCTTACCGTGAGGCTATGGAATCCTTAGAGCTATCGCCGTTTAAGGAAACATCAACCTTTACTTTGGATTAATGAAAAAAACAGGAATCCTACTGGCCTTGCTGGCCCTATTTATGAATGCCAATGCCCAAGAAAACGGAGAGGACGAATGGGGTGCCTGGTATATGTATTTTGGAATGAACCGAATCTCAGAACGTTTCAGTATCCATTCCGAGGCACAGTTCCGGTATTACGAAACCACCTCCAATTTCAATCAATTGCTACTGCGAACGGGACTGAATTATCACATCAATCCGAATGCAATCGCTACAGGGGGTTACGCATTTATAAAGACAGACGCAAGTTTTGAGGAACCAACAGGTGCATCCGACAGTAGGGAGCACCGAATCTTTCAGCAATTCATCCTGAAAAATAAAGTTTGGGAATTTCTTTTTGAGCATCGCTATCGACTGGAACAACGTTTTTTAAGCTCAAAGGATTTTTTAAGCGACCCGGAAAGCACCAATACCACTACTGAACATCGTGCCCGCTATCGAATTCAGATGACCTTGCCCCTAACGGATATCTTTTTCCTTAATTTCTACGATGAGCTTTTTATCAATCTACAAGACGAGCTTTTCGGACAGAATCGTTTGTATGGAGCGCTGGGTGTACAAGTTACCGAAAACAGCAGCGTTCAATTTGGATACTTAAGGAACCAATTCACCAACGCGGTTTTTGATCGTATTCAGATAGGAGTTTTCTATAATCCCGACTTAAGGGGTATCTTGAAGAAAAAGAAAAAAGATGAATAGCTAATCTTCCGGCATGACCAAGGCTATTTGTCTTAATTGTAAAACCAATTTACTGCATTAGCCATGGGTCTACAAAAAGTAACTTTTATGAACAGTCAGGGTCAAACATTGGTAGGGCGATTGGAGCTTCCAGTGGATCGACATCCCCACAATTTTGCCATTTTCGCCCATTGTTTCACCTGTAACAAAAACCTTTTGGCGGTTAAGAACATTGGAAAAGGACTCACTTCGCACGGGTTTGGCGTCCTGCGATTCGATTTTACGGGTCTTGGGGAAAGTGAGGGGGATTTTGCCGATACCAATTTCTCGGGAAATGTAGAAGATTTGGTTGCGGCAGCAGACTTTCTTCAGGAAAACTATAAAGCCCCGACCCTTATCATTGGGCATTCTTTGGGTGGAGCAGCATCCATATTTGCAGCTAAGGAGATTGCCAGTATTCAGGCGATTGCAACGATTGGAGCACCTTCGAATCCAATTCATGTAAAACATCTGTTGAAAAGTGGAATCGAGGAGATTCAGGCAGAAGGAAAAGCTGTCGTCAATCTAAGTGGTAGGGATTTCACCATAAAGAAACAGTTTTTGGACGATTTGGAGACCAAATCCCTTCCCGAAACCGCAAAGACCCTCCGCAAACCC
>JANQRD010000033.1 GCA_028284725.1 Allomuricauda sp. | reverse complement strand
GTTCAGGGTGATAAAACAGGGGATGTTCCTTTAAGCGAAATTGTAAAATCTTACCTCAAAGAAAAATACAATAAGCCAGGCAACGTGTACTTAGGGGTGGTGCATCGATTGGATCGGCCGACCACTGGAGTGGTACTTTTCGCAAAAACCTCCAAAGCCTTGCCCCGTCTCAACAAACTATTTTCCGAAGGAAAAACCAAAAAAATCTATTGGGCCGTAGTGAAAAATCCACCTAAAGCAGAAAGCGGAACATTGACACACTGGTTGGTACGGAATCCAAAGCAGAATAAGTCGTATGCACACCTGCAAGAAGTGCCTAACAGTAAAAAAGCGGTGCTTCATTACCAAATCTTAAAAAAGCTGGATTCCCACTACCTATTGGAAATCGATTTGGAAACGGGAAGACACCATCAAATTAGGGCGCAATTGGCAGCTGTTGGGGGCTACATCAAAGGAGATTTAAAGTACGGAGCAGCCAGAAGCAACAGAGATGGCGGCATACATTTGCATGCCCGAAGTCTGGAACTGGTACATCCAGTAAAAAAGGAACCTCTCAAATTTGTGGCACCACCTCCAAACGATCCCCTCTGGGATGCTTGCATTTAGCGCGTAACTGCCATGGCCTTTTCACGAATCACTTGTGCTACAGGTTTGTTCTGTAGGTGACTCTCCAACCACGAAAGAATGTCCAAGTACAAAAAGGCCCTTTTTTCATAAGGGTGATTTTCATACTTTTTTAGTTCGTTGTATAGTTTTTGGAACTCATTTCTAAGCTCACTGGGGTAAATATCCCCAAGACTTCGCAAAAACTTAATCATCTCTTTCTGAACGGCATGCAAATCGTTCATTTTCAACAAGAATTTATAGGTACTTTTAAGTTGTACTTCAAGGTGATAATCCATGCCGGCTTCGTAATGTGCCACCAAACTTAGCACTCGGGCAAAGCACATCAGGTCTTCACGCATTTTTAAGTTCTTATTGGTGATGATCCGTTTGAGATATTCGATGCAATTCTTGTTGTCCCCATTACCGAAATATAGGCATGCTATCTTGTAGTAAAGCAGCATGATATGGTGCTCATCGATTCTTGAACGATGCTTCTTTATGCCATATTCAATAATATTGACCAAATACAACCCTTTGTTGAAGGTTCCTTCCAAAAAATGAAGGTTCAACCTGTTGGAGTTGATATACAAAAAAGCCAGGGAACTGATGTTATCATTCTGTGGAAAGCTTGGACTGTTTACCTGCCTTTCCAACTTTTCCAAGGTATCTTTGAATTGTGAGCTATACTTCACGAAAAACAGCGATTCCAACAAATAGTGGTTGCCCTTTAGATAAAACACAGGGTTAAGATTGATCATTTCCTCATTTTCGTAGAAAAGATCCACCCATTTGCTGGCATATTTGTAGGAGGACAAAAAATCCTGGGTCAACAAACTGTACCACAAATACCCCTTGTAAAGCCATAGCTTTTCACGAAACCCCAAATCGTCAAGGTTGTAATCCGGTAGATGGGCTTCGAAATAGCTCTTCACCTTCTGTAAGTCTTCATCATTGCGCACATAGCCCACTTTCAGCATCATTCCGTAAAGTTGCAAGGACAAATTCGAAAGCTTGCTTGTCATCACGTTGTGTGCCGAAAGCTCTTTCGCCTGAACTGCCAATTCATCCGCTCGATCGGGTATGCTCCGGGTGATGTATTGCGTCTCGATGATCTTTTCCAACTCAACAATCTCGTACGCCACATTCTTTTCCTCATTTTCAATTGCAAAGTTTTTGGCCTTGTCGAGAATTTTGAGGCTCTGTTTGTACAGGCCTTTTTGATAAAGGATAGTTGCAAAATCCAACTGTTCCCGGATCTGAATCCTGATGTTTTGGTTTACTGGATTCAACCGAAGGCTTACTAAAATTTGCTTGTACAAATGTGCCTTGAGATTCGAAAGCTGCGCTTTTTTTACAATTCCACTGTCCAAAATCTGGCGTTCATCATAGGTTCTCATCTTGTCCAAAAGATTGAAGAGCGCCAAAAATTTAGCATCAGTATTCACCCCCAAACGACCCACATATAGTTTAAACTGACGTTTTTCCGATTTGGAGAGTGATTTGATCAACACGAACAAGGTGTCTTTATGGACATTTGTCATCGTAAAAAAAATTAATTAACCCCTTGTATTTCAATTTGTTAATGACATTGAAACACAATTTAACATTGTAACCGATTTTAGTGTTTTCCAGTTTCCGGCATCTCCTGCCATATCTTCGTATAGTTTAGATAAAACTGACTAAAATAATGGGTAAAGATAAGGTACAAATTTTTGACACAACACTACGGGACGGCGAACAAGTTCCGGGTTGCAAGTTGGATACAACACAAAAGCTGGTCATTGCTGAACGATTGGATGAATTGGGGGTTGATGTGATCGAAGCTGGCTTTCCCATCTCAAGCCCAGGGGATTTTAAATCAGTCCACGAAATTGCAAAATTAGTCAAGAATGCGACCGTTTGTGGCTTGACCCGTGCTGTAAGAAAGGACATTGAGGTTGCGGCAGAGGCCATCAAGGTAGCAAAAAAGCCGAGAATCCATACGGGAATTGGAACCTCCGACTCCCATATCAAATATAAATTCAACTCCACTCGGGATAAGATTATTGAGCGCGCTGTTGAAGCGGTGGCTTACGCCAAGACCTTTGTGGAGGATGTTGAGTTTTACGCCGAGGATGCTGGAAGAACCGATAATGATTTTTTAGCCCAAGTTTGTGAAGCCGTAATTAAAGCAGGAGCTACAGTACTTAATATTCCTGATACGACAGGTTATTGCCTTCCTGAGGAGTATGGTGCCAAAATGAAATATCTCAAGGAAAACGTCAAGGACATCGATAAGGCCATTCTATCCTGCCACTGCCATAATGATCTGGGGTTGGCTACCGCGAATTCCATCTCAGGAGTAATCAATGGTGCCCGTCAGATTGAATGCACCATTAACGGTATTGGGGAACGTGCAGGAAACACTTCGCTGGAAGAAGTTGTCATGATTTTGAGACAGCATCCCTACCTAAATCTTGATACCGATATCAATAGCAGGCTTTTATTGGATACCAGTCAAATGGTGTCACAAAAAATGGGAATGCCCGTGCAACCCAACAAGGCCATTGTAGGCTCGAACGCGTTTGCCCATAGCTCTGGGATACATCAAGATGGAGTGATCAAACAACGTGAAACTTATGAAATCATCGATCCCAAGGATGTCGGTGTAAGTGAATCTTCTATCGTATTGACCGCAAGAAGTGGCCGAGCAGCTTTGGCCTATAGAGCCAAGAACGTTGGGTACGAACTTACCAAATTGCAGTTGGATGTGGTCTATG